>NZ_JALLGN010000012.1:0-110316 GCF_023072605.1 Brevibacterium sp. R8603A2
TATTCTTCACGAGCGAAGGCCCCGAAACCCAGTGTTCCGGGGCCTTCGCCCATTCACCACCAAGCACACCCCGGTCGGGGTGTGCCTTCGCGCATTCACCCACGAAGCACCACCCACCGATAGGAGAGCCCGGAACCGCGGGTTCCGGTGGCTGCCATTCGTCGCCCCGGGGTCGGCACCATCTTCGGTCCGTGAACCCTGCGGGTCCCGCCACCCATCACGTCCATTGGGGCGCGGATGCAGCTCCCAGCATTCGTGGTGTCTTCCTTGATGCTGCCGGCTCCCCGAATGTGCTCCGGTCCTGCTTCGCATCGCGGGCACCTCGACTCCGGATGCCGATGTCTCGCCAAGATCCCTCGTTGCTGGCCGGCGAGTGCGCTACCCGGTGTCAGTGCGTTGTCTCTGCGGTTGAGGGCGCGTCCCGGGCTGCGGGTCGGTCGCGGGGCTTCCGGTCGGCCACGGTGACCTTGCACAGATCGGCTGTTCCGCTCTCAGGAACCTTCGGATATCGACCTCTGGAGGGGCGGGAGTCTCGGGGGATGGGCTGGGTGATGGACCAATCGGTCGACCGCATATCATTGCACTCATGTCCTTGCATACCAGTCTTCAGCCGATCTTCGACACCGTCCTGCGGAGGAACCCCGGCGAGTCCGAGTTCCACCAGGCCGCGCACGAGGTTCTGCACTCCCTCGGAGCCGTCGTCGAGAAGCACCCCGAGTACCTCTCGCTCGCCGCGATCGAACGTCTCTGCGAACCCGAGCGCCAGATCATCTTCCGGGTGCCCTGGGTCGACGACAGCGGCCAGGTGCAGATCAACCGTGCCTACCGCGTGGAGTTCAACTCCTCGCTCGGCCCCTACAAGGGCGGCATGCGCTTCCACCCGACGGTGAACTCCGGCATCATCAAGTTCCTCGGCTTCGAGCAGACCTTCAAGAACGCGCTCACCGGCATGCCGATCGGCGGCGGCAAGGGCGGCTCCGACTTCGACCCCAAGGGGCGCAGCGATCTCGAGATCATGCGCTTCTGCCAGTCGCTCATGACCGAGCTCTACCGGCACATCGGTGAGTACACCGACGTGCCGGCCGGCGACATCGGCGTGGGCGAGCGCGAGATCGGCTATCTGTTCGGCCAGTTCCGCCGCATCACCAATCGCTTCGAGGCCGGCGTGCTCACCGGCAAGGGGCTGGCCTACGGCGGATCGATGGTCCGCACCGAGGCCACCGGCTACGGTCTCGTGTTCTTCGTCCGCGAGATGCTCGCCGTCCGTGGCATCGACCTCGGCAGCAAGTCCGTCGTCGTCTCCGGCTCCGGCAACGTGGCGATCCACGCCGCGGAGAAGGCCCAGGCGCTCGGCGCCACGGTCATCGGCATGTCGGACTCCTCGGGCTACATCGAGGACCGCGAGGGCATCGACATCGCGCTCATGAAGCAGATCAAGCTCACCGACGGGCTGCGGATCTCCGAGTACGCGGAGCAGCGCTCGAGCGCCCGCTACGTCGAGGACGGCAACGTGTGGGAGATCAGCACCGACATCGCCCTGCCGTGCGCCACCCAGAACGAGCTCGACGAGGATTCGGCCCGGGCGCTCGTCGCCGGCGGCGTGGTCGCCGTGGCGGAGGGCGCGAACATGCCGTGCACCCCGGCCGCCGTGCGGATCTTCACCGAGGGCAACGTGCTGTTCGGCCCCGGTAAGGCCGCGAACGCCGGCGGCGTGGCCACGAGCGCCCTCGAGATGCAGCAGAACGCCTCGCGCGACAGCTGGGACTTCGCCTACACCGAGCACAAGCTCGACGAGATCATGTCCGGCATCCACGAGCGCTGCGCGGCCGCCGCCGAACAGTACGGCACCCCCGGCGACTACGTTGCCGGGGCGAACATCGCCGGCTTCGTCCGCGTCGCCGAGGCGATGCGGGCCCAGGGAGTCGTCTGAGCCGCGTACCGCCCGGCGTACCCCTCCCGCAGACCCCGTAGGTGGGGAACAGTGCGGAGCGATCGCGGCGACGCGGCCGGGCCCCGGGCCCCGGGAGCCCTAGGAGGAACCGGCGCGGGGCGCGAACGTCCCGTACCCCTCCCCGAACCGGATGAGCGGACGGCCGGTGCCCCGGGTGCCGGCCGTTCCGCATGTCCGGACCTCGCCGACGATGAGTGTGTGCGTGGCGACCTCCAGCCGCTGCGTCAGCGCGAGCTCGAACCACACCGGCGCCTCGGCGACGATCGGCAGCCCGCCGGGGGAGCGGAACGTCGGGACCGGGTCGAGGACGCCGTGGAGCGGCTGCCCGGGCTCGCCCAGCCACTGCGCCGTCCCCTTCTGCTGCGCGGACAGGACGCTGAGCGCCCAGGAGTCGGCGCGTTCGAGCGCCTCCATCATCCGCGAACCGCTGTACACGCTCACCGCCATAGTCGGCGGGTCCCATGACACGTCGAGGAACGAGTCGACGGTGATCGCCTGCGGCTTCCCGGCGCGCAGGCATGTGAGAACCGCGACACCCCGGGAGATCTCCGCGGCCAGACCCCGGTATGCGTCGACGAACCCCGGGTCCCCGACGGCCGCGGAACGGCCTGGTGGGCGCGCCTCAGGGGACGCCGGAGACGGGTCGACGGGTGCGGCGGGCGGGTGGCCGGCGGGCGTGGGGCGAGGGTCGTCGGACATGCACTCCAGTCTAGGAGTCCTAGAATGGGGGCATGTCCGAAACCATTCCGCAGTCCGGCGGCGCCGCCACGATCGAGCGCCAGGCCCAGGAGCAGCTCGTCGAGCCCGGCGACCACGAGCGCTTCTCCCACTACGCACCCAAGGCGAAGATCATGGAGTCCATGGTCACCGGCACCCCGCTCATCGCGCTGTGCGGCAAGGTGTGGGTGCCCACCCGTGACCCCGAGCGGTTCCCGGTGTGCCCCAAGTGCAAGGAGATCTTCGAGACGATGCCCGAAGGACCCCAGGAGTAGATGACGGGTCCGCAGAGGGTCCCGGGAACCTCAGCGGCAGAGCACCTGCCACCCGCATTCCCCGAACGCGCCGCGTGGGGAACCGCGGGCAAGCTGCGTGCCTGGCAGGCCGAGGCCCTGGATCAGTACTTCCGCACCGAACCGCGCGACTTCCTCGCCGTCGCCACGCCCGGCGCCGGCAAGACGACGTTCGCCCTCCGGCTGGCCGCCGAGCTCCTCGCCCAGCAGAAGGTCGACCGGGTGACCGTCGTCGCGCCCACCGAGCACCTCAAGACGCAGTGGGCCGACGCCGCCGGGCGCGTGGGCATCCGGCTCGACCCGCACTTCAAGAACAGCCAGGGCCGCCACGGCGTCGGCTTCCACGGTGTGGCGGTGACCTACGCGCAGGTCGCGGCGAAGCCGGTGCTCCACCACAACCGGACCGCGGCCGCGCGCACCCTCGTCATCCTCGACGAGATCCACCACGCCGGCGACAGCCTGTCCTGGGGCGAGGCGATCCGGGAGGCCTTCGAGCCCGCCCGGCGCCGGCTGTCGCTCACCGGCACGCCCTTCCGCTCCGACACCTCGGCGATCCCGTTCGTCGAGTACGCGCCCGACGACGAGGGCATCCGCACCTCCCAGTCGGACTACTCCTACGGCTACTCCCGGGCGCTCAGCGACGGCGTGGTGCGCCCGGTGATCTTCATGACGTACTCCGGCCAGATGCGCTGGCGGACGAAGACCGGCGACGAGATGTCGGCGGTGCTCGGCGCCGAGGCGACGAAGGACATCCACGCCCAGGCCTGGCGCACCGCGCTCGACCCCAGGGGCGAATGGATCCCCGCCGTGCTCACCGCCGCGGACCGGCGCCTCACCGAGGTCCGCCGCACCGTCCCCGACGCCGGCGGGCTCGTCATCGCCACCGATCAGGAGACCGCGCGCGCCTATGCGAAGCGCCTCACGGAGCTGACCGGGGAGCCGGTCACCGTCGTCCTGTCGGACGAGGCCGGGGCGAGCCGGCGGATCGAGGAGTTCCAGGACTCCGAGCGCCGCTGGATGGTCGCCGTGCGGATGGTGTCCGAGGGCGTCGACGTGCCGCGGCTCGCCGTCGGCGTGTATGCCACCTCCTCTTCGACCCCGCTGTTCTTCGCGCAGGCGATCGGCCGCTTCGTGCGCGCCCGGCGGCGTGGGGAGACCGCCTCGATCTTCCTCCCAAGCGTGCCGATCCTCCTCGCACTGGCCAACCAGCTCGAGGCCGAGCGCGACCACGCGCTCGATCGGAAGCCGGACCCCGACGACGACGGCACGGTGACCTTCGACGACGAGGCGCTCGAGCGCGCCAATCAGTCGGAGTCCGCCCCCGACGACCTGCTCGGGGCCTTCGAGGCCCTCGACGCACAGGCGTCGTTCGATCGGGTGCTGTTCGACGGCGGCGAGTTCGGCGCCGGGGGAGCGGTCGGCTCGGACGACGAGCTCGACTTCATCGGCCTGCCCGGCCTGCTCGAACCCGACCAGGTCACCGCGCTGCTGCGCACCCGCCAGGCCGAGCAGACGAAGCGCAAGACCAACGGGGCCGGACCCGGGCCGGTCGCCGACACCGGCGACGAGCTCGAGCACCGCGCGCTCAAGGAGGAGCGGAACCAGCTGCAGAGCCTCGTCGGCGCCTGGGCGCGCCGTACGGGCAAGCCGCACGGCAAGATCCACGTCGAGCTCCGCGCCGCCTGCGGCGGGCCGGCGGTCGCGCAGGCGAGCCGCGCACAGATCCAGGCCCGGATCAAGAAGCTCCAGGCCTGGTTCGTCGGCCGCTCCTGAGCCGGCGGCTCAGCCGGAGTAGTACACCGTGGGGATCGCCGGCTCGCCGTCCTGCAGGCGGTGCGCCGAGCGCGGCAGCTCGCCGACGGACTCCGCGTGCCGCACCTGCGCGCGGCGCACGCCCTCGGCCCCGGTGAACGCGTCGTCGATCTCCCCGTCGACGACGAGGTCGACGAGCAGCGCCCGGCCGTCGAAGTCCGCCGGGAGAGCGGGAACGCCGATCGACTCCTCGGTCGCGATCGACCCGTCGTAGCTGCGCACCGCCTGCTTGATGCCGCCGTGCGAGGCCTTGGACTTCGACGCCTTCTCCACCGATACCCAGGTGCCTTCGGCTCCCTGGCGTGCGACGAGCTTGTAGACGAGACTCGCCGTCGGTGCGCCGGAGCCGGTGACCACGCGGGTGCCGACCCCGTAGGCGTCGACCGGGGCGGCCTGCAGCGCGGCGATCGCGTACTCGTCGAGATCGCTCGTCACGGTGATCTTGGTGTTCCGCGCCCCCCGCGCGTCGAGCTTCTCGCGCACCTCGTGGGCCTGGATCCCGAGGTCGCCGGAGTCGAGCCGCACCCCGCCGAGCTCCGGGCCGGCGATCTCGATCGCGGTGTCGAGCGCGGTGTCGACGTCGTAGGTGTCGAGGAGGAGGATCGTGTCCTTCCCGAGCGAGTCCACCTGGGCGGCGAAGGCCTGCCGCTCGGTGTCGTGGAGGAGGGTGAAGGAATGGGCCGAGGTGCCGATCGTGCGCAGGCCGTAGCGGCGCCCGGCCTCGAGGTTCGACGTCGATGCGAAACCGGCGATGACGGCGGCGCGCGCGGCGGCGACGGCGGCGGCCTCATGGGTGCGGCGCGAGCCCATCTCCGCGCACGGCCGGTCCCCGGCGGCGCCGCTCATCCGGGAGGCCGCCGAGGCCACCGCGGTGTCGTAGTTGAGGGCGGACAGGATGAGGGTCTCGAGCACGACGCCCTCGGCGAAGCTCGATTCCACGGACAGCAGCGGCGATCCGGGGAAATAGACCTCGCCCTCGGCGTAGCCGCGGATCGTGCCGCTGAACCGGTAGTCGGCGAGCCAGTCGAGGGTGGGGGCGTCGACGACGCCCGTGCTGCGGAGGAAGTCGATCTCTTCACCCGTGAAGCGGAAGTCCCGGAGCATCTCGAGGATCCGACCGGTGCCGGCGACCACACCGTAGCGGCGACCGTGCGGCAGCCGTCTGCCGAACACCTCGAACACGCTGCGTCGCTGCGCGGTGCCCGCGGCGAGCGCGGCCTGGAGCATGGTGAGCTCGTAGTGGTCGGTGAATAGCGCCGTCGACGGCGACGAGGGTGTGAGATCACTCATAAGGACGATCCTATTGCACACTTCCGGGCCGTCGAGCTGCGCGGGATCGCTTACAGTGGACGGGTGACATCCACCTCCGCGGGCTCCCAGGCCGTACTGGAACCTGAGGTCGAGGTCCGGACCGGGACCCGGCCGGAGACCCCCTGGGTGACCATCGTGTTCAACGATCCGGTCAATCTCATGAGCTATGTCACCTACGTCTTCCAGAGCTACTTCGGCTACTCCCGCCTCAAGTCGGAGAAGCTCATGTACGAGGTCCACGAGGACGGCCGCTCCGTCGTCGCCACCGGCTCCCGCGAGCAGATGGAGCGCGACACCGCGGCGATGCACGGGTTCGGCCTGTGGGCCGCCTGTCGCCGGGCCGACCAGGGAGACTCCTGAGTGAAGATCACCCCCGGACCCCGCGGCACCGCCCGCCTCGATCTCAGCAGCGCGGAGAAGAGCGTCTTCGTCTCCGTGTTCTCCGACACCGCCGCCCTGCTCGGCCATGACGAGGGACGGGACGCCGGTGAGCTCAGCGAGGCCGAGCAGCTCGCCCGGCTCGTCGGGATGGGCGGCGAGGTCGAGCGCCCCACCGACCCCGCACTCCTGCGGCTCCTGCCCGACGTCGACCCCGACGATCCCGAGCGCTCCGCGGAGTTCCGCCGCCTCACCGACCTCGACCTCCGCGAGTCCAAGCTCGCCAATCTCCGGATCGCCCTCCACTCGCTCGGGGCGAGCGGCCGCGTCGAGCTCGACGGTCCCGCGCAGCGCGCATGGCTGACCGCGCTCACCGATGTGCGGCTCGTCGTCGCGAGCCGGCTCGGTCTCGAGACCGACGCCGACCTCGAGGACCTCTACGCCCGCGAGGAGGAGCTGCCCGACAGCGAGGCGATGCTCGTCACCGTGTACGACTTCCTGACCTGGGCGCAGGAGCGCCTGGCCGGGATCCTGCTCGACTCCCTCACCCCACCCGAGAAAGAGGACCCCTGATGCGGCTCACCGCGATCGGCACCTCGGGCTCGTTCCCCGGACCCACCTCGGCGGCGAGCTGCTACCTCCTCGAAGCCGAGGCGGGCGGCCGCACGCACCGGATCCTGCTCGACCTCGGCAGCGGTGCGCTGGGCGCGCTCCAGGCCCACTGCTCTCCGGCCCAGATCGACGCCGTCGTCCTCACCCACCTCCACCCGGACCACTGCCTCGACGTCACCGGCCTCTACGTCCATCGCTGCTACGACCCCGATCACTTCTTCACCACCGGGGAACCCGGCGGCGGGCGCGCCCCGCTCCCGGTGTGGGGGCCGGCCGGCACCGAGCGGCGGCTCGCCGCGGCCTACCACACCGACCCGGGGCTGAGCCCGTGCGCCGAGCAGGCGCACGAGACCGACCTCACCACGGTGTTCGCCTTCCACGACATCACGCCCGGGGCCCGCTTCGAGGTGGGGCCCTTCGCGATCGAGTCCTTCCTCGTCGATCACCCGGTGGAGGCCTACGCCCTGCGGGTCACCGGGTCCGACGGCGGCGTGCTCACCTACTCCGGGGACTCCGACGAGTGCGAGGCGCTCGTCGCCGCCGCCCGGGACGCCGACGTGTTCCTGTGCGAGGCGGCGTTCCAGGAGGACCGCGACACGGTGCGCGGCATCCACCTCACGGGCCTGCGCGCCGGCCGGGTCGCGACCGCGGCCGCGGCACGGGCGCTCGTCCTCACCCACATCCCGCCGTGGACCGACACCGGGACCGTGCGCGCCGAAGCCGCGGCCGAATTCGCCGGCCCGATCGGCGTCGCCGCCCCCGGCGGCGCCTGGACCATCGACCCCATCCCGGCCGCCGGCCGGCCCACCTTCGAGGAGACCCGATGACACGACCCGACGGACGCGCAGTCGACGAGCTGCGCGAGGTGCGGATCACCCGCGGCTGGCTCGACCATGCGGAGGGGAGCGTGCTCGTCGAGTTCGGGCGCACCCGGGTGCTCTGCGCGGCTTCACTCACCGAGGGCGTGCCCCGCTGGCTCAAGGGCCAGGGACGCGGCTGGGTGACCGCTGAGTACGCGATGCTCCCGCGCGCCACGAACACCCGCAGCGCGCGCGAATCGATCAAGGGCAAGGTCGGCGGCCGGACGCACGAGATCTCCCGCCTCATCGGCCGCGCGCTGCGCGCGGTGGTCGACATGAAGGCGCTCGGGGAGAACACTCTGCAGCTCGACTGCGACGTGCTCCAGGCCGACGGCGGCACCCGCACCGCGGCGATCACCGGGGCCTACGTCGCGCTCGCCGATGCGATCTCCACCGGCCGCAGTCGCGGCTGGATCCCCGCCGCGGTCGACCCGCTCACCGACTCCGTCGCCGCGGTGAGCGTGGGGATCGTCGACGGCACCGCGGTCCTCGACCTGCCCTATGTCGAGGACTCCACCGCGCAGACCGACATGAACGTCGTGATGACCGGCTCCGGCGCCTTCGTCGAGGTGCAGGGCACCGCCGAGGGCGCGCCGTTCGACCGCACCGAGCTCGGCACCATGCTCGACCTCGCGACCACCGGCTGCGCCCGGCTCACCGAGATCCAGCGCACCGCGCTCGCCGCCCCGCTGGAGCGCTGATGACCCGGCGCTTCGTGCTCGCGACCCGCAACGAGAAGAAGCGGGTCGAGCTCGCCGCGATCCTGGGGCAGGCGCTGGGCGAGGACGTCGAGGTGCTCACCGCTGCCGACCTCGACCTGCCCGAGGTCGCCGAGACCGGCGTGACCTTCGAGGCCAACGCCCTGCTCAAGGCGCACTCGGCGGCCGCGGCCTCCGGGCTGCCGGCGATCGCCGACGACTCCGGGCTCGCCGTCGACGTGCTCGGCGGGGCGCCCGGGATCTTCTCCGCCCGCTGGGCCGGCCGCCACGGCGACGACGCCGCGAACCTCCGGCTGCTCCTCGACCAGCTCGCCGACGTGCCCGATGAGCACCGCGGCGCGGCCTTCGTGTGCGCCGCGGCCTACGTCGGACCCGACGGGGCGGAGCGGGTGCACCGGGGCCGGTTCACCGGCCGCCTCATCCGCTCGCCGCGCGGGGACAACGGCTTCGGCTACGACCCGATCTTCGTCCCCGAGGGCGAGGAGCGCACCGCCGCAGAGCTCACCGCGGCGGAGAAGAACGCCCGGTCCCACCGGTTCCTCGCTCTCACCGCTCTCGCCGCGGACCTCCCGCCGGCGCTGCGCTGAGGCTGCGCCGGCCGCCTGCCCACACCGTCCGGACGGCGGGCGTCGACTGTCCGCACGGCGAGCGCCGGCGGCGGCCCGACATTCTGCGATCACCCTGCTGACCAGGACGTGATCTCCGCTACACTGTGATCCAGACTGGCCGAACGATCGTTCGGCACTCGGGTGCGCCCGGCAGCGGCGGCATCGCCGCGGGCACAGTGAGAATGAGGAGATCCATGGGACATCGTCGCGTCATCGGAACCCTGGCGGCCGCCGCCGCGATCGCGCTCACCGCGAGCGCATGCAGCGCCGGCGCGAGCAGCACGAGTGAGGGCGAGGGCGGCGAGTCCCGCACCGACATGGTCGTCGCGCACACCGCGGAGCCGGTCAACCTCGACTTCACCACGACAGCCGGTGCCGCCATCCCGCAGGCGCTCATGGAGAACGTCTACGAATCGCTCGTGCGGATCGACCAGTCCGGTGAGCTCCAGCCCGCGCTCGCGACGAGCTGGGAGGTCAGCGAGGACCGGACCGAGTACACCTTCGACCTGCAGGACGGGGTGACGTTCTCCAACGGGGACGAGTTCACCTCCTCCGACGTCAAGTTCTCGTACGAGCGCGTGAAGTCCGACGCCTGGCAGAACCAGCTCAAGACGAAGATGGACATCGTCGAGAGCATCGAGACGCCCGACGACTCCACCGTGACGATCACGCTCACCCAGCCCTCGAACCGCTGGCTGTTCGACCTCGCCTCGCTCGTCGGTGCGGTGTTCAGCGAGGACGCCGTCAACGACCTCGCGAACCAGGCCGTCGGCACCGGACCCTTCGAGGTCTCGGCCTTCACCCGCGGCCAGGAGATCGTGTTCGACGCCCGCGACGACTACTGGGGCGAGGCCCCGGCGCTCGAGGAGGTCACCTTCAAGTACTTCCGCGACTCCGTCGCCGCGACGAATGCGCTGCGCTCGGGGGAGGTCGACGTCATCGGCAACCTCCAGGCCCCCGAGCTCGCCGGCGAGCTCGAGTCCACCGAGTTCCAGGTCATCGAGGGGACCTCGAACGGTGAGGTCGTGCTCTCGATGAACAACGCCGACGGCGTGTTCGCCGACCAGAAGGCGCGCGAGGCGGTCCTCTACGCGATCGACGAGCAGACGATCCTCGACACCGCCTGGGGCGGCTACGGCACGCTCATCGGCGGCATGGTGCCGCCCACCGACCCCTACTACGAGGACCTCACCGGGGTGTGGGAGCACGACGTGGAGAAGGCCCAGGAGCTCGTCGAGGAGGCCGGGATCGCCGGCGAGGAGATCCGCTTCGCGGTGCCCAACCTCCCGTACGCCACCGCGATCGGCGACATCGTCGTGTCCCAGCTCGAGGAGGCCGGTCTGTCGGCGACGATCGAGTCCCAGGAGTTCCCGGCGGTGTGGCTCGACCGGACCTTCACCAACCACGACTACGACATGTCGGTGATCAACCACGTCGAGGCACGCGACATCCTCACCGTGTTCGGCGAGGGGTCCTACACCGGCTACGACCACACCCGGATCGACGAGCTCGCCGCGCAGGCCGATGCCGGCACCGAGGAGGAGTACGTCGAGGGCATGAAGGAGGTCGCCCGGACGATCACCGAGGACGCCGGAGCCGGCTTCGCCTTCCTCTTCCCCAACCTCATCGTCGCCGACCCCGCGGTGCAGGGCCTGCCGGAGAACTGGGTGTCCGACGCGTTCCCGATCGCCACGCTCTCGTGGAGCTGACGGCGGGATCCTGACACCGATGCTGCGCTATGTCCTCGTCCGGGTGCTCCAGTTCCTCCTCACCGCCTGGATCGCCTCGATCATCGTGTTCGCCCTCATGCAGGTGCTGCCCGGCAACGCCGCGCAGGTGGCGCTCGGCACGAACGCCACACCCGAGGCGGTCGCCCGGCTCGAGGCCGAGTACGGGCTCGACCGCCCCCTCGTCGTCCAGTACCTCGACTGGATCGGCGGGGTCGTCATCGGCGACTTCGGCCGCTCCTACGTCACCGAGGCCGACATCACCCCGGTGATCTCGGACTCGATCCAGGTCACGCTCATCGTCGTCATCGCCTCGATGGCGCTCGCGCTGCTCATCGCGGTGCCGCTCGGCACCGCCGCCGCGGTGTTCCACAACCGTGCCGCCGGCGTGGCGATCTCCGGCGCCTCGCAGGTGGGCATCGCGATCCCGAACTTCCTCGCCGCGATCATCCTGGTGATGATCTTCTCGCTCGGCCTCGGCTGGTTCCCGTCGAGCGGCTGGCGGGCCCCGATCGAGGGGATCGGGGAGTTCCTCGAGCGGCTCGTCCTGCCCGTCACCGCGCTCGCGCTCGTGCAGGCCGCGATCCTCACCCGCTACGTGCGCTCGGCCGTGCTCGAGGTCATGCGCGAGGACTTCCTCCGCACCGCCCGCGCCAAGGGGCTCACCGCCGGCCGCGCGCTCGTCAAGCACGGCCTGCGCAACGCCGCGATCCCGGTCGTCACCGTCGCCGGCGTGCAGCTGGCCACGCTGCTCATCGGCGCCGTCGTCATCGAACAGGTGTTCGTGCTGCCGGGGATGGGCTCCGAGCTCGTCCGCGCCGTGTCCAACCGCGACCTCCTCACGGTGCAGGGCATCGTCATGGTGCTCGTCGTCCTCGTCCTGCTCCTCAACCTCATCGTCGATCTCCTCTACAGCGTGCTCGACCCGCGTGTCAGGAGGGCCGCATGACCCCCGAACCGCAGCACCCGGACCCCGCCGCTCCCGAACCGTCGGCGGCGGCGCGCACCGCTCCCGCCGCGACGGCCGGGTCAGCTCCGCGCAGTCCGATCCCGAACGGGAACGACCCTCGCAGCACCGACCAGCACGGCGCGGACCAGCACCGCACGGCCCCGGACGGCACCGACCCGGACAGCACCGATCCGACCGGCCCGGCGGCGCCCGCCCGGCAGCGGGTCGGCTGGAACGCCTCGCTCGTCATCGGGGTGGTGCTCGTCGGGATCGTCGTCCTCATGGCGCTCGTGTCCTACCTGTGGACCCCGTACGACCCGACGCAGGCCGTCCCGGACGACCGCCTGCAGGGGATGACGGGGGACCACTGGTTCGGCACCGACCGGTACGGCCGCGACACCTTCACCTGGATCATGTACGGCTCCCGGATCACCCTGCTCGTGGGCATCGTGTCCGTCGCGATCGCGATGCTCATCGGCGTACCGCTGGGCATCATCGCCGGGATGACGAACAGCGGGATCCTCTCCGGGCTCATCATGCGCGGCAACGACCTCCTGCTCGCGTTCCCGGCGCTCCTGCTCGCGATCGTGTTCTCCGCGGTCTACGGGCCGGGCACGGGACCGGCGATGGTGGCGCTCGGCATCGCCTCGATCCCGGGGTTCGCCCGCGTCGCCCGCTCGGGCACGATGCAGGTGATGAGCACCGAGTACGTCATGGCCGCGCGCGCTGCGAACCGGCGTGCGCCGGCGATCGCCGCGCGCCACGTGCTGCCGAACATCGCCGGGATGGTCGTCGTCCAGGGCTCGGTCGCGTTCGCGCTCGCCGTGCTCGCCGAGGCCGGCCTGTCGTTCCTGGGCCTCGGCACCCAGGCACCCACCCCGTCCTGGGGCCGGATGCTCCAGGAGTCCCAGCAGTTCCTCGGCACCCGGCCGGAGCTCGCACTGTTCCCCGGCCTGTTCATCGCGATCGCCGTGCTCGGCTTCAACCTGCTGGGCGACGGACTGCGCGACCGGATGGACCCCAAGCTCCGAGGACGGGAGTGAGATGAGCACACCGCACACACCCGCGGCCCGCGACACCGCGAACGGCGGCCCCGCGACGACGGACAGCACAGCGGACGCACCGCTCGTCGCCGTCGAGGACCTGACGATCAGCGCCGGCGGGCGCACCCTGCTCCACCCCACCTCGTTCGCCATCGGCGCCGGCGAGCGCGTCGGGCTGATCGGGGAATCCGGGTCGGGCAAATCGCTGACCTCGCAGGCGATCATGGGCCTGCTGCCCCAGGAGCTCACCGCGCGCGGCTCGATCGCGCTCGCAGGCGGCTCCGGCAACCTGCTGCAGCAGTCCGAATCGCAGCTCGCCCGGCTCCGCGGCCGGGAGATGAGCATGGTGTTCCAGGAGCCGATGAGCGCCCTCAACCCGCTCATGCGGGTGGGCGACCAGGTCGCCGAGGTCATGCGCATCCACCGCACCGCCGGTGCCGCACGCGCCCGGGAGCGCGCCGTCGAGCTGCTCGACAGCGTCCGGCTGCCCGACCCCGCAGCCGCCGCGCGCGCCTTCCCGCACCAGCTCTCCGGCGGCCAGCGCCAACGCGTCATGCTCGCCATGGCACTGGCGAACTCGCCCCGCCTGCTCATCTGCGATGAGCCGACCACCGCGCTCGACGTCACCGTCCAGGCGCAGGTCCTCGAACTCATCGGCGAGGCGGTCGAGAGGGAGAACACCGGGCTGCTGTTCATCACCCACGACCTCGCCGTCGTCGCCGGGGTGTGCGAGCGGGTCATGGTGATGTACCGCGGGGAGCTCGTCGAGTCCGGGACGAGCGAACAGATCTTCACCGACCCCCAGCACGAGTACACGCGCGGACTCCTCGCCGCTTCCGACCTCACCGCCACCGACGCACGCGGCCGCCTGTTCACCATCGCCACCGCCGCGCAGTACCACTCCGGCGCCGAAGCGGGCAGCGATACGGACAGCGACCCGGGCCGCACGACGGGCGCGGCGACGAGCACTCCGGCCGGCGAGGCGACGCGCGGGGGAGTGGGCACCTCGGCCGATCCCGATGCGCCGCTCATCGAGGTCACCGACCTCGTCAAGACCTACCGGCGGACCAAGTCCTCGCTGTTCGGACGCGCCGACGAGGTGCCCGCGCTCGGCGGGATCTCGCTCTCGATCCCCGCCGGCCGACGGTTCGGGATCGTCGGCGAGTCCGGCTCCGGCAAATCCACCCTGCTCAAGATCCTGTCCGGGCTCGACACCCCGACGAGCGGGCGCGTGCGCGTGGGCGACGTCGAGGTCGGCTCCGCCGGGGAAGCCGAGCTGCGCCGGATGCGCGAGGATCTGCAGATCGTGTTCCAGGATCCCTTCGCCTCCCTCGACCCCCGCATGCGGGTGGCCGACATCATCGCCGAGCCGCTCGTCCCGATGGGCGTCGCCGCCGGCGAGCGGCGCTCCCGCGTCGCCGACGTGCTGCAGGCGGTGGGCCTCGACGCCGATTCCGCGCAGCGCTACCCGCACCAGTTCTCCGGCGGGCAGCGGCAGCGTATCTCGATCGCACGCGCACTCGTGTGCCGACCGCGGATCCTCGTCGCCGACGAACCGGTGTCCGCACTCGACGTCTCCGTCCGCGCGCAGGTGCTCAACCTGCTCACCGACCTCGTCGAGGAGTACGCGCTCACCCTGGTGTTCGTCTCCCACGACCTCGGAGTCGTGCGCCACCTGTGCTCCGACGTCGCGGTGATGCGCGGCGGGGAGATCGTGGAGTCCGGCCCCGTCGAGGAGATCTACACCGACCCCCAGCACCCGTACACGGCCGACCTCGTCGCCGCCACCCCGACCCTCGCGGCAGTCTTCGCCGACGCCGGATCCGACCCCAGGGAGCGACCATGACCTTCCCCCGCACTCTCGCCGACCTCTCCACCGCGGAGCTCGGCTCCGGCTACCAGGCCGGCGACTTCTCCCCGGGCGAGGTGCTCGACGCGGTCGCCGAACGGATCGCCGCGTGCGAACCGACGATCAACGCGCTGTGGCACGAGGACCTCGCCGCCGCGCGCTCCCGGGCGGAGGAATCCGGCGCCCGCTGGCGCTCCGGGCAGCCCCGCGGCGCGCTCGACGGGGTGCCGGTGACGATCAAGGAGAACATCGCCCGGAAGGGTGTGGCGATGCCCTCGGGTCACGCCGCCGGCGACCCGCAGCCCGCCGACCACGACGCTCCCATCACCGAGCGGCTGGAGGAGGCCGGGGCGATCATCGTCGGCTCCACGGTGATGCCCGACTGGGGGATGCTGTCCTCCGGGGTGTCCTCCCGGCACGGGATCACCCGGTCCCCGCTCGACCCGGCCCTCACCACCGGCGGCTCGTCCTCCGGGGCGGGTGCGGCGGCCGCCGCCGGCTACGGGCCGATCCACATCGGCTCCGACATCGGCGGCTCGATCCGGCTCCCCGGCACCTGGCTCGGCCTCGCCACCCTCAAGCCGAGCTTCGGCCGGATCCCGCTCGACGCCCCCTACCTGGGCCGCTGCGCCGGGCCGCTGGCCCGCACGGTCGACGACCTGCGCGCGGCGATGACGGTGATCGGACGGCCCGATGCGCGCGACTATTCCCAGCTCCCGCCCTACTCGGGGGACTACCGGGTGCCGGACTTCTCCGTCAGCGGCCTGCGCGTCGCGGTGCACACCGAGGCGGGGTGCGGCATGCCCACCGACCCGGAGGTGGCCGCCGTCGTCGACGCCGCCGCGCAGCGCTTCGCGGACGCCGGGGCGCAGGTGACCCGGATCGCGCCGTTCATGTCCGAGGAGCTGCTCGTCGACGTCGACCGGTTCTGGCGGGTGCGCTCCTGGGTCGACTACCACGGCCTCGACATCGAGGACCAGCGCCGGATCCTGCCCTATGTGGCCCGCTGGTGCACCGCCGGTGCCGATGTCCCCGGCGCGGAGCTGCTCCGCTGCTACCAGAGCATCCAGACGATGCGGCAGGCGACCGTCGCGGCGACCGAGCCCTTCGACCTCGTGCTGTCCCCGGTCGCGCCGGTGGCCGCGTTCACGGCGGAGTGGCCGATGCCCTTCAACGACCCCGACCAGCCGATGGGGCACATCTCCTTCACCGTGCCCTACAACATGTCCGAGCAGCCGGCGGCGAGCGTCAACGCCGGGTACACGGCCGACGGGCGCACCGTGGGGCTGCAGCTCGCCGGCCGCCGCTTCGACGACGCCGGGGTGCTCGCCGCCGCGGAGTGGTTCGAGCGCTCCGCCGGGATCGCGGCACCGGAGCGCACCGTCGGCTGACCGCGGCCGCGGACCATCGTGCGCGGCAGCGCTCCCCGAGACCGCAGCGGCGGCCCCGGCCGAATGGCCGGGGCCGCCGCTGCATTCATCCCGCGAGGTGCGGGCCCGAAGCGCTGGGGCCGATCAGAAGAACGAGACCGAGACGGCGTCCCCCTCGATCGCGACCGAGCCGGAGACGCTGAGGTCACCGCTGCCGGTCCACGCTCCCTTGCCCTGCGTCTTGGAGTCCATTGTGAACTCGATCTTGCCGAGCGAGGAGGTGAAGAAGGAGCCGGCGGACAGATCCGAGCTCATCGTCGCGGAGACCTTGGGCTGCTTGCTGATCGTGTAGTCCACGCTGCCGTCCACCCCGTCGTCGAGCGCCTCGACGCCGGTCCGCGAGTCGGTGCCGCCGATGCCGAACGGGCAGCCCTCCGGCTCGAGGTCCTTCTTCTTCGCGCACTCGTTGAGCGCGTCCTCGACAGCCTTCTGCACGTCGGTGCTGAACGCGTCGGTGGCCTGCACGTCGATGGTCATCGACGCCGGCTGCGGCTGCTCGGTGGGGGAGAAGCCGACGGTGAGCTGATCCGATCCGGCCTGGAAGTACTTGCTCTCCGGGGTCGCCACCGCATAGGTGCCGGGCATCACCGCATACTCGGTGCGGCCGCCCTCCTCGGGGTTGAATTCCTCGCCGTTGACCGTGGCGCCCTCGATCTTGGGCAGCTCGACCGCGATCGTCTGCAGGACCGGGCCGGTGAGCACCCAGTTGTCGAAGAACAGGCCCTGGCGGCCCTCCTTGTTCGCGGTCAGGGTGAGCTCGTGCGGCTGGCCGCCGAGCGTGTAGACGGCGTCGATGGTGGCGGTGTCGCCGTTGATCGTCGTGTTCTCCACCGTCGCGTCGGTGATGACGTCCTCGGAGGCCGCGGCGAACTTCGGGTCGAGGAGCAGCTCGTTGGCACCGTCGGGCACGGTCGGCGCGGCGATCTCGTTCGCCGCCGCGATGTCCTGGTTCTCGAGCGCGGTGAGGTACTCCTGCGCGACGGTGTCCGGCCCGTACTGCGAGCGGTTGACCGAATTCACCACGATCGCGCCGATGACGACGAGGAGGATGACGACGCCCACGGCGGTGAGCGAGAGGATGAGCGGCAGCTTCGACTTCTTCTTCGCCTGCTGCTGCTCGGGCGGGACGTAACCCGGGGCCGGTGCCGGCTGCGGTGTCGCACCGGCGGCACCCATACCGGGGCCGGAGGCGGAGTAGGCCGGGGGAGGGGACCCCTGGGCCGGTCCCGAGGCGGAGTAGGCCGGGGGAGGGGTGCCGTGCTCCGGCTGTCCCCAGCCGCCGCCGGACTCGCCCTGCGGCGAGTAGCCGGGACGCGGCGGCACGCCACCGGGGCCTTTCGCCGGGGGGCCGGGCTGCTGCCAGCCCTGCGGACCGCGGGGATCGCCCGGGGAGCCAGGGGGGAGATTGCTTCCGGAGCTCATCAGGATCCGTTCCTCACAGTTGTCGGGGGGCATGGGACACTGGGATCAAAATTATCACGGAGGCCCGGACCGGGGTGTGTCGAAGCGGCAACATCCCATGACGGTTCGGGCATCATGGCATGGGTGAAGGGACCAGCGGACTCCGGGCGGGCGCCGGGCATGATCGGGCGGCACCCGGCCGTCATCGGACTGTTCGAGAGCGCCCGTGTGCTCCTCCTGCTCGTCCTCACCGCTCTCCTCCTGGCCGCCGTCGCGTGGTTCATCGGCATCGCCGAGCAGCGGCCGCTCGCCGCGATCGCCGCCTGGGCGGCCACCGGGCTCGGCGTCGTCCACGGTCTGAACGCCGACCTCGAGACGCATCGGCACTCCCTGCCGCCCACCTCGCTCACGCTGCTCGTCTGGCTGCTCGTGCTCCAGGCCGCGCGCCGGACCCGGCGCGCACTGCACGCCAACGAGCGGCTCGCCGCCGCCGGTGCCCCACTGGTGCTCACCCGCCCGCGCCTCATCGCCGGGTCCGTGCTCGCGGGCACCCACCTCCTGCTCGTCCTCGTGCTCGCGTTCGGCTTCGGAGCGATCGGTGCGAGCGTGCTCGGGTTCGCCCGGATCATCGTGCTCGTCGGCAGCGCGGTGCTGCTCGGCCTCGGATGGCGGCCCGACGCCGAGCCGGTGCGCGCCCGGGTGCGCGACCTGGCGGGGCCGCACTGGGCCGAGGCGCTGGCAGCCGGCCATGCGGTGTTCCGGAGGGCGGGGCTCGCCGCGCTCGTCGTGGGCCTGCTCGCCCTCGGCGCCGCGCTCGCGCTGCGCTGGGAGCAGGCGGCCTCCGTGCTCGCGCTCTACTCCGATGCCACCGCCGCGGCGGTCGGCCTCACCGCCGTCCAGCTCCTCTTCGCCCCGACACTCGTGGTGCTCGGCCTCGCCTGGACCTCCGGGGCGGGCGTCGTCCTCGCCTCCGGCGCGCTCGCCTCACCATTCACCGCGGTCGAGGTGCCCGTCGCCGGGTTCCCCGTGCTCGCCGCGGTGCCCCAGGACCCGGCCGGGGCGTTCGTCCTCGTCCCGCTCGCCGTCGTGCTGTGCGGGATCGTCGCGGTCATCGGGCGGCCCGCCTGGCACCTCGTCGATCTGCGAGCGGTCGCGGTGATCGGGATCGAGATGCTGCTCGCGGGACTGTTCGTCGGCCTGTTCGCGTCCGGGGCCGTGGGCCCCGGGGGCCTCGCCGGGTTCGGCCTGCAGCCGGTGCTGTTCGCCCTCGCGGTGGCCGGGGAGATCGCACTGGGAGCGGCGATCGGCTGGGGACTGGTGCGCCTGGCCGGGCGGGGCCGCGCCGCGGACTGAGCGCCGCACGCTGCATCGAGGCCCGCTGCGCTCTGAGCGGTCAGCCGGGGTACGGCTGTCCGGTCGTCTTCTCGAACCAGGTGGAGAGCCCGGAGTTGTACTCCGCCGTGCAGCCGACGGAGGCCTGCTCGGTGATCGCTTCGCGGATGCACGTCTCGTACTGCGCCTGCACCGGCCAGATGGCGATCGTGCCGAGGGTCGCCAGCAGCATGTAGAGGCAGCTGAGGGCGGCGAGGATCCCGAGGACGATCCAGCTGCCCTTCTTCTTCGTCCGGGCGCCGGCGATGAAGTAGCGGACCACCCACACGAGGGCGAGGACGGCGAAGACGCCGGCGGCCATCCGATAGGGGAGGGGGAACGTCGTGGCGAGCAGCGCCCCGCCGAAGAACAGCGCGAGGATCGTGCCTTCGCGGTTGCGCGCGGCGGCCGCGCGGGTCTCCGCGTCCTCGGTCCGGTCGGGCTCGGTGCGGGGTTTCTGGTCGACGGGGCTCACCCGTTCAGTCTGGCATAGAATGGCCGCGTGCGCTGTGTTCTCCTCGCCTCCGGATCCGGCAGCCTGACCCAGGCCGTGCTCGACGCCTTCGTCGTCCCCGATCCCGCCGGCGCGGCCGCACCCGGCCCGGCCTCCGGCCGCAGCGATGGTGCGGCGACCGGGCCCGCGAGCGGCGTGGAGATCGTCGCCGTCGGCTCGGACACCGCCTCCGCCGGAGCACTCGAGAGGGCGGCGCGCGCCGGGATCGACACCTTCGTCGTCGCCCCCCGCGACCACCCGGACCGGGACGCCTGGAACCATGCGCTCGCCGAGGCCGTCGCGGCCCACCGGCCCGACTGGGTGGTATCGGCCGGCTTCATGCGCATCCTCGGCCCGACGTTCGTCACCCGCTTCGCCCAGCGCATCATCAACACCCACCCCGCGCTGCTCCCGGCATTCCCCGGCGCGCACGGGGTGCGCGACGCGCTCGCCCACGGCGTCAAGGTCACCGGCACCACGATCCACCTCGTCGACGACGGGGTGGACACCGGGCCGATCATCGCCCAGTTCCCGGTCGCCGTCCGCGACGACGACACCGAGGACACCCTCCACGAGCGCATCCGCGCCGTCGAGCGCGCACGCATCGTCGAACTGCTCGCCTCCCTGGCCGAGCACCCCCTGGATGTCTCCGGGCGGCGCGTCACCGGCTTCGTGCCGGCGCCCGCCGGCCGGATCTGAACCGCACCCAACGAAGGAGAACCCGTGGAAGCCGTACGGCCCATCCGTCGCGCACTCATCAGCGTGTACGACAAGTCCGGACTCACCGAACTCGCCACCGGCCTCGCCGCCGCCGGCGTGACGATCGTGTCGACCGGCTCCACCGCCGCCCGGATCGCCGAGGCCGGGGTCGACGTCACCCCGGTGGAGGACCTCACCGGCTTCCCCGAGTGCCTCGAGGGCCGCGTGAAGACCCTGCACCCGCGCGTCCACGCCGGCATCCTCGCCGACACCCGCAAGCCCGAGCACCTCGACCAGCTCGCCGAGCTCGGCGTCGAGGCCTTCGACCTCGTCGTCGTCAACCTCTACCCCTTCAGCGAGACCGTCGCCTCGGGCGCGGGCTTCGACGAGTGCGTCGAGCAGATCGACATCGGCGGGCCCTCGATGGTGCGCGCCGCGGCGAAGAACCACCCGAGCGTCGCCGTCGTCACCGACCCGGCCCGCTACGCCGAGGTCGTCGAGGCCGCCGCGGGCGAGGGCTTCGACCTGGCGACCCGGCGCCGGCTGGCGCAGGCCGCCTTCGAGCACACCGCGGCCTACGACGTCGCCGTCGCGACGTGGTTCGGCGAGCAGGACTCCCGCAGCGACGAGATCGCCGGCCGGGCAGGCGGCGCCGCGGCAGGTGACGGAATCGAGACCGGCACGGCTGCGCTGCCGGGGTTCTTCGGGCTCGCCGTGGAGAAGACCGCGGATCTGCGCTACGGGGAGAACCCGCACCAGAAGGCCGCGGTCTACGCCTCCCCGGGTGCCGGGGGGATCGCGAACGCCCGGCAGCTCCACGGCAAGGAGATGTCCTACAACAACTACCAGGACACCGACGCCGCGATCCGCGCCGCGAACGACTTCCGGACCCCGGCCGTCGCGATCATCAAGCACGCCAACCCGTGCGGCATCGCCACCGCCGACACCGTCGCCGAGGCGCACCGCCTCGCCCACGAGTGCGATCCGGTGTCCGCGTACGGCGGCGTCATCGCCGTCAACCGGGAGGTCACCGTCGAGCTGGCGGAGTCGATCGCCCCGATCTTCACCGAGGTCGTCGCCGCGCCGTCCTTCGCACCTGCCGCCCTCGAGGTGCTCCAGCGGAAGAAGAATCTGCGTCTGCTCGAGCTCGGTGAGCCCGCCGCCCCGGAGGCCGAGTTCCGGCAGATCTCCGGCGGCCTGCTCGTGCAGGACCGCGACGTGTTCCAGGCCCCCGGCGATTCCCCGGAGAACTGGACGCTGGCAGCCGGTCCCGCCGCCGATGCGCAGGCGCTCGCGGACCTCGAATTCGCCTGGCGCGCGTGCCGGGCGGTGAAGTCGAACGCGATCCTGCTCGCCCGCGGCGGCGCCTCCGTGGGCGTCGGCATGGGCCAGGTCAACCGGGTCGACTCCGCTCACCTCGCGGTGCAGCGCGCCGGAGGAGAGCGGGCCCGCGGTGCGGTCGCCGCTTCCGACGCCTTCTTCCCGTTCGCCGACGGCCTCGAGGTGCTCATCGCCGGCGGGGTCACCGCCGTCGTGCAGCCGGGCGGGTCGATCCGCGACGAGGAGGTCATCGCCGCGGCCGAGGCCGCAGGACTCACGATGTACCTCACGGGTACCCGCCATTTCTTCCACTGATCCTCAGTCCGCGGCCTCGGCGCCCCGCACCCGCGCCGAGGCGCGGGCCCGGGCGGCGGATGCCGGGGCTCGGCACGCCGCGCGCAGCGCCCACGTTCCGGTGCACGCCGCCCCCGGGGACACCGGGGCGGCCCGGCACGCGGCGGCGAGCGGCGATCCGGCACGACGGCATGCGGTGCGACGCCCGCCCCTGCGCCGCACCTCGAAGGGCCGCAACCCGATCGCGAAGCGCTGGATCTACTGGCGCCGCCGGTACTCGAACCCGACCCGCCGGGACTGGCTGCTCCTCATCTGCCTGCTGTGGATCCTCGCGTCCGCGGCGCTGAGCCTCGTCGACTTCCGGCTCGGCGGGATCGCGCTGGCGGCCTGTCCGCTCGCGCTCGCGGGCCTGCGCGCGATGCCGTCGCCGTGGGGCGAGATCTGGATCAACCGCTCCCGGGGCGTCGACATGGCCACGATGGTCCTCGTCGCCGTCCTGCTGCTCTCCCTCACCGTCACCGTCCCCAACGTCTGAGCGGTGCCCGGGATCGACTGTTTACAGCCGCCCGCATCCGATGTCAGGATGAATGCGTGGGCGGGGGGACCCCCGCCTGATCCCGACAGCGAAGGAGAATCACCATGGGACTCGGAGACCTGGGAAACAAGGCACAGGACGCTCTCAACACCGAGAAGGGCGAGCAGATCAGCGATCAGGGCATCGACAAGGCGCACGACGCGGCCTCCGGTGTGGGCGGCGGCAAGTTCGACGACCAGATCCAGCAGGGCCGCGACGCCGCCGACCAGCGCGTGGGCGACGACGGCGCCGACGAGAAGTGACGTTCCACCACTGACCCCCACCGCGTGAGCGCCGCCGGCGGCGGATCTGCGGACGTTCAGGGCCGGCACCCGAGAGGTGCCGGCCCTGAGCTGTGTCCGCGCCTCAGCTGATCTTCTCGACCGGGGCGTAGCGCATGAGGAGGCGCTTGGTGCCCTCCGAGCCGAAGTCCACGGTGGCGACGGTCTTGTCCCCGGCCCCGGCGACCTCGACCACGGTGCCGAGTCCGAAGGAGTCGTGGGAGACCTTGTCGCCCGGCTCCACCTGCGGCACCTCGCGGTTGGGGCGGATCCGGTTGGGGAACCCGCCCGGGGACGTCCCGGCGCGCGCCCCGCCGCGGCGACCGCCGCGGGAGCCGGACGCCCCGGACCCGTTCGCCGGGGAGCCCGCGCCGCCGGAGCGGGAACCGGGGGACCAGGCGCCGGAGAACGCACGGTCGGCTCCGGAGGTGTTCAGCGATCCCGTGCTCTCCCAGTCGACGAGCGAGTCGCCGAGCTCGCTGAGGAAGCGGCTGGGCGGGTTGTACGTCGGCTGGCCCCACATGCTGCGGGTCTCCGCGCGGGACAGGAAGAGCTTCTGCCGGGCCCGGGTGAGGCCGACGTAGGCGAGGCGGCGCTCCTCGGCGAGCTCCGCGCTCGTGTTGAAGGACCGCTGGTGCGGGAACGTGCCGTCCTCGAGCCCGGTGAGGAACACGACGGGGAACTCGAGCCCCTTGGCGGTGTGGAGGGTCATGAGCGTGACCTCGCCGACGTCCTGATCCGGGATCTGGTCCGCATCGGAGGACAGGGACACCTGCTCGAGGAACTCGTCGAGCGTGCCCTCGGGATTCGTCCGGCCGTAGTCCTCGGCGACCGCGACGAGCTCGGCGAGGTTGTCCACCCGCGACTCGTCCTGCGGGTCGGTGCTGCGGTGGAGCTCGGCGAGATAGCCCGTCTGCTCGAGCACGGACTCGAGGATGCGCGACACCGGGGCTCCCTCCGCGGTGGTGCGGAGGTCGGCGAGCAGCTCGCGGAACCGGGTGATCGGGCCGAGCGAGCGGCTCGACAGGCCCGGGGCCTCCTCCGCGCGGTCGAGGGCGGCGGCGAAGCTCATCCGCTCGCGTTCGGCGAGCGCCCCGACGAGCGCCTCGGTGCGGTCGCCGATCGAGCGCTTGGGGACGTTGAGGATGCGGCGCAGGTTGACGTCGTCGTCGGGGTTCGCGATGACCCGCAGGTAGGCCAGCGCGTCCTTGATCTCCTTGCGCTCGTAGAAGCGGGTGCCGCCGACCACTTTGTACGGCATGCCGGCGCGCATGAGCGCGTCCTCGATCGCGCGGGACTGCGCGTTCGTGCGGTAGAACACCGCGAAGTCGCCGTAGGTCAGGGAGTCGGAGTCCATGAGGGTGTCGATCCGCTCGGTGATGAAGCGGGCCTCGGCCTGCTCGGACTCCGCGACCCAGCCGGTCACCGGATCCCCGGGGCCGGCGTCGGTCCACAGGCGTTTGTCCTTGCGGTCGTCGTTGTGGGAGATCACCGCGTTCGCCGCGGACAGGATGTTCTGGGTGGAGCGGTAGTTCTGCTCGAGGAGGATGACACGGGCCTGCGGGAAGTCCTCCTCGAACTCGACGATGTTGCGCACCGTCGCGCCGCGGAAGGCGTAGATCGACTGGTCGGCGTCGCCGACGACGGTGAGCTCCGCGGTGGGTGCGGGGAGGTCCGCGCCGGCGAGCGCCCGGATGAGCCGGTACTGCGCCGGGTTCGTGTCCTGGTACTCGTCGACGAGGATGTGCGCGAAGCGCGCCCGGTAGTTCGCCGCGATGTCGGGGAACGCGTCGAGCAGGTGGACGGTCTCCATGATGAGGTCGTCGAAGTCGAAGGCATTGGCCAGGCGCAGGCGCTCGGAGTAGCGGCGGTAGATCTCGGCGAGCGCCTGCTCGGAAGGATTGTTCTCCTGCGCCCGGGAGGCGTAGTCGTCCGCGGTGAGGAGGTCGTTCTTGAGGTTGGAGATCCGGTGCTGCAGGGAGCGCGGGGTGAACTTCTTCGAGTCGAGGCCGGCCTCGCGGACGCACTGCGTGATGAGGCGCAGGGAGTCCTGGGAGTCGTAGATCGTGAAGTTCGACTTCATCCCCAGGGCCTTGGCCTCGCGGCGCAGGATCCGCACGCACGCGGAGTGGAAGGTCGAGATCCACATCCCGCGGGCGGCCGGCCCGACGAGCTCGGTGATCCGCTCGACCATCTCCTTGGCGGCCTTGTTCGTGAAGGTGATCGCGAGGATCTGGCCGGGGTGGGCGCGCCCGGTGCGCAGCGCGTAGGCGATCCGGCGGGTGAGCACGGCGGTCTTGCCCGAGCCGGCGCCGGCGACGATGAGGAGGGGGGAGCCGGTGTGCTCGACGGCGGCGAGCTGCTGCGGATTGAGGCCCTCGACGAGAGCGGCCGCGGTGGCCGGAGCAGCAGGGCCGGGGGCGGCGGGCTCCTGGGCCGAGGGGCCCGCGGGGGCACCGGCGGATGCGGCGGTGCTGGACGGCTCGGACGCGGGGGGAGCGTTGAGGAACTCGAACGGTGAAGTCATGGTGACACGCAATCTACCTGGCGGTGCGGACACGGGCGAGGTCGGCCGCCGCGGGCCGGCGGACGCGAAGCGACCGGGGACCGCGGCGGCGGTCCCCGGTCGTGGGCCGGGACGGACGGGCGATCGGGCAGGACCCGTCCACCGGGCGAGGGATCAGACGAAGACGGCGACGGCGGTGGCGATCACCGCGGCGCCGAAGGTCAGGTGCGCCATCGCGGCCGAGGGGTGCACGACCGGGGCCGGCGGTGCGGTGTCGCCGGCGTAGCCGTCGGTGCGGGCCGGGGCGCCGGCGCCGGCGCGGGCCGCCTTCTCCTTGCGGGCGCCGATGAACGCGAAGACGGCGACGAGGATCGCGAGGACGAGCTTGATGCCGATCTTCATGTGGTTGATCTCCACGCCGTCGGTGAATTCGAGGACGGTGACGAGGAGCAGCCCGGTGACGAGCTGGAGGTAGGCGCCGTGGAGCATTCCGGACACGACTCGCGGCGCGCGCAGATTGGCGAAGTACGAGCCGATGATGATCGCCATGCCGAGCAGGTGGATGAAGACGAGAAGATCGCGAAGAATTTCCATAGGATCAACCTTAGTGGCAATAATGGTGGCTCCCGGCACGGGGTCGTCGCTGTGCCGATCCGCCTTGGTGTAATGGCAGCACGCCGGCCTTTGGAGCCGTGCAGTCTAGGTTCGAGTCCTAGAGGCGGAGCGACGTCCGGCAGGCCGGTCGCCACCGTAATTCTCTGTGCAGAGGAGCCCTCTTCCATGACTCAGCACCGCCCCGCAGCGGTCATCGTCCTCGCCGCCGGCGAGGGCACCCGGATGAAGTCCGCGACGCCCAAGGTCATCCACCCGATCGGGGGGCGGTCCCTCCTCCACCACGCCATCAACGCCGCCGCCGGCACCGCCCCGGAGCACCTCGTCGTCGTGCTCCGCCACGCCCGCGACCAGGTGGCCGAGCACGTGGCCGGGATCGCCGAGGTCATCGACCGCACCGTGCTCGTCGCCGACCAGGACGACATCCCGGGCACCGGCCGGGCTACCGAGTGCGCGCTGACCCAGCTGCCCGACGACCTCACCGGCACCGTCGTCGTGACCTACGGCGACGTCCCGCTGCTCACCGCGCACACGCTGAGCACGCTCGTCGAGCACCACGAGGAGCACCGCGGCGCCGTCACTGTGCTCTCCGCGCAGGTCGCCCGCCCCCGCGGCTACGGGCGGATCGTGCGCGACGCCGCCGGCGACCTCGAGCGGATCGTCGAGGAGAAGGACGCCGACGAGCAGCAGAAGCGCATCACCGAGATCAACTCCGGCATCTACGCCTTCGACGCCGCCGTGCTGCGTGAGTCGCTCGCGCAGGTCGGGACCGACAATGCGCAGGGCGAGAAGTACCTCACCGACGTCATCCAGATCGCCCGCGGCTCCGGCGCCCGGGTCGCCGCGCTCACCACCGAGGACGTGTGGCAGGTCGAAGGCGCGAACGACCGCGTGCAGCTCGCCCAGCTCGGCCGCGAGCTCAACCGGCGCATCGTCGAGGACTGGATGCGCGCCGGGGTCACCGTCATCGACCCCGACACCACGTGGATCGACTCCGACGTCACGCTCGCCTCCGATGTCACCCTGCTGCCCGGGGTGCAGCTCCACGGCGCCACCGACATCGCCTCGCACGCGGTGATCGGCCCGGACACCACGCTCACCGACACCGAGGTCGGAGCCGGCGCGCAGATCGTGCGCACCCACGGCCAGCTCGCGGTGGTCGGGGCCGGTGCGACCGTCGGCCCGTTCGCCTACCTGCGCCCGGGCACCCTGCTCGGTGCCGAGGGCAAGATCGGCACCTTCGTGGAGACGAAGAACGCGCGGATCGGCACCGGCTCGAAGGTCCCGCACCTGAGCTACGTCGGCGATGCGACGATCGGGGAGTACTCGAACATCGGCGCCTCCTCGGTGTTCGTCAACTACGACGGGGTGGCCAAGCACCACACCACCGTGGGGTCGTACGTGCGGACCGGCTCCGACACGATGTTCGTCGCCCCGGTGACGGTGGGGGACGGCGCCTACTCCGGGGCCGGCACGGTGATCCGGAAGGATGTTCCCCCGGGTGCACTCGCCATGACCGTCGCGCCACAGCGTAATGTTGAGAACTGGGTCGTCGAACAGCGACCGGGCACGCCTGCGGCGCAGGCGGCCGAAGCAGCCGCACAGGCGAAGAAGGAGTCCGACTAAGTGAACTCGATCACCACCGCGGGGGAGAAGAAGCTCGTCCTCGTCACCGGCCGCGCCAACATGGAGCTCGCCGAGCAGGTCGCCGAATGCCTCGGCACCGAGCTGCTGCCCACCGACGTCTACAACTTCGCCAACGGCGAGATCTACGTCCGGTTCTCCGAGTCCGTGCGCGGCACCGACGTGTTCGTCATGCAGTCGCACTGCTCGCCGATCAACGACTGGCTCATGGAGCAGCTGCTCATGGTCGACGCGCTCAAGCGCGCCTCGGCCAAGCGGATCACCGTCATCGCCCCGTTCTTCCCCTACGCCCGGCAGGACAAGAAGCACCGCGGCCGCGAGCCGATCTCCGCCCGTCTCGTCGCGGACCTCTACAAGACCGCCGGCGCGGACCGCATCATCACCGTCGACCTCCACACCGCGCAGATCCAGGGGTTCTTCGACGGGCCGGTCGACCACCTCGTGGCGCTGCCGATCCTCGCCGACTACGTCAAGGCCAACCACCCCGGCGACCTCGCCGTGGTGTCCCCGGACGCCGGCCGGATCAAGGTCGCGGAGAACTGGTCGGCGAGCCTCGGTGGCGTGCCGCTCGCCTTCATCCACAAGACGCGCGACATCTCCCGGCCCAATTCGACCAAGGCGAACCGCGTGGTCGGCGAGGTCGAGGGCCGCACCGCAGTGCTCGTCGACGACATGATCGACACCGGCGGCACGATCGTCCAGGCCGCCGACGCCTGCATGGAGGCCGGGGCCACCGGCGTCGTCATCGTGTCGACCCACGCGGTGTTCTCCGGCCCGGCCGTCGAGCGCCTGCGGGACTCGGTGGCCAAGGAGGTCATCGTCACCAACACGCTGCCGCTGTCCGAGGACATGAAGTTCGACAAGCTCACCGTGCTCTCCATCGCCCCGCTGCTCGCGCGCGCCGTCCACGAGGTGTTCGAGGACGGCTCGGTCACCAGCCTGTTCAACATCTGAGGCCCGTCCACCGTCCGAACCGGGCCTGCCCGGCCCGGACCTCCCCGCGGGGAGCCGCACCCGAGGCGCCCACCGGCCACCGAGCCGGCGGGTGCCTCGGCGTCGGTGGGACGGCACGGGAGTGCGGTCCGGAGGGCGCCGGCGGGCGACGAGTGGCGGCGGCGGCCCGGGAGGGACTACACTGGACGGGTTGCCTCGGCGAGGGAGGCCGGTTCCCCGGCACTCCGTTATCGACGCGGTCTTCACGTGACGGCTCGCTGAGTCGGCACCACGAGGATTGTTCGCCGTGGTGCCCACACCACTCACGAAGGAGCTTCACATGGCAGTCGACGCCAAACTCATCGCCGAGCGCCGGACCGAATTCGGCAAGGGCGCAGCCCGCCGCATCCGCCGCACCGACCGGATCCCCGCGGTCCTCTACGGCCACGGCCAGGACCCCATCCACCTCACGCTCGAGGGCCACGCCACGATGATGGCGCTCAAGACCTCGAACGCGCTGCTCGAGATCGAGAACCCCGACGCGACGAAGAACGAGCTCGCGATCGCCCGCGAGGTCCAGGTCAACCCGGTGACCCGCCACATCGAGCACGTCGATCTCATCATCGTCAAGCGCGGCGAGAAGATCGAGGTCGACATCCCGATCCACGTCGACGGCGAGGCCGCGCCCGGCACCATCGTGTCGGTCGACAACCAGACCCTCCTGGTGTCCGCCGAGGCCACCCACATCCCCGAGTACTTCGAGGTCTCCGTCGAGGGCCGCGAGGTGGGCGACCACCTCTACGCCGCCGACGTCACCCTGCCCAAGGGTGTCGAGCTCATCGCCGACCCGGAGATGCTCATCGTCAACATCTCCGCCGAGCTCTCCGAGGAGCAGCTCGAGGCCGAGCTCGAGTCCGAGGCCGTGGACGAGGAGGTCGCAGCCGCGACCGGCGCCGAGTCCGACGAGGACGCCGAGGCCGGCACCGAGGACGCCGAGGGCGATTCCGACGAGGAGAAGTCCGAGGACTGATCCCCGCGCGTGTGCGGACGGCCCGGGTCGTCCGCACGCACCGCGCCCGAGTGTGGGGCGTTCAGGGGAGAGTGGTGGCCACGACGGTCGCACTCTCCACCGGACGCCCCACAGTCATGTCCGGCCGCGGTGCGGACGGGGAGCCGGCCGGCCGAGGTGCGGGCCGGTACAGTGGGGGCGGCGATCGACGCGCACGGAGCGCGTGCGAGCAGCGACGGAGGGAGAACGGTGGCCGGCGACACGTGGCTCATCATCGGGCTGGGGAACCCGGGGCGGCAGTACGCCCGGACCCGGCACAACATCGGCCACATGGCCGCCGATGCGCTCGCCGCGCGGATGGGCGCGAGCTTCACGAGCACCCGCGCCAAGGCGGTCGCCGCGACCGGTCGGCTCGGGATGCGCGGGGGAGTGCCCGGACCGCGCGCCGTCGTGATGAAGTCGCTGACCTACATGAACGTGTCCGGGCCGCCGGTGGCGCAGCTCGCGCAGTTCCATTCGATCGACCCGGAGCGGATCATCGCGATCCACGACGACGTCGACCTCCCGTTCGACTCGATCAAGCTCAAGCGCGGCGGCGGCGAGGGCGGCCACAACGGCCTGCGCTCGATGACGCAGTCGCTCGGCACCAAGGACTACCTGCGGGTGCGCGCCGGGGTGGGACGCCCGCCCGGCCGGATGGACACCGCCGACTACGTGCTCAAGCCCTTCATCGCCGCGGAGCTCACGACCCTGCCGATCCTCGTCGACGACCTCGCCGACGCCGTCGAGCTCCTCACCGCCGAGGGCCTCGAGGCCGCCCAGCAGCGCTTCCACGGCCGCAGCACTGCTGTCTGATCCGTCGAGCCGACCCGGCAGGGTGACCCGGCCGGCCCGCCGCGTGGGATGCGGGACGGAGCGCGGTGCTCTCCCGGACCGTCATTCGAGGCCGAGCTCGCGCAGACCGTAGGGGTCGTCGCGCCGTGCCTGCTGTGCCCGGCTCCGGGCGAGCCTGCGGTTGTCCCCGCGGCCCAGCCACACCGCGGCGAGTCCGCCGCCGACCGCCCCGAACAGGTGCGCCTGCCAGGAGATGCCGGGATAGAGCGGCAGCACCCCGGTGAGCATCGACGCCCCGAACACCATGACCACGACGACGGCGACGACGGCGTACCCGATCCGGTGCGCCATCGACCGCACGACGAAGGCGCGGACGAGCAGGTATCCGAAGTACCCGAACACGAGCACCGAGGCGCCCACCGTCACCGTGCCGGGCAAGTTGACGAGCCAGGTGCCGACCCCGCCGACGAGCGCGATGAGCGCGGTGACGAGCCAGAACCGGCGCGCTCCCTCGGCCGCGACGAGCAGCCCGAGGACGAGGAGCGGGACCGAGTTCGCGATGAGGTGGCCCCAGCCGGAGTGGAGGAGCGGCGCGAGGACGAGGCCGAAGGCGCTCGTCACGTCCCAGGAGCGGATGCCGTAGGTGTTGAAGGTGCCCGGCAGCACGAAATCGGCCGCGCGGATCACCCACATGAGGGCGAGGAGCGCGAGCGGGTGGACGAAGCGGGTCAGCGTCCGGCCGAGCTCGGCGGTCGGAGCGGAGGCGGGCGGGGACGAGGGCTGGAGCGGGCTCATGCGCCCAGTGTCCCAGAACCGCCTGAGCGTCGGATCGACAGGCACCCGGCCCTCCTGCGAGGGCCGGCGCGGAGCACACTCCGGACGACCGCCGCGGCCCCGCCCCGCGTGTGGCGCGCGCGTGCCGCGAGTAGACTGGAGCGCGTGCCTCTGACCGGAATCACCACCACCCTGCGCGCCCACCCGACCTTCGCCGACGCCGTCTCCGCGCTCGCCGACCCGAGCCACCGGGCCGGTACCATCAACGCCGTCAAGGGCCTGTGGCCGGCGCTCGTCGCCGACGCCGCGGCCGCCGGCACCGTGCTCGTCGTCACCGCCACCGGCCGCGAGGCCGAAGAGCTCGAGACCGCGCTCGCCGACCACCTGGCGCCCGACCGGGTGGCCGTGTTCCCGAGCTGGGAGACCCTGCCCCACGAGAAGCTCTCGCCGCGCTCCGACACCGTCGGCCGCCGCCTGTCCGTGCTGCGGCGGCTCGCCCACCCGCGCCCCGACGCGCCGCTGTCCGTGGTCATCGCTCCGGTCCGTGCGCTGCTCCAGCCGCTCGTCAAGGGACTCGGGGCGCTCACACCCGTCGAGCTCGCGACCGGTGACACCGTCGAGCTCTCCGCGCTCGCCGCGCAGCTGTCCGACCTCGCGTACTCGCGCGTGGACATGGTGTCCCGCCGCGGGGAGTACGCGGTGCGCGGCGGCATCCTCGACATCTTCCCGCCGACGGAGGACCACGCGCTGCGCCTCGAGTTCTTCGGCGACGAGATCGACGAGATCCGCCCCTTCGCCGTCGCCGACCAGCGCTCCCTGCCCGTCGCCGAGGGCGCCGAGTTCCGGCTCTGGGCCCCGCCCTGCCGCGAGGTGCTCCTGACCTCGGCGGTCCGCGAGCGGGCCCGCACGCTCATCCCGATCCTGCCCGCGGCCCGCGAGATGCTCGAGAAGATCGCCGACGGCATCGCGGTCGAGGGCATGGAGTCGCTCGCCCCCGTGCTCGCCGACGGCATGGAGCCGCTCATCGCCTGCCTGCCGGAGCACACCCGGATCGTCGTCACCTCCCCGGAGAAGGTCACCGCACGCGCCGAGGACCTCGTCGCCACGACGGCGGAGTTCCTCGCCGCCGCCTGGACCGGCGCCTCGGGCGGGGGCGAGGCACCGATCGACCTGTCCGCGGCGAGCTTCCGCACGCTCGCACAGACCCGCGAGGCCGCCGCCGCGATCGGCCTGCCGTGGTGGGAGGTCGGCGGGTTCGCCGTCGACTCCGAGCTCGTCGGCGACTCCGAGGTCGTCATCGACATCGACGCCCGCGCCCCGCGCGGCTACTCCGGCGAGGTCGAGGCGATCCTCGCCGACGTCCGCGCTCTCACCCACGCGTCCTGGCAGGTCTACGTCCTCACCGAGGGCAAGGGGCCCGGGACCCGGCTCGTCGAGGTGTTCACCGAGGCCGAGGTGCCCGCCGCCTTCGCCGACGACCTCGCCGCCCCCGGCACCCCGGGCACGGTGACGGTGACGACTGCCGCGGCGTACGGCGGCTACGTCATCGAGTCGGAGAAGCTCGCCGTGCTCACCGAGGCCGACGTGCTCGGCCGGGCGGCGGCCGCCTCGACGAAGGACATGCGCCGCCTGCCGGCCCGCCGCCGGCGCAACCAGGTCGACCCGCTCGACCTCAGCCCCGGGGACTTCGTCGTCCACGAGCAGCACGGCGTCGGCCGCTTCGTCGAGCTCGTGCAGCGCACCTCGGGCCGCGGGGAGGCCGCCCGCACCCGCGAGTACCTCGTCATCGAGTACGCGCCGTCCAAGCGCGGCCAGCCCGGGGACCGCCTCTACGTGCCCTCGGACTCCCTCGACCAGGTCACCCGCTACGTCGGCGGGGAGAGCCCGAGCGTCAACAAGATGGGCGGCTCGGACTGGTCGAAGACGAAGGCCCGCGCCCGCAAGGCGGTCAAGGAGATCGCCGGCGAGCTCATCCGCCTCTACTCCGCCCGCCGCGCCACCCGCGGCTTCGCGTTCTCCGGGGACTCTCCCTGGCAGCAGGAGCTCGAGGACGCCTTCCACTACGTCGAGACCCCCGACCAGCTCACGACGATCGACGAGGTCAAGGCCGACATGGAGAAGGAGATCCCGATGGATCGCCTGATCTGCGGCGACGTGGGTTACGGCAAGACCGAGGTCGCGGTGCGCGCGGCGTTCAAGGCGATCCAGGACGGCAAGCAGGTCGCCGTCCTCGTGCCGACCACGCTGCTCGTCCAGCAGCACCTCGGGACCTTCGGCGAGCGCTACTCCGGCTTCCCCGTGAGCGTCGGGGCGCTGTCGCGCTTCCAGACCTCGGCGGAGAGCCAGAAGGTCAAGGACGACCTCGCCGCCGGCACCCTCGACGTCGTCATCGGCACCCACCGGCTGCTCTCCGGCGAGGTCCGGTTCAAGGACCTCGGCCTCGTCATCATCGACGAGGAGCAGCGGTTCGGCGTCGAGCACAAGGAGACCCTCAAGGCGCTGCGGACGAACGTCGACGTGCTCGCGATGAGCGCCACCCCGATCCCGCGCACCCTCGAGATGGCCGTCACCGGGATCCGCGAGATGTCGACGCTGGCGACCCCGCCGGAGGAGCGCCACCCCGTCCTCACCTATGTGGGCCGCTACGAGGACCGGCAGGTCACCGCCGCGATCCGGCGCGAGCTGCTGCGCGAGGGCCAGGTGTTCTACATCCACAACCGGGTGCAGGACATCGAGCGGGTCGCCGGCCACCTCGCCGAGCTCGTGCCCGAGGCGCGGATCGCCGTGGCCCACGGCAAGATGAGCGAGGCGCGCCTCGAGCAGGTCATCGTCGACTTCTGGGAGAAGCGCTTCGACGTGCTCGTGTGCACGACGATCGTCGAGACCGGGATCGACATCGCGAACGCGAACACCCTCATCGTCGACCGCGCCGAGCGGATGGGGCTGTCCCAGCTCCACCAGCTGCGCGGCCGGGTGGGCCGCGGCCGCGAGCGCGCCTACGCCTACTTCCTCTACCCGCCCGACCACATGCTCACCGAGACCGCGCACGACCGGCTGCAGACGCTCGCCTCGCACACCGAGCTCGGCGCGGGCATGCAGGTGGCGATGAAGGACCTTGAGATCCGCGGTGCGGGCAACCTGCTCGGCGGCCAGCAGTCCGGGCACATCGAGGGTGTGGGCTTCGACCTCTACGTCCGGCTCGTCGGCGAGGCGGTCGCGAACTTCCGCGGCGACGGGCCCGTCGAGGAGCCGGAGATGCGCGTCGAGCTGCCGATCGACGCCCACCTGCCCACCGACTACGTCTCCCACGAGCGGCTCCGGCTCGAGGCCTATCGCAAGCTCGCCGCCGCGGCGAAGGAGGAGGAGATCGCCGAGGTGCTCGCCGAGCTCACCGACCGCTACGGTCCCTACCCGGCCTCCGTCGAGGTGCTCGCCGACATCGCGCGGCTGCGGATCCGCGCGCGGGCGTCCGGGGTCGCCGAGATCGTGGCGCAGGGGAACTTCATCCGCTTCGCCCCCGTCGAGCTCGCCGACTCCCAGCTCGTCCGCCTCAAGCGCCTCCACCCGAAGTCGCTCGTCAAGCCTGCGATCCGCTCGATCCTCGTGCCCAAGCCGCAGGCCGGCACCGGGTTCGACAAGCGGGACATGACCGACACCGAGCTCATCGGCTGGGTCACCGGCTTCCTCGACCAGATCCTCCCCGCCCCGGACCCGGCGCCCGCCCCGGATGCGGCCGAGGTGCCCGCCGGGACCGCCGAGGCGTCTGCCGGGACCTCCGCCGGGTCGGCCTGACATGGAGTGGGAGCGGCCGGACACGAGCACCCTCGCACCCGCCGAGGTCATGGCCTACATCCGCGCCCGCTGCCCGTGGGCGGCCGCCCACACGCACACGAGCCTGCAGAAGTACCTGCTCGAGGAGACCCACGAGCTCATCGCCGCGCTCGACGCGCACGCGGCCGCCGGGACCCCGGTGACCCGGGCCGAGGTCGTCGCGGAGCTCGGCGACGTCCTCTACCAGGTGCTGTTCCACGCTGCCCTGCTCGATGCCGCGGACGGTGACGATGACGGCGGTGAGGCGGACGGTGACGGCGGCGGGGACAGCGACGGCGCTGCGGGCGACCTTCCCCCGGCGACCGCGCTCCGCGGGGAGCCGGCCGCACCCCGTGCGATCGACGAGGTCGTCGCCGGGCTGACCGCCAAGCTCATCCGCCGCCATCCCCACGTCTTCGACTCCGACGGCCCCGTCGATCTCCGGGAGGTCGAGCGCCGCTACGAGGCGGTCAAGGCCGCCGAGCGCGCCGCGGCCGGCGCAGCGGGGGAGCAGCCTGCGCACCCTACCCCGGGTCCCGGGGCAGTGCCCCCGGCAGGGGCGGCGACGAGCGATCGGGCGGAGCAGGCGCGCGCCTCGTTCGCCTCGGTCCCGGTGACCCTGCCCGCGCTGACCCGCGCCCAATCCGTGCTCGGCCGCATCGACCGCCTCGAGCTGCCCGTGCCGGACGCTCCGGGCGCTCAGGTCGAGGCCGCCGCGATCGGTGCCGAGCTGTTCGACCTCGCCGTGCGCGCCCAGGCCGCCGGCATCGATGCCGAGGCCGCGCTGCGTGGGGTAACCTCCGAGGTGGAAGCGGCGGCGATCCGCGCTGCCGCCCGGGAGCCCCGGGGAGGAGAGCGCCCATGACGCACACCACCGAACCCGCGCTGTCGACGGCGCAGGCCTCCGCACGCATCCCCGTGCCGGGCACCTTCAACTTCCGCGATCTCGGCGGCCACCTCACCCCCGACGGACCCGTGGCCACGGGCCGTCTGTTCCGCTCCGACGGGCTGGCCCACCTCACCCCCGACTCCCACCGGATGATCGACGCGCTCGGCATCCGCTCCGTCATCGACCTGCGCGAGACCAAGGAGTCCGCCTCCGCCCCGGACGCCCTCGGTGCACCGGTGCGCCCGGCGGGCCCTGCGCTCGACCACATCCGGCTCCCGCTGTTCGGCGACCGCTACTACCCGCTCGAGGCCGACCACCCCGAGCGGCTGCAGCTGCCCGACCACTCCCTGCCGACGATCTACGCGGCCGTGGTCGAGAACTGCGGGGAGCGCATCGCCGACACGATCCGGCTGCTCGCCGACGCCTCGGCTCCGGTCCTCTTCCACTGCTCGGCCGGCAAGGACCGGACCGGGATCGTCTCCGCCTTCGTCCTCACCCTGCTCGGGGTGGACCGGGCGGACGTGCTCGACGACTACCAGGCCACCGAGCGCTACCTCGGCGCGGAGTTCCTCGAAGCGATCAGCCGCAACTTCGCGCAGGCCGGGATCGTCGCGAACCTCTCCCACACCGCCACCCAGGCGCCGCGGGAGTACATGGCGGACCTGCTCGCGCGCGTCGACGCCGAGCACGGCTCCGTCGAGTCCTATCTCACCGGCCACGGGCTCGCACCGGCGGAGATCCACCGGCTGCGCGAGGTCTGTCTGACCCACGGGTGAGCCGCGGTCTCCGGCCTGCACTAGGGTGGGCCGTGGTGGAGTTCTCCGCCGTCGAACTGTGAACGCGACAGAGGAGCAGGCATGGCCGAAATTCTTGCAGCCAATGCACGAGAGATTCTTGATTCCCGCGGCAACCCCACCGTCGAGGTGGAGGTGCTGCTCGAGGACGGCTCGGTCGGCCGGGCCGGAGTGCCGTCGGGCGCATCGACCGGTGAGTACGAGGCCGTCGAGCTGCGGGACGGCGATCCCGAGCGCTACCTCGGCAAGGGCGTGCAGGGCGCGATCGACGCCGTGCTCGACGAGATCAACGACGCGATCGCCGGCATCGAGGCCGACGACCAGCGCCTCGTCGACCAGGTGATGATCGACCTCGACGGGACCGACAACAAGTCCCGACTCGGCGCCAACGCGATCCTCGGCGCCTCGCTCGCTGTGGCCCGGGCCGCCGCGATGTCCGCCGACCTGCCCCTCTACCGGTACCTCGGCGGGCCCAACGCCCACGTCATGCCGGTGCCGATGATGAACATCCTCAACGGCGGCTCCCACGCGGACTCGAACGTCGACATCCAGGAGTTCATGATCGCCCCGATCGGAGCGGCGACCTTCCGCGAGGCCCTCCAGTGGGGTGCCGAGGTCTACCACGCGCTCAAGGCCGTGCTCAAGAAGCGCGGACTGTCCACCGGGCTCGGCGACGAGGGCGGCTTCGCCCCCAACCTCGACTCCAACGCCGAAGCCCTCGACCTCATCATCGAGGCGATCGAGAACGCCGGCCGCCGCCCGGGCAAGGACATCGCGCTCGCCGTCGACGTCGCCTCGAGCGAGTTCTGCGAGAACGGCACCTACACCTTCGAGGGCGGGGCGAAGACCGCCGCGGAGATGACCGCCTACTACGCCGAGCTCGTCGAGAAGTACCCGCTCGTGTCGATCGAGGACCCGCTCGACGAGAACGACTGGGACGGCTGGATCGGACTCACCGACGAGCTCGGCGACGCCGTGCAGATCGTCGGCGACGACCTCTTCGTCACCAACCCGGAGCGCCTGCAGCGCGGCATCGAATCGGGTGCCGCGAACTCGCTGCTCGTCAAGGTCAACCAGATCGGCTCGCTCACCGAGACCTTCGATGCGGTGTCGCTCGCGCAGACCCACCAGTACACCGCAATGATCTCCCACCGCTCGGGCGAGACCGAGGACACGACGATCGCCGACCTCGCCGTCGCGACGAACGCCGGGCAGATCAAGACCGGTGCGCCGGCCCGTTCCGAGCGCGTTGCGAAGTACAACCAGCTGCTGCGGATCGAGGAGCAGCTCGGCGACGCCGCGCGGTACGCCGGGCGTGCGGCGTTCCCGCGCTTCCGCGCCTGAGCACGGGTCCGATCGCTCGGCCCGGGTGAGTTCGCCCGGATGAGCCGGAGACGGGTCCGGGCCCGCTGAGCAGGGCCGATCCGTGCGGACACACCGGGGTCAATCCCCGTCGGGGAAGGGAAGGCAGGGCACACTGGGTGTGTCGCGCCTTCCCTTCCCCTATGTGCGATTCCCGAGGTGTCATGAGCAAGCAGCGCAGGCGAGCCAGGTCGAGACCGGCCTCTGCCGCGCCCCCGCGCAGCCGCACCGGCACCTTCCGCAGCACCCGCCCCGCCGCCGTCGCGGCCGCCGATCCCGAATCGGTCGACGTCACCGCGGCCGGCCGGCGGATCTCCCTGCGCAGCCTCATGCTCATCGCCGTCGCGGTGGTGCTCGTGCTGATGTTCGCCCCGAGCATCAGCACCGGGATCCGCCAGTGGCAGCAGATCTCCGCGCTGGAGAAGGACATCGCGACCACCGGCGAGGAGGTCGAGCAGCTCAAGGACAAGCAGGAGCAGCTCCACGACCCGCGCTACATCGAGCGGGTGGCGCGGGAGGAGCAGTTCTACGTCAAGCCGGGGGAGGACGCCTACATCGTCGTCGACGACACCGTCGGCGACACCACCGCGGAAGGCGCCTCGACCGACGCCTCCGGCGACCGCGTCGACCGTCCCGTCCGGTCCCAGCCCTGGTACATCGAGCTCCTCGACTCCCTGAAATCCGTGGGCTACGCGACCAAGGAATCCGCCCCGCCGGAGGAGACCGAGCGCGGGAGCGGCGACGAGGAGCGGGACGCGGCCGCCGCGCGACACAGCACCGAGACCGGAACCGAGGACAGCCGATGATCACCCCGTGCACCACTGCCGACACCGCCACGATCCGCGAGCAGCTCGGCCGGATGCCGCGCGGCGTCGTGGGAGTCGCCGCCCGGTCGGCGGCCGGCGAGCCGCTCGTCGTAGCCACCGCGCCGCGCCTCGAGGACGGCACGCCGTTCCCCACCACCTACTACCTCACCCACCCGGACTACGTCGCCGAGTGCTCGCGCCTCGAGGCCTCCGGGGTGATGGCCGAGTGGACCGCCGAGGTCGCCGCGGACGAGGACCTCGCCGCCGCCTACCGGGCCGCCCACCGCGCCTACCTCGCCGCTCGCTCGCGGATCGGGAAGGATGCCGGGCTCGCCGAGGTCGAGGAGATCAGCGACTTCTCCGCCGGCGGCATGCCCACCCGCGTCAAGTGCCTCCATGCGCTCGTCGGCCACGCGCTCGCCGCCGGCCGCGGCGTCAACCCGATCGGCGACCGCGCCCTCGACCTCCTCGAGGGCGTGCCGAAGCCCGCCTGAACCCGCCCGGACGCCGCACGCGGCACGGGCCGGCGGCACCCGCGCCGCCTGCATCCGCAGGCCCCCGCCCGGCTCGGACCGGACGCCGACTGTCCTAGAGTGAAGCCATGACACGTGTAGCCGCCTACGACTGCGGAACCAACTCCCTGCGCCTCCTCGTCGCCGACATCACCGGCGACCGGATCACCGAGCTCGCCCGGGAGACGACCATCGTGCGCCTCGGCCAGGGCATCGACGCGACCGGCGAGTTCGCGCCCGAGGCGCTCGCGCGGACCTTCGCCGCGTGCGAGGAGTACGCCGCGATCGTCGGACCGCTGGCCCCGGAGGCGCAGCGCTTCGTCGCCACCTCCGCCAGCCGCGACGCCGGCAATCGGGAGGAGTTCTTTACCGGGGTGCGCGAGCGCCTCGGCCTCGATGCCGAGGTCATCACCGGCCGGGAGGAGGCCGAGCTGTCCTACCTCGGCGCGGTGTCGGGAGTCGCGGACGCCTCGACCACGGCGCCCTACCTCGTCATGGACCTCGGCGGGGGATCGACCGAGCTCGTCCTCGGCACCGACTCCGTCGAGCAGGCCTTCAGCATGGACATCGGCTCGGTGCGCCTCACCGAGCGCCACCTCCGCTCCGACCCGCCCACGGAGGGCGAGGTCGCAGCCGCGCTCGCCGACATCGACGCCGCGTTCGCCGAGGCCGAGCAGCACGTCGACGTGTCCCGCGCCCGGACCTTCGTCGGCGTCGCCGGGACCATCACGACGATCACCGCTGCCGCTCTCGACCTCCCGGCCTACGACCGCGAGGCCATCCATGGAGCCGAGCTCACCGCCGAGCAGGCCGCGGACACGACGCAGCGGCTCCTCGGGATGACCAGCGAGGAGCGCGTCGGGCTGCCGTACATGCACCCGGGCCGTGCCGACGTCATGGGCGCCGGCGCCCTGATCTACGCCCGGCTGGTCGAGCGGATCGGGCAGCGCGTCCGGGACGCCGGCGGCGAGCTGCGGATCCTCACGAGCGAGACCGACATCCTCGACGGCATCGCGCTGGGCCGGGCGCGCGACGCCCAGGCCTGAGATGACGCGGGTTCCGGTGGGCGGCGCGCGGGCGCCTGACGCGGTGCGCGGTGCACTCGGCGGGGTGTGCGCGCTCGCGCTGCTCCTCGGGGGGCAGGTGCCTGCGCTCGCCGTCGCCGGCGAGGTGCCCGGTCAGCGTGCGGCGGCTCCCTTCGCGGCGTTCCTGGCCTCGGCCGCGGTGCCGTCTGCCGCCGCGATACCCACCTCGGTGGCCGCGCCCGGCACCGGGGTCGCGCCGCCGGAGACCGCGGTCGAGCCCGAGCCCGCACCGGGGGAGTCGGCTCCCGGCACCGCACCGGGCGGCGGGCCTGCGGCCGGCCCGGGCCAGTGGTTCATCGACGACTATGGCATCGACACCCTGTGGGAGCAGACCACCGGTGACGGGGTGAGCGTCGCCGTGATCGACTCCGGGGTCGACGACTCGCACGAGAACCTCACCGGCACCGTGCGCGACGCCCGCGACTTCAGCGGCTCGGGCACCGACGGCCGCACGCCGATCGGACCCGAGGCCAATCAGCACCACGGCACGGCGGTGGCCGGGGTCATCGCCGGCAACGGCGACGGGGCCGGGCCGACGGGGGTGGCCCCGGATGCGGAGATCCTGTCCGCCTCGATGTGGCTGGGCTCCGGCCTGCCCGAGGGCGCGAAGTCCTCCCGCGAGCAGGCCGTCGACGCGATCCGCTGGGCCGTGGACAGCGGTGCCTCGGTCATCAACATGTCGCTCGGCTGGGACGACCCGGCCTGGCCGGAGTCCTGGGACGAGGTCTTCGCCTACGCCTACAGCAAGGACGTCGTCATCGTCGCCTGCGTCGGCAACAGCTCACAGGGTGCGACCCAGGCATGGTCCCCGTCCACCGTCCCCGGGGTCGTCGGGGTCGGCGGCCTGGGCCAGGACGGTCAGGTGCGCCACCCCTCGACCGCGCCCGGCACCGCCGTGGACGTCATGGGCCCGGCCGAGGAGATCCCCGTCCCCTTCCACACCGGCGGCTACGCGCAGGCCGCCGGCTGCTCCTTCGCCGCCCCCGTGGTGTCCGGCGTCGTCGCACTGCTCCGCAGCGCGCACCCGGAGCTCAGCGCGGACGAGGTCGTCGCCGCGCTGGAATCGACGGCCACCGCGGTGCCCGGCCACGACGGGCGCAGCACTCCGGAGTCACCGGACCCGGTGATCGGCTGGGGGAGGATCCAGCCGGTGTCCGCCCTCGAGTCCGGACCGCCCGCCGAGGTGCCCGTCGCGGCCGAGGAGCTCGCCTCCTGGGTGCATATGCACCGGCAGGCACCTGCCGAGGACGATGCGGGTCTCTCCGCATCCGCAGGCGCGCCCGAATCGCAGGCCGCGACCGAACCCGGTGGTGCGCGGCCCGCGGCCCGCACCCCCGTGCTCGGACCGGTCGTGCTCATCACCGGGGGCGTAACCGCCCTCGTGCTCGCCGCGCTCGCCCTCGTCCGGGCCCGCCGCGCCGCCCGGGCGACAGCCCCCGTGGAGTCCGCGGACGGCCCGGCAGACGATCCCGGGGATGGCCCTGCAGACGGCCCCGGGGAGGGCCGTGGAACCCGGTAGTGAAAGTTTTCACAAAGCGTTAGCATGAGGACATGGCTTTGATCAGAAACAGCAAACTGCGTCCTCGTATCCTCATCGTCGGCGGCGGCTCCGTGGGCCTGCTCGCTGCTCAGCACCTGCTCAAGAACCTGGGCCGGGGAGAGGCGACGGTCACCGTCGTCGACCCGAACCCGTACATGACCTACCAGCCGTTCCTCCCGGAGGTCGCCGGCGGCAACATCGAGCCGCGCCACGCCGTCGTGCCGCTGCGCCGCAACCTCAAGGGCGCGGAGGTCATCACCGGGGCCGTCACCCGCATCGACCACGCTGCGAAGTTCGTCGTCGTCGAGCCCGAGGGCGATGAGCCGTTCGAGCTCGACTACGACCAGATCGTGCTCGCCGCCGGCTCCGTCGCCCGCACCCTGCCGATCCCGGGTGTGGCCGAGGAGGCCATCGGCCTCAAGCGCATCGAAGAGGCCGTCGCGCTGCGCGACCACGTCCTCAACCGCATCGGCGAGGCGTCCCTCATGGAGAACGACGAGCAGCGCCGCCGCGCCCTGACCTTCGTCTTCGTCGGCGGCGGCTTCGCCGGCATCGAGGCGCTCGCCGAGCTCGAGGACCTCGCCCGCTCCGCCGTGGGCCTGTACGAGACCCTCACCGAGGCCGACCTCCGCTTCGTCCTCGTCGAGGCGATGGGTCGCGTCATGCCCGAGGTCGGGGAGGCCCAGGCCCGCTGGGTCGTCGATCACCTGCGCGAGCGCGGCATCGACGTCTACCTCGAGACCTTCCTCCAGGACTGCACCGACAAGCACTGCAAGCTCTCCAACGGCGAGGAGTTCGACGCCGACACCATCGTGTGGAGCGCCGGCGTCAAGGCCAACCCGGTCCTCGTCGACTCGGACCTGCCGATCGACGATCGCGGCCGCGTGACCGTGCGCGCCGACCTCCGGGTCGAGGGCGAAGAGGGCGTCGTCGACGGCGCCTGGGCGGCCGGCGACAACGCCGCCGTCCCGGATCTGTCCGGTGGGGGAGTCGGCGGCTTCTGCGTGCCGAACGCGCAGCACGCCGTGCGCCAGGCCCCGGTCCTCGCCGCGAACCTGCTCGCCGCGCTGCGCGGGGAGACCGAGTTCCAGCAGTACTTCCACAAGACCATCGGCTCCGTGGCGGGTCTCGGCCCGTACAAGGGCGTGTCGCAGATGGGCAACTTCGAGGCACGCGGCCTGCTCGCGTGGCTCATGCACCGCGGCTACCACGGCTACGCTATCCCGACCGTGGACCGCAAGGCCCGTGTGTTCGGCAACTGGGCGCTCAACCTCGTCTTCGGACGCGACTCGATGCCGCTCAAGGATCTCGACGTGCCGCGCAAGGCCTTCGTCGAGGCCGCGCACTCGAAGCCGGCTCCCAAGAAGGAGCCCGCGAAGGCCTGATCACCCCGGCCTGCCGGTCCATGTGACCGACACCGCCGCGCCCCGCCTCGGACTCCGAGGCGGGGCGCGGTGCGTCTGCGCTGCGGTGGTGCGGGTCGACGGAGGGTGCGACTCGTAATCGCATCCCTGTGTAGGCTGAGATCACCGGCTCCGCGCGGTGGTGATGCACAGCCGGAGCCTGCGCCCTCGTAGCCCAATCGGCAGAGGCAGCCGACTTAAAATCGGTTCAGTGCGGGTTCGAGTCCCGCCGGGGGCACCCGTTTCATGAGTCGCGTCCTCACCCTCCGGGCTCGGGCGGTGAGCCCCCAGCCGAGGAGGGCCGCCGCGGCGAGCATGATGATGTCGCAGGCCACGGCGATGGACTGCGGGGTGCCGGCGTGTGCTCAGTCCTGCGGGCCTCCGCAGTCGGGGAACGCCGGGCCGCTCGGTTCGTGGGCGGAGTACGCGGCGAGGAATGCACCGGCGATGATCGAGTAGCCCTCGGCGTTGGGATGCAGGCCGTCGGAGAGCGTGTCCACGGTGCCGCGGAGCGGATAGTCGAGGTCGAGGTACTCGACCGCGTGCGCCTCGGCCGCGGTCCGGATCTCATCCCCGAGCTCGTCGAGCCGCTCGGCAGGGACGTCGTCGCGGTGGAACGGCGAGGTGGCGACGATCGGGGTGTCGGGCAGCGCATCGCGCAGGCCTCCCAGGGTCCTGGCGATCGCGGCCCGCTGGTCGGAGTCGGCGGAGTTCGCCGCCGTCGACACGACGACGATGTCCGGTTCCGCCCCGATCGCCTCCGGGACCCGGTCGACGTAGGCCGTGTTCGGGCGGACCCGATTGCTCACCGCGTAGCTCGAGCCGCTGACCGCGATATTGACCTCGCTCCATCCCTGCTGCCGGGCGACGATCGTCGACCAGCGCTCCGACTCGGTGTCGACGCCCGCGCCGACGGTGAACGAATCGCCCATGAACACGGCGGTGGGCTCGCTGAGGCAGCCGTGCGCGGCGGTCGGGTCGCCGCTCGGCGCGCCCTCCGCGGGGCCGTCGGCCTGGCGCGGGGCACCGGTGCAGGCGGTGAGGAGGAGCGCGGCGAGCCCGGCGACGGCGAGGCGGGTGCCACAGACCGACTGTCGGGCGGTGCGGTGATGGGCGGTGCGGGGACGAGGTGCCACCGGACTCCTTCGGGGTGCAGGCGGTGTGCCGGGCCGTTCACGATCGTACCGGCGGTCTCGGTGCCGGGCCCACCTGCCCCGGTGACGCGGGTTCGACCGGCGGCGGGCGCCTCGGGAGCGGCCGTCCGGGGGAATGACAGGACCGGGATGTTCACACTGCGGCGGTTCACTCGCAGTTCACATGCGGGTGAATAGACTGGGAGCACGGCCATTCGAAGGAGAATCATGCATCCTCACCAGCGCGAGAACCTGCGCGAGTACATCGACAAGCTGCGGCTCGAGGGGTACACGGTCCGGGAGGGGCACACTGCGGACCCCGACCTCATCGACCCGGGCGGCAAGGCCGTGGAGACCTGGCGCGAAGGCTACCCGTACGACGAGCGGCTCGATCGCGAATCCTACGAGATGGAGAAGTACAAGCTCCAGATCGAACTGCTGAAGTTCCAGTACTGGGGTCAGGACAACGGCCTGCGCCACGTGCTCCTGTTCGAGGGGCGCGACGCGGCCGGCAAGGGCGGCACGATCAAGCGCTTCACCGAGCACCTCAACCCGCGTGCGGCTCGCGTCGTGGCGCTCAACAAGCCCTCGGACCGCGAGCAGGGCCAGTGGTACTTCCAGCGCTACGTCCAGCACCTGCCCACGGTGGGCGAGATCGTGCTGTTCGACCGCTCCTGGTACAACCGCGGCAACGTCGAGCACGTCATGGGGTTCTGCTCCGACGAGGAGTACGAGACCTTCATGCGTCAGGCCCCGGTGTTCGAGCAGATGCTTCTGGACTCCGGCATCCACGTGACGAAGTTCTGGTTCTCCGTCACCCAGCACGAGCAGCGCACGCGGTTCGCGATCCGCCAGCTCGACCCGGTGCGGCAGTGGAAGCTCTCGCCGATGGACCTCGAGTCCCTCGACAAGTGGGAGGAGTACACGGCGGCGAAGGAGGCGACCTTCCTCCGCACGGACACCGACTACGCGCCGTGGGTGACGATCAAGTCGAACGACAAGAAGCGCGCCCGCCTCAATGCGATGCGCTACTTCCTCAACCAGTTCGAGTACGACGGCCGCGACGACTCGGTGGTCTACCCGGCCGACGAGAAGCTCGTGCAGCGCGGACGCGACGCCGTCGGCGACTGACACGCAGGGCCTCGCACGGGCAGATCCTGTCCGACTGCGCGGTATCCGAAGAACGACGCGCAATTGCGCGCTTCGTCTCGGATACCGCGCAGTTCGCGTGTGGGGTGAGAGAGAATGGGGCCGGGTGACAGGGGAAAGCCACCCGACCCCACGTGTGTGTCGGCCTGCGCTCGGCCCGCGCCGCGGCCTGGGCTCAGACGGTCTCGGTGCGCTTCGCCTCGGTGCGCTCGGCCTTGCGGGCCTTCCGGCGCGCGCCCGCGCCCATGAAGCTCAGGATCAGGGGGATCAGGGCGCCGAGCAGGATGATGACGCCGACCGCGATCCCTGCATCGATCCAGAACGGGGCGGGGAACAGGCGGATGAGCGCGTCGTCGAGGTAGAACTGCCACGTCCCCTGATCGAAGAACAGGGTGTGGAAGCCGGTGAAGAACCGGTCCCAGCCGAGCACCGCGAGGACCGCGAGCGCGGTGGCGGCGACGAACGTGAGGACGGCGCCCCAGCGGATGCCGTGGCGCAGGCCCGGGCCGGTGCGGCGGGACAGGTAGAGCGCGAACACGACGCCGACGACCGCGGCGATGACGCCGACGAGGTAGAGCAGCTGGACGAGCGCCTTGACGTCGGCCATGTGCGTGATCTCCTCGGCCGCGAATACCGGCACCCCGTTGGGCAGGACGACATCGGCGAGGTAGCGGCTCGAGTCGAGGTTGTTGAGGTAGTCGACGGCATAGGAGCCGTAGTGGAGCCGGTCGTCGGAGGTGAAGCCGTAGTCGTCGACCGGGAACCCGGGACGGTAGAAGTACTCGAACTTGAGGAACAGGCCGGAGGCGACTGCGCGCACCGCGATCGCGGCGAGGACGAACGGCATCGCGAGCGTGATCCAGATCGTGCCGATGACGTCGAGCGCACCGAATCGGCCGGTGCCGGGCACGTCGACCTCGCGCGAGCGGTCTCCGCGGACATCCGCAGTGCCCTTCCGGCCGGCCTTCCCGGTCTTCCCGGTCTCCCCGGCACCGCTCGTGCCCGCCGCCGAGGCGCCTGCGCCGGCTGCTGTGCCGCCGCCGAGGATCGCCCACTCCTCATCGGAGAGCAGCGCCGGCTTCCCGGAGCCCGCGCCCGTGTCGGCACTTGCCCGAGCAGGCTTCGCCGCGGTGTCGGTGCCGGCCGAGCGTGCCGGGGTCTCCCGGGTGGGGCCGGGGTCGTCGTGGAAGGTGTCGAAGGCCTGGGTGTCCTCGAGATGCGAACCGGAGGCCCGGTCGTCGGCCGCCGGGGCGCGGGACGGTTCGGTCCCGGAGCTCAGGCGGCGCGAGAGCAGGTCATCGGAGTTCTTCGGGTCATCGGTAGCCACCCCACCATTGTTCGTCCCCGGCCCGGCCGCGCGGCGGACCGACACGCACTAGCGCCGAACTCGGGGCGCCGCTCAGCCACCGAGGAGCACCGCGACGACGATCATCGTCGGCACGGACAGCACCGTGGTGATGAACACCGCGTCGCGGGCCAGCCGCTCGGCCTGGTTGTACTGCATCGCGTAGATGTAGACGTTCTGCGCCGTCGGCAGCGCGGAGGTCACGACGATGCCGAGCAGGTCGAGCCCGGAGTATCCGAGCAGCGGACCGCCGATCGCCCAGGCGATCGTCGGCTGGGCGAGAAGCTTGAGCACGGTGATGAGGGTGAGCTGGCGGCGCGAGCCGGGCGCCGGCAGCGTCCAGCCGTCCTTGAGGGAGATCCCGAACGCGAGCAGCGCCCCGGGCACCGCGATCGCCCCGAGCATCCCGAGCGGCTCGTGGATCACTCCGGGCAGCCGCACGCCGGCGACCGAGCACACGACGCCCACAGCGGCACCGATGACGATCGGGTTGCGGAGCACGACGACGATCGCCTTCCACCACTCCCGGGTCGCACCCGGCCGGGTCGCGTCGAGCAGCGCCATGCTCACCGGACCGAGCACGACGAGCTGGAACAGGAGCACCGGTGCGACGTAGCTCAGATCGCCGAGCACATAGGTGGCGATCGGGATGCCGAGGTTGCCGATGTTGACGTAGCCGATCGACATCGCGCTGATCGTCGACTCCCCGAGCGAGCGCCTCCGCCACCACTTCGTCACGATGAAGCCGAGCACCGCGAGGAGCACCGCCGAACCGCCCGTCGCCAGCAACGCGGAGGAGAAGATCATCCCGACATCGGTCTCGGCGAGGGTGACGTAGAGGAGCGCGGGGGTCGCGGCGTAGAACACGAGCTTGGCGATGACCTGCTGCCCGGACGGCCCGAGCACCCCGCTGCGGCCGAGGAGCAGGCCGGTGAGCACGACGACGGTGATGACGCCGAAGCCCTCGAGCACTCCGATCACCGCTGCCTCCTTCTCGCTCCGCGCCCGGTCCCGCGCACGGGCCAGCCGGCCCGCCCGTGCGCCTCGGCCCACCTGCGTGCCGCGACCCAGCCTAGACCCGCAGCCGCGGAGGCGAGCGGCCGACCGCACTGCGGGCACGGTGCACGGCCGCGGCGCAGTGCCCGCCACCCGTGCCTGCAGCCCGTGCTCGCCGCCGGCACCTCGCGTCCCGGTAGTCTGGGAGCCGTCATGACCGAGAACCGATCGTCCCGCCCCGCCCGCCGCCGCGGCTCCCGCTCCCGGGGCCGCGGCCACCAGGAGAACGACCGCGGCCGCCGCGGCCCGCGCGAGAACCGCCGCAGCGCTGCCCTGCGCACCGCGCGCCAGGGCTTCGCCCCGCACATCACCTATCCGCCGCAGCTGCCGGTGAGCGAGCACCGCGACACCATCGCCGCGGCGATCCGTGACAATCAGGTCGTCATCATCGCCGGTGAGACCGGCTCGGGGAAGACGACGCAGATCCCCAAGATCTGCCTCGAACTCGGCTACGGCATCGACGGGATGATCGGCCACACCCAGCCGCGCCGGATCGCCGCCCGCGCGGTCGCCGCCCGCCTCGCCGAGGAGCTCGACGCGGAGCTCGGCGGGGGCATCGGCTACCAGGTGCGCTTCACCTCGCAGGTCGCCGACAGCACCCGGGTCAAGGTCATGACCGACGGCATCCTCCTCGCCGAGCTCCAGCACGATCGCCGGCTGTCGGCCTACGAGGTCATCATCATCGACGAGGCGCACGAGCGCAGCCTCAACATCGACTTCCTCCTCGGCTCCCTCGCCCGGCTCCTCAAGGAGCGCCCGGACCTCAAGGTGATCATCACCTCGGCGACGATCGACCCGGAGTCCTTCGCCGCCCACTTCGACGACGCCCCGATCATCCGCGTCTCCGGCCGCACCTACCCCGTCGAGGTCCGTTACCGCCCGCTTACCGACGACACCGCGGCATCCGACGACGACGCCGACGGCCCGGGTGCCGACGGCGACTACGAGGCCGGGGCGGCGGACCAGACCGAGGGGATCCTCGCCGCGGTCGACGAGCTCCTCGCCGAACCCCCCGGCGACATCCTCGTGTTCCTGTCCGGCGAGCGGGAGATCCGCGACACCGCCGAGGCGCTCGGCAGCCACCTCGCGCGCCGTCCGCGCACCCAGCACTGGGAGGTCATCCCGCTGTTCTCCCGGCTGTCGTCCGCGGAGCAGCAGCGGGTGTTCGCCGCCCACCGGAACCCGCGCATCGTCCTTGCCACGAACGTCGCGGAGACCTCGCTCACCGTGCCCGGCATCAAGTACGTCATCGACGTCGGCACCGCCCGGATCTCCCGCTACTCCAACCGCACCAAGGTCCAGCGCCTGCCGATCGAGCGGATCTCGCAGGCGAGCGCGAACCAGCGGATGGGCCGCTGCGGGCGCACGAGCGACGGCATCTGCATCCGGCTCTATTCGGCCGACGACTTCGCCTCCCGCCCCGAGTACACCGATCCGGAGATCCTGCGGACCAACCTGGCCAGCGTCATCCTCCAGATGTGCTCTCTCGGGTTCGCCCGCACCGAGGCCGACATCACCGGCTTCCCCTTCCTCACCCCGCCCGACCCCCGCGCGGTGCGCGACGGCCGGATGCTCCTCGGCGAGCTCGGCGCGCTGCGTCACGACGGGGACGCGATCCGGCTCACCGGGATCGGCCGGAAGCTCGCCCGGCTGCCGATCGATCCCCGGCTGGCGCGGATGCTGCTCGCCGGGGCCGAGGCGGGATGCGGCGGGGAGGTCGCCGTCATCGTCGCCGGGCTCTCCATCCAGGACCCGCGCGAGCGCCCCACCGAGGTGCGCGCCGAGGCCGATGCGCTCCACGCCCGCTTCCGCGACGAGGCGAGCGACTTCCTCTCCCTGCTCACCCTGTGGAACCATCTCCAGGACTCCGCGGCGACCCTGTCGTCCTCGAAGTTCCGCCGGCTCTGCAAGGCGGAGTTCATCAACTTCGTCCGGGTGCGCGAATGGCAGGATCTCGTGAGCCAGCTCCGCTCGCTGCTCGGTGGGGCCGGCGTCCACATCGAGCGCTCCCGGTGGCGCCCCCTCGAGGAGGAGGAATCCGGTGCCGCCGGGGCGGTCGGTGCGCCTGCCGGGGACGCCGGCGGCGGACGGCGCGGCGCTCAGCAGGGTTGCAAGGCCCAGCGCGGTGGGAAGCCCCGGGGCCCTTATGACGACGAAGCGGTGCAGATCCACCGTGCGCTGCTCACCGGCCTGCTGTCGATGATCGGCGTGCGCACCGAGACCGGGCGCGGCGACCGGGCGGGCGGACGCTCCGGGCGCGGTGAGCGCGGCGGACCGGGCCGCGAGTACCAGGGTGCGCGCGGCACCCGGTTCGCGATCTTCCCCGGCTCCGGCCTCAGCCGGTCACGGCCGGAAGTCGTCGTGGCCGCCGAGCTCGTCGAGACCTCGCGGCTGTGGGCGCGCACCGTCGCCGTCGTCGAACCCGAATGGATCATCGAGGCCGCCGGACCGCTCGCGCTGCGCCGGCACAGCGAACCCCACTGGTCGCAGCGCAGCGGTTCGGCGATGGCCTACGAGACGGTGACGCTCTACGGGGTGACCCTGAGCAGCGACCAGCGGGTGGGCTACGGGAAGATCGATCCGGTCGTGTCCCGCGAGCTGTTCATCCGCCACGCGCTCATCGACGGCGAATGGCGGGAGAGCCACGCCTTCCTCCGCCGCAACGCCGCCGCGATCGCCGAGGCCGAGGAGCTCGCCTCCCGGGTCCGCAACCGACGCCTGCTCGCCGAGGACGAGGTGCTCTTCGACTTCTACGACGCCCGCCTGCCGGAGACCGTGGTATCCGGCGCCCACTTCAACTCCTGGTGGAAGACGGTCCGGCAGGACCAGCCCGAGCTCCTCGACATCCCGGTCGAGGCGCTGCTGAGCGACGACTCCGCCCAGCTGTCCTCCCGGGCCGCCGCCGACTTCCCTCTCGAATGGCCCCTGCCCGACGGCACCGCCGCCCGGCTGCGCTACGCCTACGACCCCGGCTCGACGTCCGACGGGGTGACCGTCGAGATCCCCGCCGACGCCCTCGAGACCGCCGATGCCGACGCCTTCACCTGGCAGGTGCCCGGCCTGCGCCACGAGCTCGTCACCGCGCTCATCCGCTCCCTGCCCAAGGCCAAGCGCCGCTACTTCGTGCCCGCCCCCGACGTCGCCTCCGAGGTCCTCGCCGGCCTCACCCCGTACGAGGGCCGGCTGCCCGAGGTGCTCGCTGCGTCGCTCACCGCCCGCGCCGGGGGAGGGGAGCTCACCGACCTCGTGCCGATCACCGTCACCGCCGACGACTTCGACCGCACCCGGATCCCGCCCCACCTCGTCATGGAGTTCGCCGTCATGCGCGGGGACACGGCAGTGACCCGCGACCGGGACCTCGGCGCCCTGCGCACCGCGGTCCCCGCCCCGGCACCGGCAGCCCGCGCCACCAGAACCGGGTTCGCCGAGCGCACCGGGCTCACCGGCTGGACCTTCGGGGAGCTGCCGGGGCCGATCGAGCAGGGGTCGGTGACCCTCCACCCCGGCCTCCGCGACGACGGCGACGCGGTGACGCTCACCGTGTTCCGGGACGCAGACGAGGCGCGCCGGGAGACGCAGCGCGGCATCGTCCGACTCCTCGCCCTGCGCCAGACCGAGGCGCTCGCGCACGTCACCCGCGAGCTGCCCAATGCCGACAAGCTCGTGCTCGGCGCCCACCGGACCCCGGGCCACGATCCGCTGCAGGACGCGGTTCTCGCAGCGATCGCCGGACTGCCGGCAGTGCAGGAGGACGGTCCAGCGGTGCGGACGGAAGTCGAGTTCGAAGCGCTCGCCGTGCGGGTGAACGCAGAGATCATCGCCGCCCTCGAATCGACCGCGGCGCTCGTCGCGGAGATCCTGCGGCTCGGCGACACGCTCGACCGTGCGGTGACGAAGGCCTCCTCTCTGACGCTGCTCGCCAACCTCGCCGACGTCAAGGACCTGCGCGCCGACCTGCTCGCCGCCGGCTTCGTCTCAGCGACCCCGCCTGCGCAGCTGCGCCGCCTGCCGGTGTACCTCGCCGCCGCGCTGCACCGGGTGGAGAAGATGGGGGAGTCCGCCGGGCGCGACAAGCAGCTCATGGACCGCGTGCGCGCCGTCGAGGCGAGCGTGCGCACCAAGCTCACCCGGACCATCCGCCTGGAGCCCGCCCCGACCGCGCAGCTGAGCGCCCGGCTGGGGGAGGACTGGAACCGCGTGCTGTGGGACCTCCACGAGCTGCGGGTCTCCCTGTTCGCCCCGCACCTCGGCACCGCCCACACCGTGTCCGAGCAGCGCATCGCGAAGGCGCTCGCGAAGATCTGAGGACGCGCAGGCCTGCCGGTGAAGGGAAAGTCCCGCGATTCCTGCAATCTCCCGCGCACCCTGACCAGGATCCGGGGGAGGGTGCAGGAATCGCGGGGTTTTCGCGTCCTGCCCGGCCCGGCCCGCATGCCTACAGGCCGCGCAGGCCTGCAGGGCGTGCTCAGCCCGGGATCAGTGGCCGAAGATCAGGCGGAGGCTGATGAGCACCATGACGATGCCGATCGCGATGTCGACGATCTGCCACACGCGGGGCCTGGCGGCGTACGGGGCGAGCGCATGGGCGCCGAATCCGATCGCTGCGAACCAGGTGATCGATCCGAGGACCGCGCCGGCGGTGAACGCCCAGCGGTCCGTCCCGAGCTGGTTCGCGAGGCTGCCGATGAGGAGCATGGTGTCGATGTAGACGCCGGGATTGAGGAAGGTCAGCGTGAGCGTGGTGATGATGACGGTCCGCAGCCGCACGGAGCCCCGGGTCGCGGTGAGCCCCTCGGGCTTCGCCGCGGAGCGGAACGAGGTGTAGGCGAACCACAGCAGGTACGCCGCGCCGCCCCAGCGGAGCAGGTCGAGGAGGATCGGCGCGCGCTCGACCACCGCGCCGATCCCCGCGGTGCCGAGCACCATGAGCAGCGCGTCGGCGACCGAGCAGATGACGACGACGAGCGCGACGTACTCGCGCCGCATGCCCTGCCGCAGCACGAAGGCGTTCTGCGGGCCGACGGCGATGATGAGGGACCAGCCGGTGAACATCCCGGTGATGACATGTGTGAGCACGCAGTCGACTCTAGATCCGGCCCGGTATCAAGTGAAGCGCAAGAAAATCATCGTGATGCACAATTGCTTCATGCATGCCGATCAGCTCGCCGCTCTCCGCGCCGCCGTCGACCACGGCTCCTTCGAGGCCGGAGCCCGTGCGCTCCACATCACGCCCTCGGCCATGAGCCAGCGCATCCGCACGCTCGAGGCGGGCGTCGGCAGCGTGCTCGTCCTGCGCACCCTGCCGGTCGCCGTCACCGAGGCCGGGCAGGTCATCCTCCGCCTCGCCCGCCAGATCGACCTGCTGGAGACCGAGGCGCTGTCCCGCCTGCCCGGGCGCACCGCGGACGCGGAGAGCGGGGGCGGGGCCGAGGTGCTCGCCCTGCGGATCACCGTCAACGCCGATTCGCTCGCCACGTGGTTCCGACCGGTCTTCGACGCCGCCGCGACGTGGACGGATGCGGTGCTCCAGGTCGAGATCGCCGACCAGGACCAGGCCGACCGGGCGGTCGCCGAGGCGCAGTCGATGGGGGCGACCTCGTCGCGCGCCCGGCCCCACCACGGCTGCCGGGTCACTCCGCTCGGAGTCATGCGCTACGTCGCCGTGGCCGTGCCCGAGCTCCTCGAACGCTGTCCGGCCGGCCCCGGAACGCCGCAGGGGCTGCACGCCGACATCCACCGGATGCCGATGGTCGACTACGGGCCCGACGACGAGCTGCAGGGGAGGTTCCTCGCCCGCTGGGATGCCGTCCGTCCGCAGCGGCGCACCCTCGTGCCGAGCTCCGCGGAGTTCCTCGCCGCGGTCGAGGCGGGGCTCGGCTGGGGCATGCTCCCCGAGCTCCAGCTCGCCGGCAGCACCGCCGAGCTCATGCCCATCGCGGCTGCCGGTCGGAACCACATCGACGTGCCGATCCACTGGCACCGGTGGAAGATGCCCTCGGACGTGCTCGAGCGCCTCGAGACCGCAGTCGTCGATGCCGCGCGCGTGCTGCGGCCGTTCGAGGAGGGGGCACGGCGCCGCAGGTGAACGACCGCGGGACACGGGGGATGAGACGCCGGGGTCGGGAGGCTGGTGGTGCGACCCAGGGGATGAGGTGCAGGCGATGAGCGACTGCGGGCCGGGCGCCCCGTCAGGCGGGGCCGGTGAGGCCGAAGAGCAGCCAGCTCACCGGCAGCAGGGCGGCGCAGGCGAGTGCGCCGAGCGCCCAGCCCACCCGCCAGCGCCACGTCCGGCGCCGCGTGCCCACCCACAGGCACACGAGCGTGCCGAGCAGGGAGACGAAGCCGGCGAGCGTGAGGAGCACGAGCCCGACGATCGTCCACGTGTCCGTGCCGAGGCTGACGACGTAGAAGCCGATCTGCCCGATGAGCAGGGAGAACTGGACGGACAGCCACAGCAGGGGGAGCGCGCCGAGCGCGGCGGCGATGAGCGGCAGGCGGCGCAGCCAGCGGTCGCCGGCGGTGCGGTCGCGGGCGACCCGCGAGTACTCGGACTCTTCCATCACCGCCCACAGTAGCCGCTGACACGATAGGGTGCAGGTGACCCGGCACCCACCCGGTGCCTCAGCTTCTCGAGGAGCCGCCCGTGCGCATAGCGCTGTTCGCCACCTGCATCGTCGACGCGATGTACCCCGATGTCGCCAAGGCCACCGTGCGCATCCTCGAGCGGCTCGGCCACGAGGTCGTGTTCCCGGCCGGCCAGGCCTGCTGCGGGCAGATGCACATCAACTCCGGCAAGTTCCGCGAGGCCTACCCCGTGGTCCGCAACCACGTGGAGGCCTTCGAGGCCGAGGACTGGGACCACGCCGTCGCCCCGAGCGGCTCCTGCGTTGCGAGCCTCGGCCACCAGCACCCGATGATCGCCGAGCACAACGACGACCCGGAGCTCTCCGCGCGCGCCTCCGCCGTCGCCTCCCGCACCTACGAGCTCGCCCAGCTCCTCACCGATGTGCTCGGCGTGACCGACGCCGCCGCGCAGCTCGGCTCGTACTTCCCGTACTCCGTCGTCCACCACAGCTCCTGCCACGGCATGCGCCTGCTCCGGCTCGGCGACCGGCAGCTCGACCTGCTCCGCAGCGTCGAGGGGGCGACCGTGGTGGAGCCGGAGCACCCGGATGCGTGCTGCGGGTTCGGCGGCACGTTCTCGGTGAAGAACCCCCAGGTGTCCGCGGCGATGCTCAGCGACAAGGTCGACGCGCTCGTCACCACCGGGGCCTCCGTGTGCTCCGGCGGGGACGCCTCGTGCCTGATGCACATCGGCGGCGGGCTGCAGCGCACCCGCGAGCTCATGCCCGCTCAGGCCGGCGTGCCGCGCACCGTCCACCTCGCGGAGATCCTCGCCTCGACGAAGGAGGACCCGCTCGTGCTCGAACCCCTGGACGCCCCCGCGTCCCGGACACCGGCGCGGAGCAGCCGCGCCTCCCGGCTGCGCGCGGCGCTGAGGCGCACACCGACCGACCGGACGACGGGAGCCCTGCGATGAGCGTCACCCACCTCGGCATGCCGACCGTGCCCGGCAAGGGCAACATCGTCGAGCCCTCGCCGTTCCCGCAGGTCGCCGAGCTCGAGCTCGGCAAGATCCAGATGCGCACGAACCTGGCGCGGGCCACCTCGACGATCCGCGGCAAGCGGCTCGCCCGCGTCGCCGAGGTGCCGAACTGGGAGGAGCTGCGCGACCACGGCTCGGCGGTGAAGACCGCGGTCATGGACCGTCTGCCGGAGCTCCTCGAGCGGTTCGAGCACAACGTCACCGCGCGCGGCGGCCACGTCCACTGGGCGCGCGACGCCGACGAGGCGAACGCGATCGTCGCCCGGCTCGTCGAGGAGCACGCCCCGGTGCTCGACACCGGCCGGCGCGAGGTCATCAAGGTCAAGTCGATGGCGACGCAGGAGATCGGCCTCAATGAGCACCTCGAGGAGATCGGGATCGACGCCTACGAGACCGACCTCGCCGAGCTCATCGTGCAGCTCGGCCACGACCGGCCCAGCCACATCCTCGTCCCCGCCATCCACCGCAACCGCCGCGAGATCCGCGAGATCTTCCTGCGCGAGATGCCCGACGTCGATCCTGACCTCACCGACGACCCGACCGCGCTCGCCGAGGCGAGCCGCAAGCACCTGCGCCGCAAGTTCCTCTCCACCCCGGTCGCGGTGTCCGGGGCGAACTTCGGCATCGCGGAGACCGGCACCCTGTCCGTCGTCGAGTCCGAGGGCAACGGCCGGATGTGCGTGACCCTGCCCGAGACCCTCATCACCGTCATGGGGATCGAGAAGATCCTGCCGCGGTTCGCCGACCTCGGCACCTTCATGCAGCTCCTCCCGCGCTCCTCGACGGGCGAGCGGATGAACCCCTACACCTCGTTCTGGACCGGCGTGACCCCTGGCGACGGGCCGCAGAACGTCCACGTCGTGCTCCTCGACAACGGCCGCACCCGCGCCCTCGCCGACGAGCACGGTCGGCAGGCCCTCCACTGCATCCGCTGCTCGGCGTGCATGAACGTGTGCCCGGTCTACGAGCGCACCGGCGGGCATGCCTACGGCTCGGTGTACCCCGGGCCGATCGGCGCGATCCTGTCCCCGCTGCTCACCGGCACCGACGCCGGGGCCAACGACACCCTGCCGTACGCCTCGAGCCTGTGCGGGGCCTGCTACGACGCCTGTCCGGTGAAGATCGACATCCCGCAGATGCTCGTGCGCCTGCGCAACGAGGACACGGAGACGAAGGTCCGGAAGACCGGTCGGCTGCCCCGCACCCAGCTCGACGCCGCGCTCACCGCGGCCTCCTGGGTGATGTCCGACGGCCGCCGGATGGCGGTCGCGGAGAAGAGCCTGCCGCTCGCCCACCTGCTCACCGGCTCCGAGGGCATCCGCAGCCTGCCCGGGGTGGCGGGGAAGTGGACGCACTCGCGCACCCTGCCGCAGCCGCCCGAGCAGTCGTTCCGGTCCTGGTGGAAGAAGGAGCGTGGCACCCGATGAGCCCGCAGACCGCCCGCACAGAGGTGCTCGCACGCATCCGCTCCGCGCTGCGCCGCGACGACGCACCCGCCGGCAGCGCATCCGCCGAGCCGTCCGGCCCGGCCGGAACCTCGCTCGCGGCATCCGCGGCCGCCGCGCAGGTCGGCCCTGCGCCGGCCGACCCCGGCCCCCACCCGGACGGGGACGCGCTCATCGAGCTGCTCACCGACCGGCTGCTCGACTACGACGCAAGCGTCTCCCTGCTCACCGCGGCCGAGGTGCCCGCCCGCATCGCCGAGCTCCTCACCGGGGCGCGCACGATCGTCGTCCCCCATGACCTCGACCCCGCCCACCTCGCCGGGCTCACCGCCGAGGTGCTCCCCGACTCCGCCGATGCCCCGCTCGACCTCGCGACCCTCGATTCCGTCGACGCCGTCGTCACCGCCTCGACCGCGGCGGTCGCCGACACCGGCACGATCGTGCTCAGCGGTCCGCAGTGCGGCAGGCGCGCGATCACCCTCGTGCCCGACCACCACGTCTGCCTCGTGCGCACCGCCGACATCGTCAACCGGGTGCCCGCGGCCGTGGGGATCATCGAGGAGCGCGGACTCGTCGAGCACCCCCAGACCTGGGTGTCGGGGCCCTCGGCGACCTCCGACATCGAGCTCGAGCGCGTCGCCGGGGTGCACGGCCCGCGCACCCTCGACGTCATCCTCGTCACCGGCTGATCCCGGTGCCCCGGGGCGGTCCGGGGCGGTCCGGGGCACCGGCACCGAGTCCTGCCCGGAGAGCCCGAGCGCGTAGACTGTGGCGGTGACTTCTGCAGGCACGCCGAACCCGGCCACCATCCGCCGCGAAGCTGCGCGTCGCCGCACCTTCGCCGTCATCTCGCACCCCGACGCGGGCAAATCCACGCTCACCGAGGCGCTCGCGCTCCACGCCCGGGTGATCGGGCAGGCCGGCGCCACCCACGGCAAGGGCGGCCGCCGGGCCACCGTGTCGGACTGGATGAAGATGGAGCAGGATCGCGGCATCTCGATCTCCTCGGCCGCCCTCCAGTTCGAGTACCGCGACACCGTCATCAACCTCCTCGACACCCCCGGCCACGCCGACTTCTCCGAGGACACCTACCGGGTGCTGTCGGCCGTCGACTGCGCGGTCATGCTCGTCGACGCCGCGAAGGGCCTCGAGGTGCAGACGATGAAGCTGTTCGAAGTCTGCCGGCACCGGAACATCCCGATCATCACCGTCATCAACAAGTGGGACCGGCCCGGCCTCGACGCGCTCGCCCTCATGGACGAGGTGTTCGAGCGCACCGGGCTCACTCCCACCCCGCTGACCTGGCCGGTCGGGCAGTCCGGCGACTTCCGCGGCGTGCTCGACCGGGCCGGCGGCACCTTCACCCGCTTCACCCGCACCGACGGCGGCGCGACGATCGCCGGCGAGGAGACCCTCGATGCGGCCGCCGCCGAGGCCGCCGAGGGAGAGGCCTTCACGAACGCCGTCGAGGAGTCCGAGCTGCTCGACCTCGAGGACCAGAACCACGACCAGGAGGCCTTCCTCGCCGGTCGCACCACCCCGGTGATGTTCGCCTCCGCGGTCCTCAACTTCGGGGTCCACAAGCTCCTCGACACCCTCGTCGACATCGCGCCCGCCGCGGAGGCCCGGCCGGACCGCGACGGCGAGCCGCGCCCCGTCGACGCGCCCTTCTCCGGCTTCGTGTTCAAGGTGCAGGCGGGGATGGACACGAACCACCGCGACCGGCTCGCCTACATCCGTGTGTGCTCCGGCGTGTTCGAGCGCGGCATGGTCGTCACCCACGCCTCCACCGGCAAGCCCTTCGCCACGAAGTACGCCCAGCAGGTGTTCGGCCGCGACCGCGAGGTCGTCGACGAGGCGTTCCCCGGTGACGTCGTCGGCCTCGTCAACGCCTCGGCGCTGCGCGTCGGCGACTCCCTCTACCTCGACAAGAAGGTCGTGTTCCCCGAGATCCCGACCTTCTCGCCCGAGCACTTCATGGTCATCCGCGCCAAGGATTCCTCGAAGTACAAGCAGTTCCGCCGCGGCATCCAGCAGCTCGACCACGAGGGCGTCGTGCAGGTCCTGCGCTCTGACCTGCGCGGCGACCAGGCGCCCGTCGTCGGGGCCGTCGGCCCGATGCAGTTCGAGGTCGCCGAGGACCGGATGGTCAACGAATTCAACGCCCCGTGCACGCTCGAGCGCCTCAACTACTCGCTCGCCCGCCGCACCACGCCCGAATGCGTGAGCACGCTCGCCCGCGAGCGCTCCGTCGAGGTCCTGTCCCGCTCCGACGGCGAGCTCCTCGCGCTGTTCTCCGACCGCTGGCGCCTGGCCGGGGTCGAGCGCGAGCATCCCGACCTCGTGCTCGAACCGCTCGTCGTGTCCTGAACCGCCGCCGGGCGGCCGATGGGCGCCGCGGGCCGGCGCTCAGCACCGCCCGGGGGCACCGCTCGGGGACCTGGGGCGCACCGGCGAGGCGCATCGGCGCGGCTTTTGGTCGGGTGCCGGGGGAGGACTAGGATGGAGTGTTGTGCCTGAGACTTCCGTGCGCGCGTGCGGCGCTCGGCGGAAGAGCCCCGCTTCGGGTTCCTCACACATTCGCTGCAGAATCCCAGTGCAGGTCCGAGAAGGAGAGTTCGACCAAGTGGCAAACCAACCGATCCGAGTCGCGATCGCCGGTCTCGGCAATTGTGCGACCTCGCTCATCCAGGGTGTCGAGTACTACAAGGACGCCGCACCCGATGAGCAGATCCCCGGCCTCATGCACGTGAACTTCGGGGACTACCACGTGGGCGATCTCGACTTCGTCGCCGCCTTCGACGTGGACGCAGCGAAGGTCGGCCTCGACATCGCCGATGCGCTCCAGGCCTCGCAGAACAACACGATCACGATCACCGAGGTGCCCGCCACCGGCGTCGAGGTGCAGCGCGGGCCCACCCTCGACGGGCTCGGCCGCTACTACCGCGAGACCATCGAGGAATCGACCGCGGAGCCCGTCGACGTCGCCGCGGTGCTCCGCGAGCGCGAGGTCGACGTCCTCGTCTGCTACCTGCCCGTCGGCTCGCAGCAGGCCACCGAGTTCTACGCCCAGGCCGCGATCGACGCCGGCGTCGCCTTCGTCAACGCCCTGCCGGTCTTCATCGCCGGGACGAAGGAGTGGGACGAGAAGTTCCGCGCCGCGGGCGTGCCGATCGTCGGCGACGACATCAAGAGCCAGATCGGTGCGACGATCACCCACCGCGTCATGGCGAAGCTGTTCGAGGACCGCGGCGTCATCCTCGACCGGACCTACCAGCTCAACGTCGGCGGCAACATGGACTTCAAGAACATGCTCGAGCGCGAGCGCCTCGAGTCGAAGAAGATCTCGAAGACGCAGGCCGTCACCTCGAACACCTCGGCCCGGCTGTCCGAGCGCGACGTGCACATCGGTCCGAGCGACTACGTCGCCTGGCTCGACGACCGCAAGTGGGCCTTCGTCCGGCTCGAGGGCCGCAACTTCGGCGACGCCCCGGTGTCGCTCGAGTACAAGCTCGAGGTGTGGGACTCGCCGAACTCCGCCGGCGTCATCATCGACGCCGTGCGCGCGGCGAAGATCGGGCTCGACCGCGGCGTCGGCGGGCCCCTGATCTCCGCGTCCTCGTACTTCATGAAGTCCCCGCCGGAGCAGCAGCACGACGACGCCGCGAAGGCCGCCGTCGAGGCCTTCATCCGGGGTGACATCGAGCGCTGAGCCGCTTCTGCGCACTCCGCCGTTCCGGGCCCGCCGCATCGCGGCGGGCCTGCGGCGTTCCCGGGGGTTCGTCGAGGCGTGAACGGCGACGGGTCCGCGAGGTCCTGGGCGGGCTTCTGGAGGCCGCCCACCTGCTGTTACTCTGAACCGGTCCCAACCCCTGGCGGCGACATCCGCGTCCCCGCCCCCGAGGCCGAAAGGCGACCGATGTCGACAGCAGCGGCAGGCACGCAGGGCTCCCCGCCCGGCAAGACCGACGACAACCTCAACTTCCTCATGCGCTCCCTGGTCTTCATCGAGAAGGCCGGCAACAAGCTGCCGCACCCGTTCTGGCTGTTCCTCAGCCTCGCGGTGATCGTCATGATCCTGTCGTGGATCCTCGCGAACGCGGGCACCTCGGCGGTCAACCCGGCGACGGGGGAGACCGTCACCGCGGTCAACCTGCTGTCGCAGGACAACCTCCGTGAGATCGTCGCGAACGTCGTGACGAACTACGTGACCTTCCCCGCCCTCGGTCTCGTGCTCGTCGTGCTGTTCGGCGTCGCCGTCGCCGAGCGCTCCGGCCTCATCCCGACGCTCATGCGCTCGGCCATGGCGAAGACCTCGCCGCGCTGGATCACCCTCATCGTCGCCCTCACCGGTTCGGCGGCCTCGATCGCCTCCGACGCCTCGTACATGATCGTCATCCCGCTCGGCGGACTCGCCTTCAAGGCGGCCGGCCGGAACCCGGTGATCGGCTGCGCCGTGGCCTACGCCGCGACCTCCGGCGGCTACTCCGCCGCCCCGTTCGTCAACAGCCTCGACGCGATCCTCGGCGGCATCTCCACCTCGGCGGCGCACATCATCGACGAGAGCTACACCGTCACCCCGGTGGCGAACCTCTACTTCAACTTCGTGTCGATGTTCGCCGTGGCGCTCGCGATCACCCTCGTCACCGAACTCCTCCTCAACAAGCGCGGCGAGCAGCTCGAGCTCACCGAGGAGGAGGTCCCCGAGGGGCAGGACGCCGAGCTCACCCAGAAGGTCACCCCCGCCGAGAAGCGCGGCATGATCGCCGCCCTCATCACCCTCATCGTGTGCATCGGCATCGTGGTGGCGCTCGCCTGGCCGGCGAACTCTTTCCTCCGCGACACCGAGGGCGCCTTCGGACCCGAATCCGGGCTCATGGCCGGGATCGCCGCGATCATCGGCTTCGGCTTCTTCGTCATCGGCATCGTCTACGGCATCGTCACCGGCTCGATCCGCCACCCCAACGACATCCCGGAGATGATCGTCAAGGGCGTGGCGCCGTTCGTCCAGGTGCTCGTCCTGTTCTTCGCCGCCTCCCAGTTCCTCGCCCTGTTCAAGATGTCCGCGCTCGGTGAGATCCTCGCGATCCGCGGGGCGGAGTTCTTCCAGAGCATCGGTGCGAGCACGTTCATCATCCTGTTCGGCGCCTACCTGCTCGTCGCGCTCGGCGCACTCTTCATCACCTCGGGCTCCGGCCTGTGGACGCTCATGGCCCCGGTGCTCGTGCCGATGCTCATGCTGCTCGACATCTCCCCGGAGACCACGCAGGCGGTGTACCGCATCGGCGACTCCACGACGAACATCGTGTCGCCCATGAGCCCGTACTTCGTCATGATCCTCGGCTTCATCCAGCGCTACAAGAAGGACGCCGGGATCGGCACCCTGCTGTCGCTGACGATCCCGCTGTCGATCGGCATGTTCCTCGTCTGGGGCACCCTGTTCTTCGTCTGGTGGGCCCTCGGCATCCCGTGGGGACCCGGTGCCGCGATCGGCTACGACCTGCCGAGCTGATTCCGGGAGGATCGGCTCCCGCGGCCGGTCCGGGCTGCCGGAGCGGTCCGAGCGGCGCGCGATCGGGTCCCTCCGGTCGCGCGCCGCTCATCACAAGTCCGTAACGCCCGCCCGGGCGCTTCGCGGGCCGAGCGTTCTGTCAGGTTCCACCGGTACTCTTGTGGACAGCAGCCAACCGCCCTCGAAAGGAATTCGATGAGCAATCCGCTTGTACGCCGCGGCCTCGAACAGGGGATCCAGGCCGGGCGCTCCCAGACGCCGGCTCCGTCGGCCGAGCAGCTCGACCAGATGTACCGCATGCCCTCGGCGGGGCGGCAGGCGCCTCCCGCCGAGCGGCCCATGACCTACGACGACGTGCTGATGAAGACCGCGTTCTGCTTCACGGTGCTCCTCGCCGGCGCGGTCGTCGGCTGGTTCGTGCCCGTGCTCGCGCTGCCCGCGGCGATCGTCGGGCTCGTGCTCGGCCTGGTCAACGCGTTCAAGCGGGAGCCGAACAAGGCCCTGATCCTGCTCTACGCGGGCATCGAGGGTGTGTTCCTCGGCGGCATCTCCGGCATCTTCGAGGCGAGCTACTCCGGCATCGTCATGCAGGCCGTGCTCGCCACGCTGTGCGTGTTCGGGCTGATGTTCGCGCTGTTCCGGTTCCGCGTCATCCGGATGAGCAAGGGGTTCACCAAGTTCCTCATGCTCGCCGTCGGCGGCTACGCCCTGTTCTCGATCGTCAACTTCGTGTTCGTGCTCGCCACCGGCTCCGGCGGCGCGCGCAGCGTGGAGATCTCGATCATGGGCGTCACCATGCCGCTCGGCGTGCTCATCGGCATCGTCGCGGTCGTGCTCGCCTCGCTCACCCTCGTGGCCGACTTCCAGATGATCGAGGACGGCGTCAAGCACCGGATCCCGGAGCGCTACTCCTGGACCTGCGCGTTCTCGCTCATGGTCACCCTGGTGTGGCTCTACATCGAGATCCTGCGCCTGCTCTCGTACTTCCGGAGCAACTGAGGCACAGGACGACCGAGGCACAGGCCCCACATGACACCGGACACGGCGGCGGATCTCCACACGGAGGTCCGCCGCCTCCGCATTCGGATCGCCGGACTCAGCGGTCCCGAGCTCGACGCCGGCCGGCGCGCGGCGATCCGCGCCGCGCTCGCCGCGCTCTCCGCCCTGTCCGCCGCCGGGCGCCCCGTGCCCGTACTCGCCGACCGGGTGCTCGGCGACCAGCTCGTCGTGCTCCTCCAGGACTGCCTGCCGGAGTACGGCGCCGCACCCGCCGTCACCGCCCGGGCGCTGCAGATCGCCGTGGAGCTGCGGCGGGACCTGGCTTGAGTCCGGTCCCGGCCGGGTGACCCGGGTCACCTTCCGGATCGGGCGCAGGATAGGGTGAGCCGGACGAGTCCGCGCGGAACCGGAGCGCCGCTGCCGGCCGGGGGCTCGTCGCGGAATTGCTCGCACCTCACTGGAAGGCCAGCGCTCATGTTCGGATTGCCGGCGGTCACCACCGCGGTCCTCATCGGGATCCCTCTCTTCTGGGTCCTCTACACCATCGGGTTCCTCGTCGTGTCGCGGAACTGGGCACGGGAGGACGCCGACACGGGCGCGGTGCCGGGAGACCCCGCCGGCCCCGGGACACCGGCCGGACCCGCCGGTGCGACGGGGGGTGACGTGCGATGAACCTCGAGACGATCTTCCTCATCATCTACTTCATCGCGATGATCGCGATCGGCGTGTGGGCGATGCGCCGCGGCACCCAGGACTCCGAGGGATTCCTGCTCGGCGGCCGCAGCCTCGGCCCGGCGGTCACCGCGCTGCGCCTGCAGAGCTCGTCGATGTCGGGCTACATGTTCCTCGGTGCCGGCTCGCTCGGCTACACCCAGGGCTACTTCGGCATGTGGTACGCGATGGGCGACATCGGCGGCGGCGTGCTCAACCTGTCGATCCTCGGCCGCCGGATGCGCAAGCTCTCCCAGATCCTCGGCTCGCTCACCTCGATCGAGTATCTCGAGCACCGGTATCCCTCGAGGTGGACGCGGCTGATCGCTGCGCCGATCGCCCTGTTCTGCATCTTCTTCTACGTCATGAGCCAGTTCATCGCCGGCGGCCGCGGGCTCGAGATGGTCACCGGGGTCCCCTACGTGTGGGCGCTCGCGATCGCGATCGGCGTCATCGTCGCCTACACCTTCCTCGGCGGGTACCTCGCCGTGGCCTACACCGACTTCGTGCAGGCGATCATCATGGTCATCGGCATGCTGTGGATCCTCATCGCCACCCTCATGGCCGTCGGCGGACTCACGGCCGGCAACACCGCGGTCGCGGAGATCAACCCGAACCTGCTGTCGATGTGGGGTCCGGACGGGATCGCCGGGGTGCAGTGGGGCGTGATCATCGGCGCGCTGCTCGTGTTCTCCATCGGCTACATGGGCTGGCCCCACGTCAACGTCAGCCACATGGCGATGAAGAACCCCTCGGTGGCCCGCCGGGCGGGTCTCTACGCGACCGTCTACAACCTCCTCTTCATCCCGGCGCCCTACCTCATCGGCGTGCTCGCCCTCATCATCGTGCCCAACCTCGCCGACCCGGAGCTCGCGATCTTCGAGGTCGCGGACATCGTGCTGCCGGCCTTCGCCGTCGGAATCGTCATGGCCGCGATCATGGCCGCGATCATGTCCACCGCCGACGCCCTGCTGCTCCAGTCGGGCACGATCGCGAGCTACGACCTCTTCCGCCGGTTCATCAACCCGCGCATGACCGACCGGCAGTCGGTGTGGGTCTCCCGCATCACGGTGCTCCTGCTCGCGATCATCGGCTACGTCGTCGCGATCGTCGGCGCCCCGGCGGTCGCCCAGGTCGTCATCTTCTCCACCACGGTGCTCGGCGCGGCCTTCGTGCCGGCCTACGTGTGCGCGGCCTGGTGGAAGAAGGCGAACACCGTCGGCGCGATCTCCTCGATGATCGTCGGCACCGTCGTCGTCGTCGCGTGGCAGTTCTCCGGCCTCGTCGACATCACCGGGATCGACCCGATGGGCGTGGGCATCCTCGCCTCGACGCTCGCGATGATCATCGGCTCGCTCGCCACCCAGCGCACCAGCCCGGTTCCCGCCCATGTCCACGAGGCACTCGTCGAGACCGACCGGGTCGGTCCGATCCCGGCGCGCCTGCTCACCGGGCAGAACCCCGCGCTCGGCGGCCAGGTGCCCGGCACCCACGGATCCGCCGACAAGGCGTGAGCGCACTCCCGGGCGCGCTGCGCCTGCCGGTCGTGTGCGGCGCGGCCGAGGCGCGGGCCGTGCTCGTGCGGCGCCTGCCCGGTGCCGCGGCGAGCGCGACCGCCGTCGTCCACCCGTATTGGTGGGTGCGCGCCGGGGTGCGGCGCACCGGGCTCCGCAGGGCCGGCAGGGGAGCAGGTGCCGGTGCACAGGCGGGGGCCGACGCCGGTGTGGGAGCAGGCGGGGGAGACCCGCGCGGCGAGATCGTCGACGTGCTCGTTGACGTCTACTCCGGCAAGGGATTCATCGCGGCCTTCGAGCCGCACGGGGAGCCGGTCGAGGAGGCGGAGTTCGCCGCCGCGCTCGAACGCACACCGATCCCGGAGGACGACGCGGTCGAGGTCGCACGGAACCTCCTGCGCACCCGGGTGCAGCGCCGCTGGAAGCTCGGCATGGGCTACCGGGTGGAGATCGCAGAACCGGTCCGCGGGGTGCTCAAACCGAACTGGCTCGTCAGCGGCCGCGACCGCACGCACGCCGTGCAGATGCTCGTCGACGGGCTCGACGGCACCCACTTCGTCATCAGCGCCCAGGCGCTCTAGACACGGGAGGACCCACCATGCACGTCATCGTCGTCGGGGCCGGGATCGTCGGGCTCGCGAGCGCCTTCCACCTCGCCCGGGCGGGTGCGGAGGTCACCGTGCTCGAGCGCGAGCGGGTGGCCGCCGGGGCGAGCTGGGGCAACGCCGGCTGGGTGTGCCCGGGGCTCGTCGCCCCGCTCGCCGAGCCCGGTGGGTGGCGCCATGGGATCCAGGCGATCACCGACCCGGACGCCCCGCTGTCCGTGCCGCGGCCCACCCCGCAGATCCTCGGGTTCCTCACCCGATTCGCCGCCCAGATGACGACCAAGCGGTTCTCCGCGGCCATCGAGGCCAACGCCCCTCTCACCCGCGAGGCGCTCGCCGCGTTCGACCGGCTCGCCGAGTCCGGGGTGACCGCTCCGGTCCACCGCGCGGACTACCACGTGGGGGCGGAGTCCGCCTCGACGATCACCGCATTCGAGCACGAGGTCGAGCTGCTCGCCGCCTCCGGCGTCGAGGTCGCCGCCCGCCGCACCGATCCGGCCGGACTCCCGTACTTCTCCGACCGCGTCGCGCACGCGCTCACCGTCACCGGGCAGGCCTACATCGATCCCGGAGCCTACTGCCGGGACCTCGCGAGGGCTGCGCGCGCCGTCGGTGTCGAGATCCGCGAAGGGGTCGAGGTCGTCGCCGGGCACGCGGGGAGCTCCGCGGTCAGCCTCATCGACTTCGCGGGGGCCGCGCACACCGCCGACACCGTGCTCGTCGCGGCCGGCGCCTGGTCCGACGAGGTCCTCGGCCCGGTGTTCGGCACCCGCTCGCGGACCCGGCAGACGAGCGGCCGCGGCTACTCCTTCACCGCCGCCGTGGCCCCCGGCCGGATGCCCGATGGTCCCGTCTACCTCCCCACCCAGCGCATCGTGCTCACCCCGTACCGCGCAGGCGTCCGCATCGCCGGGACGATGGAGTTCCTGCCCCCGGATGCCCCGCCGCGCCCGGGCCGGATCGACTCGATCGCCGCGACGCTCGAGCCGTTCGTCACCGGCATCGACCTCGCCGACACGAGCGACCACTGGGTGGGCCCGCGCCCGGTGAGCGACGACGGCCGGCCGGTGCTGCGCCGGGTGGCCCGACGCGGCTACGTGGCCACCGGCCATGGGATGTGGGGGATCGTCCTCGGACCCGTCACCGGGGAGCGGATGGCCGAGCACATCCTCGCCGGCGGCTGAACCGGCGGCTGACCCTGTGCCGCGAGCGGCAGGTGCGACCCGCCCTCCGTCGTCGTGTCCGTGGGGTGCGGAGCGGACCCGGGGTGAGGCACATCACGGCACCGTGATGTAATGGCGTTTAAAGCGCGCAGAGTGAACGATCGAACGGGGAGCGGTGCGGTGAAGGCGGAGCCGGAGCGGAGGCTGTGGTCGAAGGACTTCATCCTCGCCCTCGTCATCTGCATTTTCCTGTCCTTCGTCTTCTACCTCCTCGTCACCTCGATGGCGGAGTACGCGGTGACCCGCTTCGCCGCCTCGGACACCGTCGCCGGCTTCACCGCGAGCGCATTCGTCGTCGGCGCGCTCATCGCCCGGATCTTCACCGGCGCGTTCCTCGACGTCGTCGGCCGCTACCGGGTGCTCATCGTGTCGCTCGGCGCCTCGGTCGCGGCCTCCCTGCTCTACCTGCTCGCCGACTCCCTGTGGCTGCTCATCGTCGTCCGCCTGCTCCACGGGATGACGTTCGGCGTCGGGCACACCGCGATCATGGCCGCTGTGCAGAGCATCATCCCGCCGGCCCGGCGGGCGGAGGGCACCGGCTACTTCTCGACCTCGACGACGCTCGCGGCCGCGCTCGGGCCGTTCATCGCGCTCACCGTCATCGCCGACCTCGGCTACGACTGGCTGTTCGTCGTGTCGACCGCCTTCACCCTCGTCGGATTCCTCGGGCTCTTCTTCCTCCGCGTCCCGGAGCTCGACAGCTGCTACGTGCCGCGGGTCGGCCTCACGACCTTCCACCCGCGGAACCTCCTCGACCGCGACGGGCTGCGGATCGGGGGAGTGATGTTCCTCTGCGGCATCGCGTACTCCTCCGTCATGGCGTTCCTCTTCGGGTACACCTCGCAGATGGGGATGGCGCACGCCGCGCCCTACTACTTCCTGTCCTTCGCCTGCTTCTCGCTCATCGCCCGGCTCACGCTCGGCCGGGTGCAGGACCGGTACGGCGACAACATCGTCGTCTACCCCCTGTTCGTGTGCTTCCTCGCCGCGATGGTGCTCGTCGCCGCGACCCAGGCGACCTGGATGATCGTGCTCGCCGGGATGCTTGCGGGGGTGGGCTTCGGCTCCCTCATGGCGAGCGCGCAGGCGATCACCATCACCGCCGCAGGTCCCGCCCGCGTCGGGGTGGCGACCTCGACGTACTTCCTCATGATGGACCTCGGATTCGGGATGGGTCCGATCCTGCTCGGCACGCTCGTCGGCGCATTCTCCTACGAGGCGATGTACCTCGTGGCCGCCGGTGTCGTGTTCGCCGCCGGGGTCCTCTACTTCCTCGTCCACGGCCGCTTCGCCCGCCGCCGCGCCCGAGGTGGCGGCCACCGCACCAGCTGACCCCAAGGTCGAGCATCGAGTGGTCACTTCTCTTAGGTTACGCGCGGGTATTCGAAGAGAAGCGACCACTCGACGGCAGTCGGGCCCTGAGCCCGGCTCCGGGGCTCAGGCCAGGGCGCGGCGCAGGGTGTCGAGGCCGACCGAGCCGAGGTCGAGCGCGCGGGAGTGGAACGCCTTGAGGTCGAAGGCTCGGCCGTCCGCCTCGGCCGCGGCGCGCGCCTCCTCCCGGGCCTGCTCCCACAGCCGGCGGCCGATCGCGTAGCTCGGGGCCTGGCCGGGCCAGCCGAGGTACCGGTCGAGCTCGAAGGCGAGGAAGCTGCGGTCCATCGCGACGTTGGCGGTGAGGAACTCCCACGCCTTGTCCGCGTCCCAGATCCCGCCGCCCACGGACTCCGGTGCCTCGAGGCCGCAGTGCACGCCGATGTCGACGCACACCCGGGCGGCCCGCACGCGCTGCGAGTCGAGCATGCCGAGGCGGTCGGCCGGATCGTCGAGGAAGCCGAGCTCGGCCATGAGCTTCTCCGCGTAGAGCGCCCAGCCCTCGCCGTGGCCGGACACCCAGCAGATCTGCCGGCGCCAGGTGTTGAGCGTGTCCTTGACGACGACCGCCTGCCCGATCTGCAGGTGATGGCCCGGCACGCCCTCGTGGTAGACGGTGGTGAGCTCCTGCCAGGTCGAGAAGGTCTCCACCCCGGCTGGCACGGACCACCACATGCGGCCCGGCCGGGAGAAGTCGTCGGTCGGCGGGGTGTAGTAGATGCCGCCGGTGCCGTCGGCGAGCACCATGCACTCGATCGTGCGGACGGGTTCGGGGATGTCGAAGGCGGAGCCGCCGAGCGCGGTGATCGCGGCGTCGGCCTTCTCCTGCATCCACGAGCGGAGCGCGTCGAGGCCGTGGAGCTGCTGGGCGGGATCGGCGTCGAGATCGCGCATGACGGCGAGCACGTCCGTGCCGGGGGCGATCCGCTCCGCGATCCGGCGCTGCTCGGCATCGATCCGTTCGAGCTCCGCGAGGCCCCAGGCGTAGGTCTCGTCGAGGTCGACCTCGGCACCGAGGAACGCACGGCTCAGCAGCCGGTAGTCCTCGCGCCCGCAGGCGTCCTCTTCACGGGCGTGGGGAGCGATCTCCTCGGCGAGGAACTCCGCGAGCTCGACATAGGCGGTGCGGGCGGTCTTCGCGGACTCGGCGAGCTCGGCGGCGAGCGCCTCGGGCACCGCGGTCGCCTTCGCGACGAAGCGGTCGAAGTGCCCGCCGGCCTTCGCCGCCTCGCGCGCCTGCTCGATGCCGCGCTCCACCTGGCGGCGGGCCGGGGCGCGCCCGGCCTCGCGTGCGGCGAGCAGGCTCTCGCGGTATCCAGCGAGCGCGGTGTCGACCGCCCGGAGCTTCGCTGCGCTGTGCTCCCAGTCGGCCGTCGTCTCCGTCGGCACGAGGTCGAACAGCTCGCGCACCTCCTGCAGGGGCGAGGCGATGACGTTGAGCTGCCCGATGTCGAGGCCTGCGGCGTGGAGGTCGCGCTCGACGCCGAGGCGCTCGCGCATCGCATCGAGCGTCACCGCATCGACGGCGTCGGGCGCGGTGCCGTCGGCGGCCATCGCCGCCTCGGCCTCGTCGAGCGCGGCGAGGGTGCGTGCGTTGAGGGCGTCGCGGGCGGCGGCGCCGGCCGGTGAGTAGTCGTCGAGCACGGTCTCGTCGCCGGGCCGGCCGAGCTCGACCCGCAGGGCGGGGGACATCTCGATGAGCCGCTCCGTGTGCTGTTCGGCGACGGCGTCGATGGCGGACGGGGTGCGGTGCTGGGTCTCGGTGGTCATGGCCACCACCCTACCGATCCGGGCGCCCGGTAGAGTTGATCCGTTCGGGGCGGAGCCCGGGCGGGAGGACGGACGGCCAGTGGAGCAGCAGCGGTTGTGGACCCGGGACTTCGTCCTGGCGTTCCTCGTCAACCTCACGATGTCGCTGACCTTCTACCTCCTCATGACCTCGATGGCCGGCTACGCGATCGAGCGCTTCGGGGCCGCGGACTCCGTCGCCGGGCTCGCCTCGAGCGGATTCATCATCGGCGCGCTCATCGCCCGGGTGTTCGCGGGCAAGTACCTCGACTTCATCGGCCGCAGACGGATGATCCTCGGCGCTCTCGTCGTGTTCGTCGCGTGCGCGGCGCTCTACGTCCCGCTCACCGGGGTGTGGGCGGTGATCGCCGTGCGGGTGGTCCACGGCATCGCGTTCGGGGCGGGGAACACCGCGGTCATGGCCGCGGTGCAGACGATCATCCCGCCGGCCCGCCGCGCGGAGGGCACGGGGTACTTCGGCACCTCGACGACGCTCGCCACCGCGGTCGGCCCGTTCCTCGCCGTGGTCCTCGCCCAGCAGCTCGGGTACGCCGCGATGTTCCTCGCCTGCGCGGTGTTCTCCGTCGCCGGCCTCGTCATGGCGCTCGGCCTGCGGCTGCCCGAGCGCACCCCGACCGAGGAGGAGCGCGCCGACCGCTGGCGGCTCACCCTGACCTCGATCATGGACCTCGGGGCGCTGCGCATCGCCTCCGTCATGCTGCTCACCGGCCTGGCCTACTCGATCGTGCTCGCGTTCCTCGCGACCCACACCGCGCAGCTCGGCGCGCCGGACGCCGCGAGCGCCTTCTTCATCCTGTTCGCGCTCGTCATGCTCGCCGCCCGGCTGCTCGTCGGCCGGATCCAGGACCGTCACGGCGACGACGTGGTGATGTACCCGATCTTCGCCCTCTTCACGCTCGGGCTCGTGCTCATCGCGCTCGCCGACTCCGGGTGGATGATCGTCGTGGCCGCGGTGCCCATGGGTCTGGGCTTCGGATCCCTGTTCCCGTCCGCGCAGGCGATCGCCGTCACCGTCACCGCGCCCCACCGGGTGGGCCTGGCGATCGCGACGTTCTTCATCATGCTCGACCTCGGCACCGGGCTCGGGCCGGTGGTGCTCGGCACTCTCGTCCCGCGCCTCGGGCTGTCCGGGGTGTACCTCATCTGCGCCGGGCTCGTCGTGCTCGCCGCCGGGGTGTACTACCTGTTCCACGGGCGCAGCCGCGGCGGCAGGCCGGTCACGCACGGCTGAGGGAGCCGGCGAGCGCACCCGCGGCACGGCTGTCGGTCGGGTCGGCCGACGCAGCCGGGGCGCGCGGCTGAGAGCGGGCGGTCCGGTTGCGCGGGATCCGCGCGGTCGGCCTCGGAAACGGGCGGCCTCAGAAGCGGTGGCGCCAGGAGCCGGCCGGGGTGCGCCGGTGGGCGCGCGCCGGTGCGGCGAAGCGCGAGGCGTGCGGCTCCGGGGCGTCGGCATGCATCGCCTCGACGTGGCGGAGCGCGACGAGCGCGGCCACGACGGCCGCCCGGGCGAGCTCCCGCTCCCGCTCCGGGCTCAGCGGTTCGGATCCCGGCAGCGGCTCGACGGCGACCGGCAGGTCCGGTGCGTGCGCCCCGTCCGGTGCGGACTGCGCCCCGGTGGGTGCTGCGTGCGCCTCGCCGGGTGCTGCCTGCGCCCCGCCGGGTGCTGCCTGCACCTCGGCGCGCTCCTGGCCGTCCGTGTGCTCCCCGGTCACAGCGGGATGTTCCCGTGCTTGCGGCTGCTCGCCTCCACGTGCTTGTTCGCCAGCGCCCGCAGTCCGCGCACGATCCGCTCGCGGGTCTCCCGCGGGGCGATGACGGCGTCGATGTAGCCCTCCTCGGCGGCGAGGTACGGGTTGAGGAGCGCATCCTCGTACTCCTGGATGAGCTCCTCGCGCTTCGCGTCGACGTCCTCACCGGCGTCAGCGACGGCCTTGAGCGTCTTGCGGTGGACGATGTTCGCCGCGCCCTGGGCGCCCATGACGGCGATCTGCGCACTCGGCCAGGCGAGGTTGAGGTCCGCACCGAGCTGCTTGGACCCCATCACGCAGTAGGCGCCGCCGTAGGCCTTGCGGGTGATGAGCGTGATGAGCGGGACGGTCGCCTCGCCGTAGGCGTAGATGAGCTTGGCGCCGCGGCGGATGATCCCGCCGAGCTCCTGGTCGGTGCCCGGCAGGAACCCGGGGACGTCGACGAAGGTGAGGATCGGGAGGTTGAAGGCGTCGCAGAACCGGACGAACCGGGCGGCCTTCTCCGAAGCGTCGATGTCGAGCGTGCCGGCGAGCTGCATGGGCTGGTTGGCGATGATGCCCACGCTGCGGCCCTCGACGCGGCCGAACCCGGTGACGACGTTCGGCGCGAACAGCTCGGACACCTCGAGGAACTCCCCGGCGTCGAGCACCGTGGTGACGACGTCGAGGATGTCGTAGGGCTGCGCGGGGGAGTCGGGCATGAGCGCGTCGAGCGCCTCGTCGTCGGAGTCGACGGTGAGGTCGGCCGGGGCGTGGACGAGCGGGGCCTCGTCGAGGTTGTTCGACGGCAGGAAGGAGATGAGGTCGCACACGAAGTTGAGCGCGTCGGACTCGTCGGCGGCGAGGTAGTGGGCGTTGCCGCTCACCGAGTTGTGGGTGCGCCCGCCGCCGAGCTCCTCGTGGCCGACGTCCTCGCCGGTGACGGTGCGGATGACGTCGGGGCCGGTGATGTACATGTGCGAGGTGCCGTCGACCATGATCGTGAAGTCGGTGAGCGCCGGGGAGTACACGGCACCGCCGGCCGAGGGTCCCATGATGAGGCTGATCTGCGGGATCACGCCGGAGGAGGCGACGTTGAGCCGGAAGATCTCCGCGAACAGCGCGATCGAGCCGACGCCCTCCTGGATCCGCGCGCCGCCGGAGTCGTTGATGCCGATGATCGGGCAGCCGAGCTTGAGCGCGAGCTCCTGCACCTTGACGATCTTGCGGCCGTTGGCCTCCGCGAGCGAACCGCCGAGCACGGTGAAGTCGTGGGCGAACACCGCGACGGTGCGCCCGTCGATGGTGCCGAGGCCGCACACCACGCCGTCGCCGTCGGGCCGGTTGGCCTGCATCCCGAACTGCGTGCTGTGATGGCGGACGAACTCGTCGATCTCCTGGAAGGAGTCGTCGTCGAGCAGCTGGTCGATCCGCTCCCGGGCGGTCTGCTTGCCCCGTTTGTGCTGGTTCTCCACGGCCCGTTCGCTGCCGGCGTGGGCCGCCCGGCGGCGGTCCTCGAAAGCGGCGATGCGGTCGGCGGTCGTGCGCGGCACAGAAGTCTCACTCATGGTGTCAGCCTAACGGCGGGGGTGCGCCGTTGTATCCGGGTGCCAAACCCCATAGGGTGATCTGGTGCACACCGAACCTTCCCGCCGTCCCTTCGACCTGCCCCGATTCCAGGAGCTGAGCGAGCGATCCCGGACCCCGGTGGCGCACCTCGAATGGCCCGCCGAACTCGGTTCGACGAACGACGAGCTCGCCGCCCGCCTCACCGCCGATCCGGACTCCTGGCCCGACTTCTCCGTCCTCGGCACCGACTTCCAGTCCGCTGGTCGCGGGCGCCTGGGACGCGTGTGGACCGTGCCGCCCGGCGCCTGCCTGACCTTCTCCCTGCCCGTCCGCGTGCCGGCGGCCTTCCCGATCGAGATGATCGGCTGGCTGCCCGTCGTCACCGGCTGGTGCGTCGCCGAGGCGCTCGCCGCGGCCGGCGCCGGTGCCGGCGTCAAGTGGCCCAACGACGTGCTCGTCGACGGACGCAAGATCTGCGGCATCCTCACCCGCGCCCATCCCGCCGCCGGCGGCACGATCGTCATCATCGGCATCGGGATCAACGTCTCGCTCACCGCCGCGGAGCTGCCCGTGCCAACCGCGACCTCGCTCCTGCTCGCCGGGGGCTCCACCGACCGCGAGGCGCTGCTCGCCGGTGTGCTGGCGCGCCTGCGCCCGGCCGTCGCCGAGGTGCTCGCGGCGGGGGAGGGGGCCGGCGCCTCGGCATCCGCCGCCGGGGTCCGTCAGGCGATGGTCACCCTGGGTGCCGACGTGCGCGTCGAGCTGCCCGGGGACGAGCACTTCACCGGCCGGGCCGTCGCGCTCGACGACACCGGCGCGCTCGTCGTCGACGTCGGCGGCGCGCACCGCCGGGTGAGCGCCGGTGACGTCGTCCACGCGAGGGCGCTGTGAGCGCTCCGTTCGACGACGGCACCCAGCCGGATCCCGATGGCGCCGGCCCGGTCCCGGATCCGCCCACGGCCGGGCTCGACGGCAGGCCCGGGCTCGACGGGGGAGCCGAGGAGCCGCACGGCCCCGATGACTGGTCGGCCCCGGACGTCGATCCCGACGAGGAGATCGATCCCGGGGTGATCGGGGAGCGGGAGCGCAGGGAGATCGAGGACACGATCTTCGAGATGCGCTCGGCCGCGGCCCGGCTCGAGGAGACTCTGCTCGGCGGCAAGCGGGTGCTGACCCGCCGCGAGGTCGCCCAGCTCGCCGGGGTGTCGACGATCTCCGCCCGCAAGTTCTGGCGCACCCTGGGTCTCGCCCGGGTGCCCGAGGGGCAGGTCGCCTTCACCGTCAACGACGCCACCGCGCTGAGCGAAGTCGCCCGGATCGTCGGCACCGACCAGCTCGACGAGGAGACGGTGCTCTCTCTCATGCGCGCCACCGGTCAGACCACCGACCGGCTCGTCGTGTGGCAGATGGAGACGATCGTCGAGTACCTCTCCGATGAGCGCGGCTACTCCGATGCGGAGGCGCGCGCCGTCGTCCTCGACCTGTTCGAGGAGATCCTCGACCCGCTCGAGGCGGTGCTCGTGTACTCGTGGAAGCGCAACCTCGCCGGCGCCCTCGGCCGGCTCAACATCAACCCGGCCAGCGGCCACCCGGTGGACACCGGCCACGGCTGGTACGACTCCTCGATGCCGCTGGCCCGCGCGGTCGGCTTCGTCGACCTCGTGTCCTACACCCGGCTCTCGCAGCAGATGGAGCCGCGCCAGCTCGCATTCATGGTCAAGCGCTTCCAGGACCTCGCCTACAACGTCGTCGCCACCGGCGGCGGGCGGGTGATCAAGACCGTCGGCGACGAGGTGTTCTTCGCCGCGCAGACCCCGCACGACGGGGCGGAGATCGCGCTGCGCCTGCAGGAGGAGATCCAGGCCGACGTGCAGCTGCCGAAGGCCCGCGTCGGGTTCGCCTGGGGGCGGGTGCTCTCCCGCCTCGGGGACATCTTCGGGTCGACGGTCAACCTCGCCGCCCGGCTCACCGCGGTCGCGGACCCCGGGAAGGTCGTCACGGACTGGGACACCGCCCACATCATCCAGCGCACCGATGACTACGAGTTCGCAGGCCACAGCACCCTCAACCTCCAGGGGCTCGGCGAGGTGTCCGTGCTCGAGATGGAGCGCGGCACCGCGGAGCCGCTGGCGATGGACATCACCGGCGACAGCTGAGCGGCAGCGGTTCGGGATCCGCCTCGGACGGCTGCACCAGGCGGAGCGGCTCAGAACAGGGAGCCGGGCTCCTCATCGTCCGCGCCGTCCTCGTCGCGGCTGATGATCACCGCGGCGTCGTCCTCGTCCGTGCGCGCCCGCGCGATCTCCTCGCGGCGCGCCTCGAGGTCGGGATCCCGGCGGCGCGGGGCGTGCGCCGGCAGATCGAGGGAGTCGTCCCCGCCCGGTGCGCTCGCGGCAGCCCCACCGGCCCCGGCATTCGCCTCCGCGGCCTCAGCGGCGGCCGCCTCGTCCGCCTCGGGCTCGGCCCCGCGGGCATGGGGGAGGGCGCCGAGCGCATCGATCTTCGTCTCCAGCGGGGTGCCGGTGCCGTCGCGGCGGCCGTACTCCTCGGGCAGGGCGCGCGCTCCGCCGCCGGCTGCCGCGGCCTGCGGTGACGGACCGGTGTGGGCGAGCGCGAGGCCGGTCTCCCCCTTGAGGAACCGGTGGGCGCGCACGCCGCCGGTCGCCCGGCCCTTCGTGGGGAACTCCGCGAGCGCGGTGAGCTTGATCGACAGCGCGGGCTCCCCGTTGAAATTCACGCCGTCGGCGACGGTGACGACAGTGTTCTCCTCATCCGGGTCGACGAGGTCGACGGCGATGACGCGGGCGTCCGCGGCGACCTTCATCCCCGCCACGCCCCCGGCGTTCCATCCCTGTGCGCGCACGAGGTCCGCGCCGTAGGTGAGGAGCTGGCCGTTCGAGGCGATGAGGACGAGCCGGGCGGCATCCGGGTCCGGGAGCTGCCCGACGCCGACGACGGCGTCCTTCGGCTTGAGGTTGATGACGGGCCAGGAGTCCTTGTTCGCCGGCGCCTCGGCCCCGGCGACACGCTTGATGACGCCGCCGGCGGTGCCGAGGAAGAAGTCGGTGCCGATGTCGACGAGGGCGAGCACCCGCTCCCCGGCGTCGAGGGTGACGAACTCCCCGATCCGCACCCCGCCGGCGAGACCCGGCCGGGTGGCCTGCGGCGGCACGGCCGGAAGGGCGACGATGTCGACGGTGAGGAGGCGCCCGGCTGAGGTGATCGCCCCGACGGTGCCGCGCGTGGTCGTCGCCACCTGGGAGCGCAGGGCGTCGTGGGACACCCGCCGGCCGGTCGTGGGCAGCGGGGCGAGGCTGTTCGTGCGGGCGATCCGGCCGGAGGTCGACAGGAGCACCCAGCAGGGTTCGTCGGCGATGGTGAGCTCGGGGGTGCCGGCCTTCCGCCGCGCTCCGGTGACCTCCTGGGTGCCCTCGACGAGCGCGGTGCGGCGGGCGGAGTCGATCGCCTCGGCGGCCTCGCCGAGCTCGGCGGACACGAGCGCGCGGAGCTTCGCGTCGGAGGCGAGGATGCTCTCGAGGTGTGCGATCCGGGCACGGAGCTCGTCGCGCTCGGCCTCGAGCTCGAGCCGGGAGAACTTCGTCAGCCGGCGCAGCTGGAGGTCGAGGATGTAGGTGGCCTGGAGCTCGGACAGGTCGAACACGTCCATGAGCCGGCCGCGGGCGGTCGGCGCGTCGTCGGAGGACCGGATGAGCTGGATGACCTCGTCGATGTCGAGGATCGCGATGAGCAGGCCCTCGACGAGGTGGAGCCGGTCCTGGGCCTTGCGGAGCTGGAAGCGGGTGCGGCGGAGCACGACGGAGAGCCGGTGGTCGACGTAGACCTGGAGCAGCTCCTTGAGCCCGAGCGTGCGCGGCTGGCCGTCGACGAGGCACACGTTGTTGATCCCGAAGGAGTCCTCCATCGGGGTGAGTCGGTAGAGCTCGGAGAGGACCGCGTCGGGGTTGAACCCGTTCTTGATGCCGATGACCAGGCGCAGGCCGTGCTTGCGGTCGGAGAAGTCGTCGATCGAGGCGATGCCGGTGAGCTTCTTCGCCTGCACCGCGTCCTTGACCTTCTCGATGACCTTCTCCGGACCGACGAGGTACGGCAGCTCGGTGACGACGATGCCCTTGCGGCGGGCGGTGAGGTTCTCGAACTTCACCGTCGCCCGGGTGCGGAAGGTGCCGCGCCCGGTCTCGTAGGCCTCACGCACCCCGGCCAGCCCGATGATCCGGCCGCCGGAGGGCAGATCCGGGCCGGGCACGAAGCGCATGAGCTCGGACAGACCGGCCTGCGGGTTCTCGATGAGGTGGCGGGCGGCGGCGATGACCTCTCCGGGGTTGTGCGGGGCCATGTTCGTCGCCATGCCGACGGCGATCCCGGAGGCGCCGTTGATGAGGAGGTTGGGGAATGCCGCCGGCAGGATCTCCGGCTGGGTGAGCGTGTTGTCGTAGTTCGGGACGAAGTCGACGACGTCCTCGTCGAGCCCGGCGATCATCGCCATCGCGGCGGGCGTGAGCTTCGCCTCGGTGTAGCGGGGGGCGGCCGGCCCGTCGTCGAGGCTGCCGAAGTTCCCGTGCCCGTCGACGAGCGGGACGCGCATGATGAAGTCCTGGCTCAGGCGGACGAGCGCGTCGTAGATCGCGGTGTCGCCGTGCGGGTGGAGCTTGCCCATGACGTCGCCGACGATGCGCGAGGACTTGACGTGCCCGCGCTCGGGGCGCAGCCCCATCTCGCCCATCTGGTGGATGATCCGGCGCTGCACGGGCTTGAGGCCGTCGCGGGCGTCCGGCAGGGCCCGGGCGTAGATCACCGAGTAGGCGTATTCGAGGAAGGAGGTCTCCATCTCCTCGGAGACGTCGATGTCGACGATCTGGCCTGCGACCGGCTCTGCCATGGAACTCCTCACACTGCGAAAACGACAGGCTCATCCTACCCGCGAACCCGCCTCGAGCTCGGGATCCCGCGGTTCGCGCCGGGTGCGCGTCGGGCCCGGACCGGCCTGCTCCGGGACTGTGGTGGTTTCGGAGAAGGGTGGTGGCATTGACGGCGGCACACTCAGTCGAAACCACCACACTCCCGAGCGCGAGGCGCGTGCCCGCCCTCGACGACGCGTGTGCAGTATGTGGTGGAAAAGTCGGAACGTGGTGGCATCAACGGTGGCACTCCTGTCCGGAACCATCACGGTCGCGGACGCGAGGTGCAAGGCCGGCTCGGGTACGGCCGCTGGTCCGAGCGGCAGCGGGGTGCGGCGGTGCCCGGGCCCTTCCCGGGGTGCGGCGGTGGCCGGGGCGCATCCCCCTGGGGTGCGGCGCAGCATCCGCGCCGGGGAGCCGGGGTCGTCCACGGCAGACGCGACCGGTGCGCGCATCCTCGGGTCACAGGCGGATGCGGCGCGAGGTCACATCGACCGGTGACGAGGATCGGTCGTCCACAGGTCCGCAAGGCCCCCTCGCACACGCGCGCCGTCCATTCCAGGCTGGGGCCATGTACAACGTCTTCTCCCGAGCTCAGGCCCGGGCCATCGGGATCGAGCCCGCCCTCCTCCAGTCGTCCCTCGCCTGCTGCCTCATCCGGGTCGCCCGCGGCATCTATGCCGTCACCGCAGACTGCTCGCACCCCGCCCATGCGCGGCTCCGGTACTTCCTCGAGGATCCCGCGCTGTTCCTCGCCCGGAGCCGAGGTGCCGCGCCGGATCGCGCACAACCGCACCCGGGCACGCTCTCCCGGTGGGAGCGCGATCGCCTCGACCATGTGGGGTGGCTCGCCTGCACCGGACGGATCGCACCGGGCGACATCGTCAGCCACCGCTCGGCCGCGATGGTGCACGACCTCCCGCTCCTGCCCGGCCGTCTGACCCGGCTCGAGGTCAGCAGCCCGCACGGCAGGATCACCACCCCCGGGCTACGGCGACGAGAGCGGGTCATCGCGGACGAGGACATCGTCGAGGCGCATCCGATCGGGTCGCTCCGGGTGACCTCGCGGGCGCGCACAGTCGTCGACCTCATCCGCGATTGCGGCACGGAGACCGGGATCATGGCCGCGGAGTGCTTTCTCGGGCGCCCCGGTACCGACGAGCACGGGCGCCCGGGACGGTTCCCGCTGCCGGCCGCCGTGCGACAGCGGCGGAAGGCGGTGCTGTGCGATGCGGCCGGTCGACTTCCCGGCTGCTGGGGTGCCGCGCGCCTGCGCAGAGTGCTCGATCTCGGCACGGGGCTCTCGGAATCCCCGGCCGAGGCATTGGCGCTGCTCGGCTTCCACAGCGTCGGTATCGGCGACATCATCCAGCAGGCGGAGCTGTACACGGACCAGGGTGCGTTCATCGGGCGGGTCGACTTCCTCCTCGAGCGCCTCGGCCTCGTCATCGAAGTCGATGGCGAATCGAAGTACCGTGCGTCCGGAACGATCCTCATGGACCGCAGAGCGCTCCTGCGGGAGAAGCGGCGGGAGAACGCGATCCGCGCACTCGGGTTCCGGGTGCGCCGCCTCGAATGGGCGGATGTCATCGATCCGCAGCGCTTCGTGGCAGCCCTCCGCAGCGTCGGGGCCGTGCGCTGACCGACACCTCGCGCGTGGAAGTGTGGTGGTTTCGGTGATGTGTACGAGCGGCAACGGCACCACACTTCGCCGATACCACCACACTCGGATTCGAAGGGGCGAGACGCGCCCGGCCGCGGGCTGCCGGGGGAGCTGTGACAGGGTGGGGCCATGACTGTGCGCGAACTCACCGCGGCCGAGGTGGCCGCCCATGCCGACGAGCTGCTGCGGATCCAGGTCGCGGCCTTCCGCATCGAGGCCGAGATCCTCGGCCACGACCGGATCCCCTACCTCTACGAGACCGTCGAGGACATCACCGCGCCGGGCCTGCGCTGGATCGCCGACGTCGTCGAGCACGCGGATCCGAGCACCGTGAGAACCGGGGACACCGGGAGCATCGACACCATCGCCGAGGTGCGCGGGGCGGTCGTGCTCGCGCAGCGGCAGGCCGGGCTCTTCGTCACGCGCGTCATCGTCGACCCCGCCCACCACCGCAAGGGCGTCGCCTCCGGCCTCCTCGGCCAGGCCCAGGAGCTCGGGCAGCGGCTGTTCGTCATCACCTCGCAGGACAACCCGCCGGGCATCGGGATGTACCGCAAGGCCGGGTTCGCCCGGGTGCGCGACGTCGAGATCGACACCGGGTCGATCCTCACCGAGTACGCCTGGGAGCCCGCTGCCGGCTGAGGGTGCGCCCGCCTCGTGCCCGGCGCGCGGACTGGTGCTGCAACGGTCACCCGCATGCTGGCCCGGCCGGAACGGTGGGACGTCAGATCGAGAGTGGTGGCTTCAACGGTCGCACACCTGCACGAAACCACCACACCCGCGCCCGGCCCGCTGAGCCCGGCCAGCTGAGCCCTGCCGGCCGGCCGGGTCCGCGGGGCTCAGCCTCCGCTCATGCGGCGGCGCTGGGAGTCGATCCGGTCGGCCGAGGCCTCGAGCTCGACCTTGACGCTGAGGATGTGCGAGTCCGACTCGGTGACGACGATCGGCTGGATCTCGACGTCGCGGATCGCCGGGAACGCCTCGACGAGCGCGGACAGCCGCAGCAGGACGTCCTCCGTCGGCTCCATGTTCATCACCGGCAGGCCCTTGTAGCCGAACAGGCGCGGAGAGGCCTTGAGCGAGCGCACGAGCTGGGCGGCGTCGACATCGGTGAGCGGGGCGACCCGGTGGGCGACGTCGTCGAGCAGCTCCGAGGTGTCCCCAGCGAGCGAGAACGACACCATGGGGCCGAGCAGCGGGTCCTCCCCGGCGCGGATCACGCAGGCCGAGCCGGGAGGGGCCATCGCCTGGACGTCGATCCCGTGATCGTCCCCGGGGTCGAGCACCGAGTCGATGACCGCGGAGACCCCGGCCCAGTCCTCGCGCAGCTCCTCGGGGTCGTCGACGTTGAGGCGCACCCCGCCGAGCTCCATCCGGTGGCGCAGCCGCTTGTGCACGGCCTTGAGTGCGACCGGGTAGCCCAGGGTGTCTGCGGCGGCGAGCGCCTCGTCCACGGTGCGGGCGGTGAGGTAGGGGAGGAACTCGAGCCCGTAGGCGCCGAGCAGCGCGCGCGTGTCGTCGCGCCCGAGCAACACGGTCTCCCCGGGCTCCACGCCGGCGAGATTGCGCTCGATGATGTCCCTGGCGGCGCGCGGGTCGACGTTCTCCAGCTCCGGGTAGCGGCCCCGGTCGGACTTGCGCCACATCGCGTACTCGGTGGCACGGGCGAGTGCCCACACGGCGTCCTCCGGTCCCATGTAGCTCGGCACGCTGCGCGCCGCCCGGGACCCGTCCTCCTGCGGCGTGTACGCGGTGAGCTCGTCCTTGACGCCGTGTACCCCGAGGAAGCAGGCGACCGTCGTGATGCCTGAGCGCGCCGCCTCGTCGGCGAGCACCGCGGCGATCTCGCGCTCCTCCGCGCCGGCGGAGGGGGCGAAGGTCACGACGACGGAGTCGACTGTGGGGTCGGCGTACATGTCCTTGAGCGCGGCGGCGAACTCCTCGGCATGCACCTCCGGGTGGAGGGACACCGGGGCGGTCTCCACGCGCAGGCCCTCGGAGCGGGCGCGCTGGACGACGAGTGTGGAGAGCGCCGCGGAGTTGCCCACCACGCCCACCCGCCGGCCGGCCGGCAGCGGCTGGAAGGAGAACACCTGGGCGACGTCGAACAGCTGGTGGATGGTGTCGGCGCGGACGACTCCGGCCTGTGTGAGGACCTGGTCGAGCGCGGTCGCCGACAGGCTCGACACGCGCACCTGGTGGCCGGGCGGGAGCTCGCGGCCGGTGAACGCGGACTTGACGACGATGACCGGCTTGACCTGCGACACCCGGCGGGCGATCCGGGAGAACTTGCGCGGGTTGCCGATCGACTCGAGGTAGAGCCCGACGGTGGCGGTGGCCGGGTCCTCCTCCCAGTACTGGAGGAGGTCGTTGCCGGACAGGTCGGCGCGGTTGCCGGCGGACACGAACGTCGAGATCCCCAGTCCGCGGGTCTTCGCCGCGGCCAGCAGCGCCGTGCCGAGCGCTCCGGACTGGCTGAACAGCCCGAGCGTCCCGGCGTCCGGGAGGAACGGGGCGAGCGAGGCGTTGAGGGACACCTCGGGCGCGGTGTTGGCGAGGCCGAAGGAGTTCGGTCCGACGACGCGCATCCCGTGCGAGCGGGCGGTGGCGACCATCTCCCGCTGGAGCTCGAGGCCGTGCTCACCGGTTTCGGCGAAGCCCGAGGAGATGACGACGACGGACTTCACCCCGCGGGCGGCGCAGTCGCGGACCACCTGGGCGCACGATTCGGCGGGCACCGCGATGACCGCGAGGTCGATCGGCTCGGACACTGCGTCGAGCGAGGGCACGGTGGGGAACCCGGCTACGGAGTCGGCCTCCGGGTGGACGACGGTGATGGTGCCGGTGAAGCGGGCAGCGGTGAGATTGCGCAGGAGCAGGTTGCCGGTGGAGTTGCGCTTGCGGCTGGCGCCGATGACGACGACCGAGCCCGGGTGGAGGATCGAGCGGACGCTCTTCGCCTCCGCTCGGTGCTCGCGGGCCTCCTGCACCTGGATCGACTTCTCCGTCGGGTCGATCTCGAAGCGGACGGCGACGACGCCGTCGTCGAATTCGCGGGAGACCTCGTACCCGGCGGCGGCGAACACCTGGAGCATCGAGCGGTTCTGGGGGAGGACCTCGGCGGTGAAGACCTCGAGGCCGCGCTCGCGGGCGGCCGCGGCGAGGTGCTCGAGGAAGATCGACCCGATCCCGCGCCCCTGGTGGGCATCGGCGATGTTGAACGCGACCTCCGCGGCGGTGTCGTCGATCCGGTCGTAGCGGGCGACGCCGATGATCTCCTCGCCGATCGTCATGACGAAGGCCACCCGGTCGCGGTGGTCGACCTGCACGAACCGGGCGAGGTCCTTCTCCGGGAGCACCGGCAGCGGAGCGAAGAACCGCAGGTAGATCGACTCCGGCGACTGCTTGCTGTGCATGGTCTGGATGCCGTCGGCGTCCGAGGGGCGGATGGGCCGCACGTGCGCCGTCGCTCCATCGCGCAGCACGACATCGGCTTCCCAGTACGACGGATAGGGTTCCATGCACCCAGCATAGTGATCCGCACGGACCCGGTCACCACCGCCGCGGGAGTTCGCTGACGCGGAGCCCGCGGCGGTCCCGGCGGGCGGATGCGTCCCTCCGGATCGGCCGTGTCCGCGCCCTGCGGCACAATGGTGCCCATGGCTCTTCCGAAAACTCTCGCCTCCGACCTGCAGGCCGCGGGCTACTACCCGCAGCTCACCGGCAGCATGCTCATCGAAGCGCTGTTCGGAGAGGACATCCTCGCCCACTACGTCCACATGGACACCCACGTCGACCTCGACGCGATCCACCGGCACGTCACCGCCTTCCTCGTCACGCCGACCCGGCTCCTCCTCGCCCACGTCGACGACGAGCCCGACGCCGTCCCCGGCCACCGTCCGCGCGGGGTCACGTCGACGGAGGACATCCCGCTCGAGCGCCTGCGCACCGTCCTCATCAGCCGCACCTACGAGGACCCGGCGGAGTACCGGTCCTCCGACCGGCCGGTCGAGGTCGCGATCACCCTGGGCTGGGGTGCAGTGCGCCGCATCGAGACCTTCCCGGAGACCTGTGGGGACCCCGACTGCGACGGCGACCACGGCTACAGCGGCTCCCTGTTCTCCGAGGACGTCACCCTGCGCGTGTCCGCCCAGGCCGAGGGGCAGGGCGCGGTCGACCGGGCCGAGGACTTCGTCCTGCAGCTGCGCCGCGCGGTGTTCGCCGCCCGCCGGGCGGCCTCCTGACATGCGCACCGCCCCGCCCGACTACGCCTCCGCCGCGCTCCTGTCCGACCTCGTGCCGGCCGCCGCGCTCGGCCTCGGCGCCGGGGAGATCCTCGACACCGGCGTCCGGGAGCGCGCCGCGCGCCTCGGCCTCGACGCAGAGGTGCGGGTCGCCGTCGTCGTGCTCGTCGACGGGATGGGCGCCCGCCTGCTGCGCGACCGCGCCGCCCATGCCCCGTTCCTCCGGGGCCTGCTGCCCGACGCCGGGGCGCTGAGCGCCGGCTTCCCCTCGACGACGGCGAACTCGCTGTCCTCGCTCGGCACCGGGCTGCTGCCGGGATCCCACGGCGTCATGGGCTACCGTCTCCTCGACCCGGACCGCGACGTCGTGTTCAACCAGCTGACCTGGGACCCCGAGGTCGACCCCGAGCAGTGGGTGCCCGACGCCACCCTGTTCGAACGGCTCGGCGATGCCGGGGTGGACGTCGTCAGCCTCGGCGAGCCGAAGTTCGCCGGGCGCGGCCTCAACCAGGCATCGCTGCGCGGCGGTCGGTTCCGCGGCTCGCAGACGTTGAGCGAGCGCGTCGACCACGCCCGCGAGGAGATCCGCCGGCCGGGCCGCCGGCTCGTCTACCTCTACTGGGGGAACCTCGACAAGACCGGGCACGTCCACGGGGTGGACTCCTGGGAATGGCTCGAGGAGCTCGAGCACCTCGACGATCGGCTCGCCGCGCTCGCCCAGGCGCTCCCCGCGGATGCCGAGCTCCTCATCACCGCCGACCACGGCATGGTCGACGTGCCCCACGACTCCCGGATCGATCTCGCGGAGACCCCGGAGCTGCGGGCGGGGGTGCGCGCCATCGGCGGTGAGCCGCGCGCCGTCCACGTCTACGCGCAGCCCGGCGCCGCGGCCGAGGTGCGCGCCGCCTATCGCAGCGTGCTCGGTGAGCGTGCCCTCGTGCTGACCCGGGACGATGCGATCGGCCGGGGATTCTTCGGTCCCGTGCGGCCGGTCAACCGGGCTCGGATCGGCGACCTCGTCGTCGTCTGCGACGCGGGTGTGGGGATCATCGACTCCGAGCACGACTCGCCGGCGGCGCTCGCGCTGCTCGGCCACCACGGCGGGATCACCGAGCGCGAGCTCGAGATCCCGCTGTTGCGCGCTCGCGGCTGAGCCGAGCGCTCAGGACCTCCGAGCCGAGCTGCGCAGCACGGCGCGCGGCTCGGTCACCGGTGTGCTCCTCAGTGCGCGCCGTCGGGCTCGGTCCCGGTGTCGACGGCGGGGCTCCCGGCCCCGCCCGCCGCTCCGGTCCCCTCCTCGAAGCGCAGCACCTCACGGCGCCGAGCGGGCCGGCGCGGTCCGACCCGGTAGATCACCGAGCGGTACATGAGATAGCGGAAGATGTTGCCCAGGCCGACGCCGATGACGTTGGCGGAGATGTTGTCGGCGAGCGCGGAGCGCAGGCCGAGCACATAGTGGGAGAACCACAGGCAGGCCATCGCGATGAGCAGGCCGCCGGCGTTGACGAGGAAGAACCACATCGCCTCCTTGCCCGCCGAGCGGTTCCGCCCGTCCTTGAACGTCCAGTACCGGGAGCCGATCCAGCTCACCGTGGTGGCGACGGTGACGGAGATGATCTTCGCCCACATCGGCCCGATCCCCACCGCCTCGAGCCGCAGAACGTTGAACAGGGTGAAGTCGACGATGAACGCGATGCCGCCGACGACGGAGAACTTGGCGACGCGCTCGGCCTCCTTGCGTAAGCGCATCCCGTACCCGTCCGTCGTCCGATGAATGAAGAACCGGGACCGGTGCCCGCGGAGCAGCGGCGTTCCGTGCGTGCTGCACCGGGGCGGCGCCCGTGAACCGTGCGGCAGAAGTCCCCGCACAACGGTACCGGAACCCGCCTGGGGGCCCGCTGTGGGACACCCGCCCGCGCGGCGCGCCGGGGAGGCCGTGCGCGCCGGCGGCGCCGTTCCCTCGCTAGAGTGGAGTGGTGACTTCTCCCGTGATCGGCGTCATCGGCGGCGGCCAGCTGGCCCGCATGATGGCCCCCGCAGCAGAGGCGCTCGGCGTGGGCTTCCACGTCCTCGCCGAATCCGCCCAATCGTCCGCCGCGCAGGTCGCCGGCCGCGTCACCGTCGGCGACCACACCGACCTCGCGGCCCTCCAGGCCTTCGCCGACACCGTCGACGTCATCACCTTCGATCACGAGCACGTGCCGCCGGAGCACCTGCGCGCCCTGCAGGCCGCCGGCCACGCCGTGCACCCGGGGCCCGACGCGCTCATCCACGCGCAGGACAAGATCGTCATGCGCCGGCGGATGGACGCCCTCGGCCTGCCCAATCCGCGCTGGGCGGAGATCTCCACCCCGGAGGACCTCGAGCGGTTCGGCGCGGAGGTGGGCTTCCCCGTCATCCTCAAGACCCCGCGCGGCGGCTACGACGGCCACGGCGTGCGGGTCGTGACGAGCGGCGCGGACGCCGTCGACTGGCTCGGCTCCCACCCCGTGCTCCTCGCGGAGGAGAGGATCGACTTCATCCGCGAGCTCGCGGTCATGGTCGCGCGCTCGCCGATGGGCCAGACCGCGGTCTGGCCGGTCGTCGCCACCTATCAGCAGGACGGCGTGTGCAAGGAGGCCGTCGCACCGGCGCCCGGGCTCGACCCGGAGCTCGCGCGGCGGATCACCGCCGACGTCCTCACCGTCGCCGGCGCCCTCGACGTCACCGGGGTGATGGCGATGGAGATGTTCGAGACCCCGGACGGCTACCGGATCAACGAGCTCGCGATGCGCCCGCACAACACCGGCCACTGGACCCAGGACGGCTCGGTGACCTCCCAGTTCGAGCAGCACCTGCGGGCTGTGCTCGACCTGCCGCTCGGCGACCCGAGCGCCCGCACCCCGGCCACCGCGATGGTCAACGTGCTCGGCGCCGACCGCGACGATCTCTACTGCGCCTACCTCCACGTGCTCGCCCACGACCCGCAGGTCAAGGTCCACATGTACGGCAAGTCGGTGCGCCCGGGCCGCAAGCTCGGCCACGTCAACGTCTACGGCGACGACGCCGCGGCCGTGCTCGCCCGCGCCCGGCACGCTGCGGACTTCATCGCCGGGGTCGACACCGATCCCGAACCCGAGCGGAAGGACACCGCATGAGCACCCCGACCGTCGGCATCGTCATGGGCTCGGACTCCGACTGGCCGACGATGGCCGCCGCCGCGGACGTCCTCGACGAGCTCGGCATCCCGTGCACCGCCGAGGTGGTGTCAGCCCACCGGATGCCCCACGACATGATCGAATGGGGCGCCACCGCCGCCCAGCGCGGTCTCGACGTCGTCATCGCCGGGGCCGGGGGGGCGGCGCACCTGCCGGGCATGATCGCCTCCGTCACCTCGCTGCCCGTCATCGGGGTGCCGGTGCCGCTGGCCCACCTCGACGGCATGGACTCGCTCCTGTCGATCGTGCAGATGCCCGGCGGGGTGCCGGTGGCCACGGTGTCGATCGGCGGGGCGAAGAACGCCGGCCTGCTGGCGGCGAGGATCCTGGGAATCGGCCGCGACCCCGAGGCGCAGCGCATCCGGGCCGCGCTCGACGACTATCGTGAGAACCTCCGGGCCGTCGCCGAGGCGAAGGGTGCGGCGCTGTCCGAGCGCCGCCGGCAGACCTGAAACCGTATGTGAGGAGCAGCATGTTCGATCTCTACCAGCTCAGCGAGGACCACGAGGAGCTCCGCCGGGCCGTCCGTGACGTCGTCGACAACCGCATCACGCCGTACGCCGCGGAGGTCGACTCCGAGGCGCGCTATCCGCGCGAGGCGCACGAGGCGCTCGTCGCCACCGACTTCTTCGCCCCGCACATCGGCGAGGAGTACGGGGGCGTGGGGGCCGATGCGCTCGCCGTCGCGATCGTCATCGAGGAGATCGCGCGCGGCTGCGTGTCCTCCTCTCTCATCCCGGCGGTGAACAAGCTCGGGTCGATGCCGGTGCAGATCGGCGGCAGCGAGGCGATCAAGGCGAAGTACTTCCCGCGGGTCGCCTCCGGCGAGTGCGGGTTCTCCTACGGGCTGTCCGAGCGGGAGGCCGGCTCCGACACCGCGGGCATGCGCACCCGTGCGGTCCGCGACGGCGACGACTGGGTGCTCAACGGTGTGAAGACGTGGATCACCAACGCCGGGGAGAGCGAGTTCTACACCGTCATGGCCGTCACCGATCCCGACGGCCCGCGCGGGCGCAACATCACCGCGTTCGTCGTCGAGAAGTCCGACGAGGGCTTCACGTTCGGGGAGAAGGAGCGCAAGCTCGGCATCAAGGGCAGCCCCACCCGGGAGCTGTTCTTCGAGAACTGCCGGATCCCCGGCGACCGGGCGGTCGGCGAGGTCGGCGACGGGCTCAAGATCGCGCTCAAGACCCTCGACCACACGCGGGTGACCATCGCCGCGCAGGCCGTGGGTGTGGCGCAGGGCGCGCTCGACTACGCGATCGGCTACATCAAGGAGCGCAAGCAGTTCGGCAAGCACATCGCGGACTTCCAGGCGATCCAGTTCATGGTCGCCGACATGGGGATGAAGCTCGAGGCGGCCCGCCAGCTCACCTACGTCGCGGCGGCCAAGAGCGAGCGCGACGACGCCGACCTCGGCTTCTTCGGGGCGGCGGCGAAGGCCTATGCCTCCGACGTCGCGATGGAGATCACGACCGACGCCGTGCAGCTGCTCGGCGGTGCCGGCTACGTGCAGGACCATCCGGTCGAGCGGATGATGCGCGATGCGAAGATCACGCAGATCTACGAGGGCACGAACCAGGTGCAGCGCCTCGTCATGGGCCGCAAGCTGCTCGCCTGAGCCGCCCCGCGCCACCCGCCCCGCGCCGGCGCCCCCGGCCGACCGCCGACCGCACGCAGAGATCCGACAGGTGAGGGATGCCCCGCACTCCGAAGTACACCGACCCGATCCGCTTCCCCCAGTACGCGGACCGGAGCACCCGTGATGTGCGCGGCTGGATCCTGCTCGTCTCCACGATCCTGCTGCCCGGCAGCGTGCAGTCGCTGTTCGGCGTGCGCCGGTTCGCGCGGTTCGCGCTCGGACTGTCGCTGGCGACCTGGGCACTCGTCGTGCTCGTCGGGCTCGCCGCACTCCTGCGCCGGCAGCTCGTGTTCACCCTCGCCACGAACCCGCTCGTGCTCGGGCTGCTGACCCTGTGGGCGCTCGTGCTCGGAGTGGTGTGGCTCGTCGCGCTGGTCGACACGGTGCGCCGGATCCGGCTCGTCGGGCTGTCGCCGCGCACCTGCCTGGGAGTCGTGGCCGCGGCGCTCGTCAGCGTGCTCGTCATCGGCGGCGGGCTCGCCTGGGGCACGGTGACGCTCAACAGCCAGCGGCAGCTCATCAGCGAGATCTTCGCCGGCGGGCTCGGCGTGCGCCCGAGCGACGGGCGCTACAACGTCGCCCTGCTCGGCACCGACGCCGGCAAGGGGCGCGAGGGCATCCGGCCGGACAGCATCTCCCTCGTGTCGATCGACGCGGACACCGGGGAGTCGGTGATCATCGGGCTGCCGCGCAACCTCCAGAACGTCCCCTTCGCCGAGGACTCCCCACTGCGGTCTCAGTACCCGCAGGGCTACGACTGCGGCGACGAGTGCCTCATCAACGCCGTCTACCAGCTCGGCGAGCAGCACCCCGAGGGGTTCGACGACGGCTCCCCGGCCGGCGCCCAGGCGATGAAGGACGCGATCAGCGGGGCGACCGGGGTCGACGTCCACTACTACGCGATGATCGACCTCAAGGGCTTCGAGAGCCTCATCGACGCGATGGGCGGCATCTCCCTGGTGTCCGGGAAGCGCGTGCCGATCTCCGCGCCGGTGGACAAGGCGACGGGGAAGCACGGCCCGGTGCGCGGCTGGATCGAGCCCGGCGAGCTCCACCTCGACGGCTTCCACGCCCTCTGGTACGCCCGCTCGCGCGAATTCGCGAGCGACTACGAGCGGATGGTCCGCCAGCGCTGCGTGCAGGAGGCGATGATCGCCCAGCTCGACCCGGCGACCGTCCTCACCCGCTACCAGTCGATCGCGCAGGCCGCGCCCGAGGTCGTGTCCACCGACATCCCGCAGCTCCAGGTCGACCGGTTCGTCGACCTCGCGCTCAAGGCGAAGTCGCAGAAGATCCGCTCGCTCAACCTCACCCCGCCCGAAGTCGTCCCGGCCGACCCCGACTACGCCGCGGTCCACGCTCTCGTCGCCGAGGCGCTCGAGCCCGCCGAGGCGCGCGCCGCCTCCCCGGACGAGCCGGCCGTGCTCGCCGCCGGAGCCGCTCCCGCAGGGCTCGATCCGGTCGCCGGAGCCGTGCCCGGGGCGGTTCTCGCCGCCGCCCCGACCGAGGGAGGAGAAGACGAGAAGGACCGGGCCATCTGTTACGTGCCCTGAGGTCCTCCCGGCATTCTTGAGGTTTCCTGCCGGAATCCTCGAAAAACTTTCAGCCGCGTGTCGCCGCGAGATCTCGCGGAACGACATCCGTGTAACTCGGCTCTGCGTCGAAAAATCCAGTCCGACACGCCGAAAAGTGTGTAACAATTCTGAGATGTTGAGCTGATTCGTCATCCTTCCAATGACGAGTTCATCTCGTGAAGCCTCTCTTCCCTGACTTCCTCGAAAAGGCTGAAACGATGAGATTTGCACTGCCCATCGTGGCATCGTGCGCATCCGCGGTGATGGTCTCGACCCTCGGGTTGACCGTCCCCGCCGCTGCCGCAGGATCCGCCACCGTCACACCGACCATCGACGAACACGCGCTCACCGAGGTGAGCGAGGACGGTCTCGATGCGCCCGGTGCGCGCGAGTCCTCGCTCGTCACCACGCAGGTCACCAACTCGAGCACGACCAACCTGCCGAACCTCCTGCGGTCCCCGAGCGCCGTGAACGCGCTCGGCATGGCGCCGCTGGGCACCTTCGGCTCCGGCAGCACGGCGATCTCGCCCGTGTCGCTGCAGGAATCGCAGCCGCGGACTCCGAGCGGATCGGCGCCCGCGGAGACCTCTCCGGAGCCCGCGGAGACCCCGGACATGTCCGGCGGCGTCCGCGAGAAGACCGAGGACGGCGTCAACATCGCCGCGATCTCCGACGTCCTCGAGGTGCCGGAGTCCCGGTCCTCCGTCGTCGGCGTCACCTACGACACCGAGACCGAGGTCACCGTCGAGGTCCGGATCCGGACCGGCGAGGGCTGGTCCGCCTGGGACGAGCTCGAGGAGGACGTCGTCGGTGAGGGCACGCCCGGCACCGAGCCGTTCGTCGTGAGCGGCGCGAGCGAGGTGCAGATGCGCGTGCTCGGCGACGCCGCTCCCGAGGACGCGCGCCTCCTCGTCATCGACCCCAAGCACTCCGCCGCCGACCAGCAGGCCGTCGAGCAGAACGCCCCGGTCGCCGCACCGGCACCGGGCGCCGAAGCGCCAGGAGAAGCCGCCGCCGAGGGTGCCGCCGCCGGGGCCGAGGGCTACGCCGCCCAGCCGGCCGCCGCGGTCCCCGCGACCGCCGCCCCGGGATCGGCCACCGCCCAGACCGTCGCGGTGAAGAAGGTCTCGAAGCCGAAGATCGGCTCGCGCAAGTCGTGGGGCGCCAATGAGCGCCTGCGCAAGGGCAAGGCGTCCTACGCACCCAAGGTCCGCGCCGCCGTCGTCCACCACACCGCCGGCTCCAACAGCTACAGCGCCGGCGACGTGCCCGGCATCCTGCGCGGCATCTACAGCTTCCACACCAAGGGCCGCGGCTGGTCCGACGTGGGCTACAACGTCCTCGTCGACAAGTACGGCCGCCTCTGGGAGGGCCGCGCAGGCGGCGTCGACCGCGCGGTGATCGGCGCCCATGTGGCCGGCTACAACACCGGGACCTTCGGCATCTCCGTCATGGGCTCCTACGGGAGGTCGGCTCCGCCGCAGGCGGCGATCAACGCCGTCAACCACGCGATCGCCTGGAAGCTGTCGGCCAGCGGCGTGTCCGTCAAGGACCGCGCGACCGTGGGCGGACGCAGCATCCCGGCAGTCGTCGGACACCGCGACCTCGGCTCCACCTCGTGCCCGGGAGCGGCGTTCTACTCGAAGTTCGGCAGCATGCGCAAGGACATCGAGAAGCTCCAGCAGGGCGGCGCACCGGCGGCTCCCGAGAAGGAGACCCCGAAGCCCGCGCCCAAGAAGACTGCGATCGACACGCACTACGAGGGCAAGGAGAAGGTCCTCGGCAAGCCCACCTCGAAGGAATGGGACCTCGCCGGCGGCAAGGTGAAGAACTTCGAGCGCGGCTACATCACCTGGTCGAAGGCCACCGGCCCGCAGGTGATCTCCGGTGCGATCGCCACGGCCTGGAACGGTGCCACCCGCACGAAGCTCGGCCTCCCGGTCACCGGGGAGCAGGGCGGCCTCAAGAGCGGCGGCGCCTATCAGAAGTTCCAGGGCGGCTCGATGCACTGGTCGTCGAAGTCCGGCGCCCAGCCGACCTGGGGCATCCTCCAGGGCTACTGGGCCTCGAAGGGCTACGAGAACGGCCACATCGGCTATCCGAAGTCCGCGCCGCAGTGCACCGACGGTCGGTGCGAGCAGCTCTACGAAGGGGCCCGGCTGGTCTGGGCCGAAGGCTACGGGGTGACGGAGTTCTCGCCGCGCGGCGACATCTCCGCAGGGGCGCGCGATCTCAACGCGTCCCAGCCCGGCTCCGCGGACGACGAGTCCGCGGAGCCCGGCTCCGGGCCTGCTGGACCCGGGGAAGGTTCAGCAGACCAGGAGACCGAGCAGTCCCCGGCACCCACACAGACCCCGGCGCCGGCTCCGAGCGAGGAGCCGAGGCAGGAGACTCCGAGGGCCGAGGAGCCGAAGCAGGACGAGTCCGAGAAGGACGAGTCGAAGAAGGACGAGTCCGAGAAGGACGAGTCGAAGAAGGACGAGTCCGAGAAGGACGAGTCGAAGAAGGACGAGCCCGAGAAGGACGAGTCGAAGAAGGGCGAGCCCAAGGAGGAGAAGCCGAAGAAGAGCGCCGAGCAGATCGAGAAGGAGAAGCGCGACGCGGTCATCGCCACGGCCAAGAAGCACCTCGGCGTGAAGTACCGGTGGGGCGGGACCTCGCCGCGCTCCGGCTGGGACTGCTCGGGCTACGTGCAGTACGTCTACGCGCAGAACGGGATCAAGCTGCCGCGCTCCTCCGGGGCGCAGAAGGCGGCAGGGGAAGTGATCCCGGCCTCGCAGGCGAAGCCCGGCGACCTCATCTGGATCCCCGGTCACCTCGGGATCGTGTCCGAGACCGAGGGCCAGATGTACGACGCGGGCTCGACCCGCACCAACACGAGCAAGCGCAGCTACGACTGGATGCTCAAGCGGGGTGCGGTGTTCGTCCGGGTGATCTGACGGACCGGACTCCGATGGGGCGGTCGGCATGCGAAGAGCATGCCGGCCGCCTCGTGCGTGGCCCGGGCGTGCAGCGCTCCCGGCCTCCCGGCACCACCTGAGCCCCCGAGCCGCTCCCGGCCCCGCCCCGGGTTCCCCCGGTTTCGCGACCCCGCGCGCTCTCGCTTAGGCTGACCGAGGCGAACAGGGCGGTCCCGCGGGGGCGCCGGCCGGCGGACGGAGAACAGGGAACGACGAGGATGCAGAAACTGACGAACACGGTGCGCGACTACGCCTGGGGGAGCCCGACGGGGATCCCCGAGATCCTCGGGCGCGAGCCCGACGGCACGCCGGCCGCGGAACTGTGGATCGGCGCCCACCCCGGAGCGCCCTCGGGCGTCGAGGACACGGATCTGCGCGAGTGGATCGCGCGGGACCCGCACACGCGGCTCGGTGCCGGCTCGGTGGACGTCTACGGGGAGCGGCTGCCGTTCCTCCTCAAGATCCTCTCCGCCCGGACCGCGCTCTCGATCCAGGCGCACCCCTCCCGGGGGCAGGCGCAGGCCGGGTACGCGCGCGAGGACGCCGCGGGAGTCCCGGTCGACGCTCCGCATCGGAACTACCGCGACACCTGGCACAAACCGGAGCTCATCCATGCGCTCGGCGACTTCGACGCGCTCTGCGGCTTCCGCCCGCTCCCGGCGATCCGGGCCACCGTGGAACGCCTGCGCGCCGCGGCCTCCCCGGCCGACCGCCCGCTGCTCGAGGCCTGGCTGACCGCGCTCACGCCCTCCGGCGGGCAGGACGACGAGGCCGTGGCGCTGCGGGCGGCGACCGATCTGGTGCTCGGCCGCGCCGCCGAATACGGACCGCTCGCCGATCGCCTCGCCGCCCTCGACCTCCCCGGCGTCGGTGCGGACCATCCCTGCAGGCAGGGCAGCGCGGTCGACCCGCAGGACACCCTGCGCGAGGTCACTGCGGACTTCCCCGGGGATGCGGGGACTCTCGTCGCGCTCATGCTGCGCCGCCTGCGGCTGCGAGCCGGGGAGTCGCTCGCACTCGACGCGGGGGTGCTCCACGCCTACCTCGGAGGCCTCGGGGTGGAGATCATGGCGTCCTCGGACAACGTGCTGCGCGGCGGGCTGACGAGCAAGCACATCGACCTCGCGGAGCTCGACGCGGTCGTCGTCTACGACAGCGTCGAACCGCAGCGGGCGGCGCCCGACGCCCGCGGGGTGGTGCGCGGGGCCACCGACGACTTCGCCCTGCAGCGCATCGACTCCGCCGCCGACCTCCCGATCGCGCGCAGCGGCGCAGCGATCCTCCTGTGCACCGCCGGCGGCTTCACCGTGCGCAACGGGGAGGAGAGCACGGAGCTCGCCGGCGGGGACAGCGTCTTCGTCGGCGCCGACGAGCCGCTGCCGCACGTCACCGGCACCGGGCAGCTGTTCGTCGCGACCACTGGCCTGCCCGCACCCGCCTGAGCGGCACCTGCCTGAGTGCCGGCCGACGGCCGCGCACACGACAGTGGGGCTTTCGGTGGTGTGTGGGGGCATCAACGCCACCACACACCACCGAAAGCCCCACAGTTGCGCAGGGGAGGCTCCGGGAGGCCGGAGCTCAGCTCACGTGGGCGGGGACCTCGATCTCGGGGACCTCGTCGGGGATGTCGAGCCTCGCGCCGGTCTTCTCGGTGATCTCCTCGACGGTCACGCCGGGAGCGCGCTCGAGGAGGCGGAACCCGGTGCCGGTGACGTCGAGCACCGCGAGGTCGGTCACGACCCGCTCGACCACGCCCTTGCCGGTCAGCGGCAGCAGGCAGGTGTCGAGGAGCTTGTGGGAGCCGTCGCGGGCGACGTGCTCCATGACGACGATGACCTTCTGCGCCCCGTGGACGAGGTCCATCGCCCCGCCCATGCCCTTGACCATCTTGCCCGGGATCATCCAGTTCGCGATGTCGCCGTTGCCCGCGACCTGCATCGCCCCGAGGATCGCGGCATCGATCTTGCCGCCGCGGATCATCCCGAAGCTCGTCGCGGAATCGAAGAAGCTCGCCCCGGGCAGCACCGTGACGGTCTCCTTGCCCGCGTTGATGAGATCCGCGTCGAGCTCCTCGGCGGTGGGGTAGGGGCCGACCCCGAGGATCCCGTTCTCCGACTGGAGCACGAGGTGCACCCCGGCGGGCACGTAGTTCGGGACCAGGGTGGGCAGCCCGATGCCGAGGTTGACGTAGGAGCCGTCGGCGAGCTCGGCGGCCGCGCGGGCGGCCATCTGGTTGCGTGTCAGTGCCATCTCAGGCCTCCCTCACAGTCCGCTTCTCGATGTTCTTGTCCGCCGCCTGCTCGGCGGTCAGCTCGACCACCCGGTGGACGAACACACCGGGCAGGTGCACCTCGTCCGGGGCGATCTCCCCGGGCTCGACGAGCTTCTCGACCTCCGCGATCGTGACCCGGGCGGCCTGCGCGGCCGGCGGGTTGAAGTTCCTGGCCGAGCGATGGAACACGAGGTTGCCGTGCCGGTCCCCGACCGCGGCGCGCACGAGCGCGAAATCCGGGGCCAGGGACTCCTCGAGGACGTAGGTGTGCTCGGATCCGAAGGTGTCGAACACCCGGGTGTCCTTCGGTGGGGACTCGATCTCCACGCTGCCGTCGGCGGCGTACTTCCACGGCATCCCGCCCTCGGCGACCTGCGTGCCGGACCCGGTGATGGTGTAGAACGCCGGGATCCCGGCCCCGCCGGCGCGCAGCTTCTCCGCCAGGGTGCCCTGCGGGGTGAGCTCGACCTCGAGCTCACCCTCGAGGTACTGGCGGGCGAACTCCTTGCTCTCCCCGACGTAGGAGGCGATCATGCGCCGGATCTGCTTCGTATTCAGCAGCATCCCGAGTCCGAAGTCCCCGGCCCCGGCGTTGTTCGAGATCACCTCGAGGTCACCGACCCCGGCATCGCGCAGCGCCCTGATGAGCACCTGCGGGACCCCGACGAGACCGAAACCCCCGACCGCGATCTGCGCGCCGGCTGGAATGTCCGCGACCGCCTGAGCAGCCGATGCAACTACTTTGTCCATGCCCCGATTGTGCCATGGACCACACCGTCGAGGCGGCTGAGCTCCGAGAGCCGGACCGGGTCGTCGGTGTCGGTGAGGACGAGCACGCCGGAGCGCAGCGTGGCGAGCAGCAGCGGGACCTCCGCGGCATCCGGCAGACCGGCGAGCAGCGCCCGCGGGCCCGGGTCGCCCGCAGCGCCATCGCCCGACAGGCCGGCGGCCGCGGCGGCCGCGTCGAGGGCCGCCGGGTCGAGCGGGATCGGCCCGGCTTCGCCGTCCGGTCCGACGAGCACGGCGGAGGCCGGGTTCCCGAGGGCGGCGACGTCCGGGTGGGCGCGCACGGCGGCGATGAAGTCGGTGCAGCCGGGCCCGGTCTCCGAGCGCAGGGCGAGGGCGGCGGTCGCGAACACGAGGACCTCCTCGGCGGCGGAGTCGTCGATGCCGGACCCCGCGCCCGGGAGCGTCTCCGGACGGAGAGCGACCCACGGTCCGTTCGGAGCGAGGGAGTCCTGGGTGAGGAGGTGGACGGGGGCGCCGAGCGACCAGGCGGCGAACGCTGCTGCGAGCGCCCGCCAGTGGAGCGCGGCGGGAGCGGGGCAGACGATGCCGAGCGCGGTGTCGGGCCCGATCTCGAGCTCGCCGAGCAGGCCGATGGACTTGTGCACCCAGTTGCCGAGCACCGTGCCGGTGAGCTCGAGGCGCTCGCCGTCGCCGGTGACGGAGATCAGAGCGGGTTCGGAGCGGGCGGACAGGGCGGTGACGACGTCTCTCATCGGTTCATCCTCTCTCGGGGGCATTGGTGCCGGGCGCGAGGTCGAGCTCGATCGCGAGCGCGGCGCCCTTGGGCGAGGCATCGGCGGCCCAGTCGTAGCGCACGCGGGCACGCAGACCCTCGGCGTGGAGCGCGGTGTGGAGGCGCTCGACGAGCGCTCCGAGACCGATCGCCGCCTCGACGAGCGGATGGCCCTCAGCCTCCGGGAGGGGGTTCGCGCCGCTGCGCTGGACGAGGATCCGGGCGCCTGCGCCGTCGACGCGCAGCCGCCACCGGTCCTGACCCGGGGTGCGCCCGGTGCGGCCGCGGGCGGCGCCGAGCGCCCGGGTCACCCGGGTTAGGACGTCGTCGTCGCCCGAGGCCGAGGCCGGCGGCCATGCGAGCCCGGTGGAGTCGAGTGCCGCGTGCACCGCCTCGACGTGCCCGGTGCGGAACCAGTCCTCCGCCTCGGGCCGGTTGAGGGCGCGGGCCCCCGGGTCCGCCTCGTCGAGGAGGTCGCCGACCCCGCGCACCACGGCGAGCGGGAGCCCGCGGGCGGCACCCTTGACGAGGTCGGCGGCCGCGGCGATCTCGTCGGCGACCGCGCGCTCGGTCGCGGTCTGCACCCGACCGTCGTCGTCGGGGCGGCCGCGCTGGGAATCGAGGCCGGCGAGACCTGCGGAGCCGAGCGCGAAGTCGAACACGCCGCGGCGCCACGGGCGCGAGGTCGAATCGGACACCACGACGGCGAGCCGGACGCCGAACCAGCGCTCGAATGCGGCGCGCAGCATCGCCGCCGAGCCGTCCGGGTCGGCGGGGTGGAGCACGACGTGCCCGTCCGCGTTGGAGCGGTCGAGCCCGGCGGCGGCCTGCACGGTGCCGGCGGCGGTGCGCGCGACCGTGACGACGGCGGGCCCGGCTCCGGAGTCGAAGGTGCGGGCGGCGACCTCGCTCAGGCTCGCCTCGGTGACGAGGGATTCGAAGGCGGCGCGGGAGCCCGCCTGCCGGATCCGCCCCTCGGCCTTCGCGACGATCTTCGAGGCGACGACGAGCACGTCTCCGTCCTTGATCTCGATCCGGTTCCGGTCGATCGCCGTGCACAGCACTGCGGGGAGGTCGGTGCCCGGGACGATCCGCTCGATGCCGGCGATCGCGTAGGCGGTGAGGAGGCGGGAGGGCGCGGGCGCGCCGGGTTCGGCGCTCACGCCCGGTCCCAGACCGTGGTGCCGGCCGGCGCCGCGGGCTCCACGCCGGCGAGCGCCTCGGCGACGGCGCCGGTGATCTCCGTCGCTCCGAGCCGGCTGCGGAGCTCGGAGGGGAGGGAGTCGCCGCCGCTGAGGAGCACGGTGGCGCGCGTGCCGGTGAGCGCGTCGAGGACGCCGGGGAGCTCGAGCACCGGCACGGTGTCGAGGGCGGCGTACTCGTCGGCGCGGACGATGATCGCGTCGGCCTGGCGCAGCGCGCGCAGCACTCCCGGGGCGGCGGTCGCGCCCTCGATCCCGGTGCGGACCACCCGGGTCACCCGCTGCGGGTCGGCGGCGCGGAACCGGCGGGCCGGCCACGCCTCCTCCTGGCCGTCGCGCTCCACGACGACGAGGGTCTCCACGGCGTCGTCGGAGGCCGGCAGCAGGCTGAAGGCGGGGGAGAAGCGGCTCGCCATCGCCTGCACGACCTGGGACAGCGGGTAGCCGAGCGCGAGCAGGCGGGTGCGCAGCACTGCGGCGGCGAGGCTCGCCTCGGTCATCGGGAACCACTCGGCGTCGACGTGGTACGCGGCGAGCTCCTCGACCGCACCGCCGGGCAGCGCGGTGCTCGGCGGGAGCAGGCAGGCGTCGATGTCCGGGCTGAAGCGCAGCCCGTGCACGGTGACGTCGGTGAACGTCGAGGCGATGACGGTGACCCGGTCCTCGGTCCGGTCGGAGGTGAAGGCGAGGACGTCGGCGAGCACGTCGGTCGAGGTGTCCGTGAGCGGCAGCACTGTGATTCTCATGGACTCCATGTTCTCAGGATTCGACCGGCCGTGCCCACCGCGCGACCGCGAGCGCGGCCCCGCGCGCACCCCTGCAGCACGGCGCCCACCCGGTGGGGAGAGTGCGAGGAGAATCATGGGTGTGACTGTTAGCGGGAGATGGCGGGGAATCGCAGTTTCGCTTGGCGGCTCCGGGTGCTTCTGTTCTTGCCCGGTGGGCCGTCGTCAGTTCTGGATCTCGGTCCACAGGGCGCGGACGCGGTCGTCGATCTGGTCGACGATTTCGCGGATTCGTTCCGGTGTCTCCTCGGCGGGGTCGGCCAGTTCCCAGTCCAGGTAGCGTTTGCCGGGGTAGATGGGGCAGGCGTCGCCGCAGCCCATGGTGATGACGTAGTCGGCTGCGCGGACGACGTCGTCGGTCAGTGGTTTGGGGAAGGCTCCGGACAGGTCGATGTGGCGTTCGGCCAGCGCGTCGATCACCAGGGGGTGGACCTCGGATCCGGGCAGCGAGCCGGCCGAGCGGACCTCGACCCGGTCGCCGGCGTAGTGGGCCAGCAGGGCGCTGGCGATCTGGGAGCGTCCGACGTTGTGCACGCAGACGAACAGCACCTGCGGGACGGTTGTCTCGATTTTGCCCTGTGCCAGGGCGAGAGCGCGGAGGCGGTCGGCGGCGAACCGTTCGGCGAGGATCGCCAGGTGGTCGCGGATTCTCGCGGTCCGCGACAGGGTGGTGTAGGACTCGAAGACGTAGCGCTCGATGGTCTCCGGGGAGAAGATTCCCTCGTACTTGCGGGCGAGGTCATCGGCTGTGTGTTGGAGGACTTGGGTGTCGAGCGGCGGGGTGTCGGCGGCCATGGCCTGGTCCTTTCAGGAGCAGCAGGAGGAGGTGGGTGCGCCGCCGATGGTCACCGGGAGTGGCCCGGCTGGCACGTCGCAGTATCCGCCGAGGTCTGTGGTGCAGACGCCGGTCTCGGGCAGTTCGAGGTGGACGGTGTCGGCGGCGACCCGGTCACCTGCCAGTGCTGCGGCGATGGAGCGGACCTGTTCGTAGCCGGTGGCCATGAGGAACGTCGGTGCGCGGCCGTAGCTCTTCATGCCGACGATGTAGAACCCGGGCTCGGGGTGGGCCAGCACGCGTTCGCCGTGCGGGGGCACGCTGCCGCAGGAGAGGAACTCCGGATCGATGAGCGGGCCGAGCTTCTGGGGTGCATCGACGGTCGGGTCGAGGTCGAGGCGCAGCTCGGTCAGCATCGACAGGTCGGGGCGGAACCCGGTGGCCGGGACGAGGACGTCCACGGTGAGCTTCTCGGCGCCGCTGGGTCCTGCGGCCTGGACGTGCAGCTGCTCGCCGTGAGTTTCGAAGCCGGTGATCACGAACGAGGTGTGGACATCGATTCGGCCGGATTCGACCAGGTCCCGGAGGCGGGTGCCCAGGGCGCCGCGGGCGGCGAGCTCGTCGCGGTCTTCGCCGCCGTAGGCGCGGGAGGCGTCCGCTGACCGGACGGCCCAGCTGATCCGGGTCGCGGGGTTGTCGTCGGCGAGCTCGGCGAGGTCGAGCAGCGTGTTGGCCGCGGAGTGGCCAGCGCCGACGACGAGGACGTGGCGGCCGGCGAACCGGTCACGGTCGACACCGGTGACGGCGGGCAGGGGCTGGGTGATGAGGCCGCGGGCTGTCGCCTCGGCTTCTCCGGGGGCGGGCAGGCCGGACCGGCCGAGTGGGTTGGGCTGGTGCCAGGTGCCCGAGGCGTCGATGACGCTGCGCGCCAACACGTCCTCGGACGATCCGTCGGAGGAGGCGATGCGGACGAGGAACGGGGTGGTCTCCCTGCCGGTGCTGCGGGTCTTGTCGATCCCTTCCCGGGAGACCGCGATGACGCGGGCGTCGGTGCGGACGACGTCGCCCAGCGCGTCTGCCAGCGGGGTCAGGTAGTCGGTGATCAGCTCGTGACCGGTGGGCAGGACTTCCGGGTTCGGGGCCTGCCAGCCGTCTGCCTCGAGGAGGCGGCGGGCGGCGTCGTCGATGTTGAACCGCCACGGCGAGAACAGGCGGGTGTGGCCCCATTCGCGGATCGCGGCGCCGCTGGTGCTGCCGGCCTCCAGCACCAGCGGGGTCAGGCCGCGTTCGCGCAGGTGGGCGGCGGTGGCCAGCCCGACGGGGCCGGCGCCGATGACGACGACCGGCAGACTCTCGGTGTGGTTGGTGGTGTCAGCCATGGCTGGTCTCCTGAAGGACGGGGGCGGTTGCCGGTTCGGTGGCGGCGAGGAAGCGTTCGGCGTCTAGGGCGGCGGCGCACCCGGTGCCGGCGGCGGTGATGGCCTGCCGGTAGCGGTGGTCGACCGCGTCGCCGCAGGCGAAGACGCCGGGCAGGTTGGTGGCGGTGGTCGGGGCGTCGACGACGATGTAGCCGTCCGGGTCGAGTTCCAGCTGGCCCTTGACGAGTTCGGTGCGGGGCAGGTGCCCGATGGCGACGAAGATCCCGGTGGCATCCAGCTGGCTGGTGTTGCCGGTGAGTGAGTCGGTCACGCTCACGCCCGTGACCTTTTCGTCTCCGTGGATGGCGGTGATCTGGCTGTTGTACAGGAAGCGGATCTTCTCGTTCTGTTGTGCCCGCTGGGCCATGATCTTCGATGCGCGCAGGGTGTCGCGCCGGACCACCACGGTCACGGTCGCGGTGAACCGGGTCAGGAACAGTGCCTCCTCCATGGCCGAGTCCCCACCGCCGACGACGATGATGTGCTGGTCGCGGAAGAAGAACCCGTCGCAGGTGGCGCACCAGGACACGCCGTGCCCGGTGAGCCGCTTCTCATCGGCCAGTCCCAGCTCCTTGTACGCCGAACCCGTGGCGACGATGACGGCCGGTGCTCGGTAGGTGGCACCGGACAGGGTCGTGACCTCTTTCAGGGGCCCGGTCAGGTCGACGGCGGAAGCGTCGTCGTACTCGATGCGGGCCCCGAAGTTTGCGGCCTGCTCGCTGAGTCCCATCATGAGTTCCGGGCCCTGGATGCCGCCGGGGAATCCGGGGAAGTTCTCGACGTCGGTGGTGTTCATCAAGGCGCCGCCGTGGGTGACGGATCCGGCGATCACGCGCGGGGACAGCCCGGCGCGTGCCGCGTAGATCGCGGCGGTATAACCTGCGGGGCCGGACCCGATGATGATCAGCTCATCCGTTTGGGTGCTGGTGGTCGTCATGGTGTCAGCGCCTCACTTCGCGCCGGTCGATGCCGGCAGCAGCTCGGAGACGAGCTGCTCGATGCGGGCCTTGATGTCATCGCGGATCGGGCGGACCGCCTCGATGCCCTGGCCGGCCGGGTCTGCGAGGTCCCAGTCCTCGTAGCGCTTGCCCGGGAAGATCGGGCACGCGTCCCCGCAGCCCATGGTGATGACGACGTCGGAGGCCTTGACGGCGTCGGTGGTGAGGATCTTCGGGGACGCGGCGGTGATGTCGATGCCGTCTTCGGCCATCGCCTCGACGGCGACCGGGTTGATCTGGTCGGCGGGTTCCGAGCCGGCCGACCGGACCTCGATCCGGCCGCCCGACAGTTCGGTGAGGTAGCCGGCGGCCATCTGGGAGCGGCCGGCGTTGTGGACGCACACGAACAGCACGCTGGGCTTGGTCGTGGTGGTGTTGGGGGCAGCGGTCATAGGACCATCCAATCCGGGAGTGGGTATTCAGTCGTTGAGAAGTTCAGAGTGCAGAGCCTGCACGCGGGCGTCGATGTCGTCGCGGACCAGCCGCATCCGTTCGATGCCCTCGATGCCGCGCTTCGAGGGCTCATCGGTGTTCCAGGTTTCGATCGTGGCGGTCATACCGTCGACGGGTTCGACGTGGGCTTCCTCGCCGAGGACGATGACCCGGTCGACCCGGCGCAGCAGCTCGGGATCGATGGGCTTGGGCGATTCTCCGGACATGTCTGCGCCCACCTCGGCGACCACGTCGGCGGACAGGTTGTTGAGGGAGGTGCCGGGCTTGGTGCCGGCCGAGTGCACCTCAACCGCGTCGCCGGCATGGTGGCGCATCAGCGCGGCGGCCATCTGGGACTTGCCGCCGTTCTTGACGCAGACGAAGAGGACGCTGGGCTTGTTCGTGTCAGAGGTGCTGGTCATGCTCGGACTCCAGAGGTTCTGCGTGCGGGGACAGTCGGGTCGTTGGGGAAGAGTCTGCGGCCGGCCCACAGTGACACGTAGACGAGGCCGACGAGGACGGGGACTTCGATGAGGGGGCCGACGACTCCTGCCAGCGCCTGCCCGGAGGTGACTCCGAAGGTGCCGATCGCCACGGCAATCGCGAGTTCGAAGTTGTTGCCCGCGGCGGTGAACGCCACCGTGGTCGACTTCGCGTAGTTGAGTCCCACAGCTTTGGATGCGAAGAGGCTGATGGCGAACATCAGCACGAAGTACAGCAGCAGGGGCACTGCGATCCGGGCGACGTCCAGCGGCTGGGAGGTGATGGCATCCCCCTGCAGCGCGAACAGCAGCACGATGGTGAACAGCAGTCCGTAGAGCGCCCAGGGACCGATCTTGGGCAGGAACGTCTCCTCGTACCACTGCCGACCCTTGGCCTTCTCCCCGAACACGCGGGTGAGGAAGCCGGCCAGGAGCGGAATGCCGAGGAAGACGAGGACCGAGGCCACGATCGCCCAGACGGAGAAGTCCGCCGAGGTGGTGGGCAGTCCCAGCCACGACGGCAGGAGCTGCAGGTAGAACCAGCCGAGGGCGCCGAAGGCGACAACCTGGAACACCGAGTTGATGGCGACGAGCACGGCGGCGGCCTCGCGGTCGCCACAGGCCAGGTCGTTCCAGATGAACACCATCGCGATGCAGCGGGCCAGACCCACAATGATCAGCCCGGTGCGGAACTCCGGCAGATCGGGCAGGAACACCCAGGCGAGCGTGAACATGAATGCAGGCCCGACGACCCAGTTGAGGAACAGCGACAGTGTCAGCAGCTTCCGATCCCCGGTCACCCGGTGCATCTCGTCATAGCGGACCTTCGCCAGCACCGGATACATCATGACCAGCAGACCGATCGCGATCGGCACGGAGATCCCGCCAATCTTCACGGAGTCCAAGACCGCATCGAGCCCGGGCACGAAACGCCCCAGCAGCAGACCCACGGCCATTGCCGCCAGGATCCAGACCGCCAGCCAGCGGTCCAGGAAGGACATCTCCTTCGTCACCGGCACCGCGTTCTGCGCAGCCGTCGTTGCAGTGGTGCTCATCGGCACTAAGCTCCTTGTATCGATGGATGTCTATGGAACACACTAAGCGCATGCATCGATGGGCGTCAATGTATGATGGGGTGATGGCAACCGCATTCGAAACCGTGAAACTGCTCACCCCCCATGCCAACGACTGCTGTTCGCTGGCGGTCGCACCGCTGGGCGCGGACCAGGCCGAACAGATGGCCAGAAAGCTCAAAGCGCTGTCCGACCCGACCCGGCTGCGGGTGCTGTCGCATGTAGCCGCGCAGGGATGCGACGCGGTGTGCGCCTGCGACCTGACCGAGACACTCGGCATCAGCCAGCCGACGATCAGCCACCACCTCAAGAAACTCGTCGAGGCAGGCCTCCTGACCCGTGAACAGCGTGGGAAGTGGGCGCACTACACCGTGCTGCACGAAGCGTTCGCCGAACTGCGCCAGTTCCTCGCCCTGGACGGATGACCGCGCAGTGGACGTGAGAGAACGAGTCGATGTTGCCGTCATCGGTGGCGGACAGGCCGGCCTGGCAGTCGGCTACTACCTGCGCCGCGCCGGATTGTCCTTCGTGATTCTCGACGACCAGGAGGACCCCGGTGGGGCCTGGAGGCACGTGTGGCCCTCGCTGCGGCTGTTCTCGCCGGCAGAGTACTCATCACTGCCCGGCCGACTGATGCCGAGGACCGCCGGTGGCAACCCGGACCCCGATCACGTGATCCGGTATCTGGCCGACTACGAGGAGCGGTATTCGCTCCCGGTCGTACGCCCGGTTCGAGTCGATCAGGTCGTCCAAACCAGCGAGGGATTCCAGCTGCTCACCGATGCCGGCGAGTGGCGGGCGCGTGCCGTCGTCAACACGACAGGCACATGGTCTCAGCCCTTCTGGCCAACCATGCCCGGACAGAGGAATTTCCGCGGGAGCCAGATCCACAGTGCCGACTATCGCGGCCCGCAGCAGTTCGAGGGCCAATCCGTCCTCGTCGTCGGCGGAGCGAACTCAGCCGCACAGATCGCAGCCGATCTCGCCCGCGCCGCGACGGTGACCTGGTGCCTGCGCGGTGCGCCGCGCTACCTGCCCGACGACGTCGACGGGCGTGAACTTTTCCGGGTGGCCAGCCAGCGGGTGCGCGCACTGGCCGCCGGAGAGCCGGACTCCGGCGGCGTCGCGGACCTGGGCGACATCGTCGCCGTCCCACCCGTCAAGAAAGCGCGGGGCGCAGGGCTGCTGATCCCGCACCCGATGTTCGAACGCTTCACCCCCGACAGCGTGATCTGGAACGACGGCAGCACACGCCGGATCGACACAGTGATCTGGTGCACCGGCTTCCGACCGGCGCTGCGCCATCTGCACAAACTCAACCTCCGGGAGTCAGACGGGACGATCAAGCTCAATGGAACGGCCTCACCCCGGATCCCGGGTCTCTACTTCGCAGGCTACGGGGACTGGACCGGCCCCGGATCGGCCACCCTCATCGGAGTCGGATCCACCGCGAAAGCCACGGTCGGCGCCATCGCCGGCGATCTTGAGTCCGCCACGACTGCTGCGGCCATCTCTGCACGAGCACGGTGAGTACCATCAGCGCATGGAGATGATGTGCGCGGACTGCGGATGCGCGGTCAGGCGGGGCGTGATCGTGCGCGCCTGTGAGCAGAATCCGGATTGCTGCTGTGAGGATCTGGCCGTCGCGGGCGACCATGGCACTGCGCGCGATGCATGACGCTCTTCGCCACGAGTGACCATATTGTGGTCGGCCGCACCCAGGGCGATCCTGCTCGTCTCAAGCAGAAGCCGTCCGGGTTCCGGGCAGGCTGAGCTGGGATGCATGAAAGTCGAAATGCCGGATCGGGTAGGCGTACACGTCCATCGGGTGCCGTTGCTGCCCCGTCGCGCCTCGGAGCCGCTCGCGCGGTGCAGGGCAGGCAGCCTCTAACTCGGCACAGTTGCGGCTGTATCCATCTCTGATCGCGGTTCGATCCATGATCGTCACCCTCAGCAGGTGGGGGCTTCCTCCGGCCTGCTTATCTCACCGACAACTGTGACTTCGTCTGCTGAATGGCGGGGTTCTTCGGTCGCTTCGTGGCGGGGTCAGGTGACACCGATGACCAGGGTGCTCTGTGCGGCTTCGATGACGTCGTTGGTGATGGTGTCGAGTTCGTTGATCTTCAGGACCCGCTGGATCTGGGGGAAGAGGCGTTCGAGGAGCCGGAAGTTGCCGCGGGTGATCCGTGCGATGGCTGCGATGGCTTGGGCGTCGGTGAAGTCGTCGGGGTCGAGGGTCTTGCCGAGGGATCGCCAGTGTCGCTCGAGGACGAACAGCAGTTCGTCTTGTCCCAGGGGCCGGTACTGGTGGGCGAAGCCGACTCGGCTGTAGAACTGGGGGTAGTGGCTGAACTGCTTCTCCAGGCCGGGCATGCCGATCAGGATCAGGGCGATGCCGTCGCGGTCGTAGCGATCGCGCAGCAGTTCCAGCGCGGCGGGACGCAGTCGTTCGGCCTCGTCGACGATGATCAGCTCCACGTAGTTCCTGCCGTGTCGCCATCCCCAGGCCTCGGGAGTGGCCGTGCCGGGAGGTACGAGGTGCTGCTCGATGCACATGTTGGTGCGGGTGATGGCTTGGGTCAGCTCGTCCTTCAGGGTCCGCGGGGTGGTCAGCACGCTGGGGGTGTAGAGCACGGTGCGGCTCCGGTTCAAGGCGGCGTAGATCTTGGCGTCGTTGTCGGAGCGCGGCCCCCAGTAGGTCAGCAGGTCATGAGCCTTCTCGTAGTGTGCGTAGCGGCGCGCGGAGAGTGTCTTTCCTACGCCGGCTGATCCGAAGCACAAACCGATGGTGTGCCCGCGGCGCACGGCGTCGGCGAACTCGGTGAAGCGGCGGTGCTCCTTGGTGACGATGAAGCGCTGGCTCACCTGAGGTCCTCCTTGTAGATCTTCAACGCCGACCTCGGCGCCGGAGCCGGTGCTTCGGTGATCCGTGGTGTCTCGGTAGGTGCGGCCACGAGGGCGATGCGTTCGTTGATGCCGGCTCGCAGCGCCCGGCGGCGGGCGTTGCGCGCGGCCTGGATCTCCTTGAGGCTGACCTTCTGGTCGTGGTGCTCTTGGTTGACGGCCTTGCAGACGAATTCGTCGTGATCGAAGACGCGGATCTCGGTGATGTCGCGGGGGTCGTAGCGGATCACGACCGAGCGTCCGACGTAGCCGGCCAGAGTTGCCGAGACGTAGCGCAGGCCCTGGAAGCGGATGCCATCGCGGCGCACGACGCGGGTCTTGGCGACGGTTAACAGCAGTCTGTCGAGGTCTTCCAGGCTCTCGGGCATTCGGGGCAGCCAGCCATCGGCGATCCACGCGCTGCGCGGGGAGGTTCCGAGCTCGCTGTGCGTGCGGTCGTTGTAGGTGGCCACGAACGCCTCCAGGGCGCTATCGAGGGCGGCCAGGGACAGTTTCGGTGTCGGCCAGGGGTGCCCTTCGGTGATGAGTCCGGGCAGGGTGGCGAGTAGCTCGGTGTTGATGGTGCCGAAGAACCGCTCGATCTTGCCCCGTCCCTGGGGTCGGGCGACGGTGGAGTGGATCAGTCGGATGTGGAGGTCGACGGCGGTGTGGGCGAGCTGGTCACTGGTGAAGTCGCTGCCGTGGTCGACGTAGAGCACGTCGGGCAGGCCGCACATCGGCCAGGCCGGGTCGGTCTTGTGCCAGATCGCTTGGCGCAGCGCCAGGGCGGTGTTCATCGCCGACGGTGCGCCCAGGAAGACTGTGTAGCCGCAGACCGCCCGGGAGCAGTCGTCGAGGATCGTTGTTAGCCATGGCCGTGCGGGCTTGCCGTCGGTGCCCACCACCAGGATGTCGAGCATGGTGTGATCGGATTGCCACATCGCGTTGGGCAGCTCTGCTTGCCGGCGTAGCACCAGCTCGTGCTTGTCGCGGTAGGACGCTGCGCCCTCCAGGGCGAGGGTGACCATGCCGGGATCCAGGGTCCGCACGATGTCCCACACCACCGAGTAGGAGGGGACCGGCCACCTCCGTGCGGCGCAGATGCCCGTGACTTTGCGATGGATCGTGGCGATGGCCGGCCGCGGCTTGCTCAGTGCCAGGCCCTCGATCAGGTCGACGAGGTCGGGCGGAAGGCGGCGGGAGCCGGCGTCCGCCCGTGAGGCTGTCTCCAGTCCGGCGTAGCCGTCGGCGCGGTAGCGGGCGTGCCAGCGCTCCAGGGTCCGCAGCCCTACATCGGTCTCGCGAGCTAAGCGCGCGAGGGGCACCTGGTCCTCGACGTGGAGCCTGAGGATTCGCCACCGCGCTCGAGCGTCCACGACGCACCTACTGCAAGGTGTTCTCGCGCCCGCGCTCGGCGCGCTGAAGGGCGCGGTAGACCGTGGAGCGGCCCACGCTGAACAGCTCGGCCAGCTCGCCCACGGTGTGCTCGTCGGCGGCATGTAGCTGGACGAGGTGAGCTTCTTGCCGGGGGGTGAGTTTCGGTGACTTCCCGCGCAGCCGGCCCTTGGCCTTGGCGACCTTCATCCCCTCGCGGGTGCGGGCACGGATGAGGTCGGCTTCGAACTCGGCGACCATCGCCAGCACGTTGAACAACAGTTTCCCCATCGGGTCGGTCGGGTCGTACACCGATCCGGCGATGCTCAGCTTCACTTCCCGCGCCGCGAGGTCGTCGGCGATCTGGTGGGCATCACGGACTGAACGCGCCAGCCGATCGAGCTTGGTGACCACGAACGTATCGCCGTCCCGACAGGCAGCCAGCGCCTGCCGCAGGCCCTCACGGTCGGCGTTGCGGCCCGTGAGCCCGTGATCGACGTAGATGCGCTTGGGATCGACGCCGAACGCCGCGAGTCCGTCACGCTGCGCGGTCAGGTCCTGCTCGTCGGTGGAGACTCGGGCATAGCCGACCTTCAAGGGGGACATGCTCCCCAGTGTGTCATATAGCCTCCCTTCACCGGACAGTTCACCGGACGGGTCTTACGGGACAGCCCGCCAGGCGTGCCGCCGTTCCTCTCGATCAGTAGCGGTGGTGTCCGGTGAGGGTTCCCCTTACGGGCATGCGATCTGGGCTGACGCCTGTGACCGAGTGTTCAGTGCGTGCTGTATAGTTCAGTCCATGCTGACTATTGCTTCGCGTCTCGACGTGATGAACCGCCTGGGTCGTGCACTGGCCGACCCCACTCGATCCCGGATCATCTTGACCCTGCTCGACCATCCCGCTTACCCGGCGGAACTGGCCCGA
>NZ_JALLGN010000013.1:0-92390 GCF_023072605.1 Brevibacterium sp. R8603A2
TCCGCACCACCGTCTTCCATCCTGGGCCCTTCAGGACGCTCTCGGACGTCGAGTACGCGACGGCCGGCTGGGTCGACTGGTACAACAATCGGCGCCTCCACGGCTCCCTCGGGATGCTCACCCCGATCGAGTTCGAGACGCTCCACTACGAGGCCCTCAACCGAGAGCCCGAACCCGCAAAGTAGCGGCAGAGAACCCGGGGCGGTTCAGAGTTGATCCACCTCGACGGGCCCTGGGCCGGCCGGGAGGACGTCGAGGCCGCGACCGCGGACTGGGTCCACTGGTTCAACACCGAACGGCTCCATTCCATGCTCGACTACCAGACCCCTGCCGAGATCGAGGCCACACATTTCGCCGAGAACCAGACCATCGGCAACGCAGCCTGAATACAGAACAACCGTTCAGCCTCAACTAAACCCGGGATTTGACAGAGCTCCGCAGCGTCGATCCAGTCCTCAAGCTGACGGGGCTGGCGGGTGAGCCGGTCGAGGTCGTAGCAGATGATCGCGGTGAACCTGCCCGCGCGGTAGTCGGCAACCATGCGGTCGTAGTCGGGCCTCGACTTGGTCCGATCGGTTGCGCTCTTCGACTGGTCGACGTACGTCTCGACGACCTCCCACTGGCGGTAGTTCGCGAGCGCCTCGCACTGCTCGCGCTGCCGCTCGATCGCTAGCCCGTCCATCTCGCGATCCTGGGAGATCCGCAGGTAGACGGCGCACTTGCGTGGTGGCGTCGGGGCATGGCCGGTCGTGGGCATGCCCTCAGACTACGCGCAGACGTTACTTCTGTCCTGAACCCTTTTCACGGCGGCCTCACACGAGACCGGACGCGCATTAGCGCTTATGCACGCCGGTCAGGAGTAGGGACCAAGGAACTTCTCACCATTGAGGTGGATCATGTGCGTGGGATCTGACGCGCACCACGCTTCGGTCTCCCAGGCGAGGTCAGCCAGAAACCCGCGCATGGTGGGCCGGTCGGGAAAGCACGAGACGTAGACCAGACCAGCGGACGAGCCCGCAAAGAGGGTCTGGAGTTCGCCGTGGCGCTTGGCGTCGACTGGGCCGTGAGTGGACGCCGCCTCCATGAGGAACAACCAGTTCCTGTCCGGCTGGTAGACGACAAGATCGGGCAGCTTGCCGTGGGTGTCGACGATGACACCAAGGTCAGCCAGGCGATCGGCGTCGAAGTGTATGAGCTTCTCTTCGGCGTCGCCGATGTAGAGCACTTCGCCGCCAGGGACGAAATAGCCGCAGAAGTCGTCGATCATGGCCTTGATGAGGACGTTCTGGCCACCACCACCGAGTGTGAGCTCCTGACCGCCCGGTAGAGTCACGGGGATACGAGTCAAATTCCGAGCGGCCTGGTAGATGGACAGCAGACCGGGTGCCTGGACGAGGTACTGCTCGACGGCGTCCTCGAAGGCAGGCGTTCCGTACTGCTGGATCACCGCGAGGGCTTCGGGGTTCAGCCGATAGTTGTTGAGACGGGAGTTCGGCGGCCGACCCGGGTCGTCATCGTTGTAGACGACGAAGCCAGCGTCGCGAAACTGGTGCAGGGTCTGGCGACGGTAGGTCTCCCGGGTGTTCTCTGCGATGGGGTGGGCGAGCTGGAGGCGAATCCAGTCAAGGATCGCTCGCACCCCGAGCATCTCGTTGGTGGCCTGCGCCCAGGTATCACCCTCCTTGAGCTGTGTTAGAGCAAGAAGGGTTCGTGCACTGCGATCGTTTGAGCGGGCCTTACCGAACCCGAACGCCGCCAGGATCCTCTTGGCATCTTCGAGCATCGTCATGAGGCATCCTTCATGGGTTCGGTCGTAGCGAGCACTCGTTCGACGGCGGTATCGATCCGTTCTTGCTCTTGGCCAGACGTGTTGGCGAGCTGGCGTAGTTGATCGAGCGAGGGGAACCGCATCTGCCGAAGATCGGTGGCATTCACCTGCGTGTGCCCAGAGAAGACGCGGAAGTACCGGTCAAGCTGGCCGGAGTTGAGGAATATGGCAAGACCGGCCGCGACCTCAGGGTCGAGACCGTGCCCTGCCTCGTGGACGTAGTTCAGCTTGTTGTCGAAGGCGACGGGGGTAGCCGATGACCAGACACCGGCCACAACGCGGCGACGTTCCTCCTTGGCCGAGAATCGCTTGATAAGGACGTAGTCGCCACCGGGAACCAATAGCTTGGCGGCAGCCTCGGGCGACGCACAGAACCACTCCGGCTTCTTGGCCTGCACGGGATGTCGGGTGGTGCCACCGCGCACGTGGGTAGCGCTCACCATCGGGACACCCCCGTCGACCCGGTCGCGGGACAACAAGTCGCGCGACCGGAAGTCGACTACACGACCAGTGGAGACCGTGAGACCCAGGTCTGCCAGGGTGTGTTTGGCGTGGGTCATCATCCAAGCGACGGCGGCGGCGTCCGCGTCGGTGGCGGGGACATGGATGAAGTCGGCCGTGACGACATCGGCGTATGGCACGGTGCGCGAAGTCGGCTCGGTGATGTGATCTTGCGAGGTGAAGACGGTGACCTGCTCGGGGACGGCACCTCGCGTAGCCGACACGATGATCGACTCCTGGAGGACATCAGTGTCAGCGAAGACCTTGGATCGACTCTCGAAGGTGTGGATTGCATCGATCCCAGCGGCGCGCACGAACTCGTGCCGGAAGATCTCGTAGTACGTGCCGTTCATCCATGAGCGGGGGGTGATCGCGACCTGCTGACCGCCCTTGACGAGCAGCCGGAGCCCGAGCGCAAGGAAAGCCGCGTAGATGTTCGGTACCAGGACCCCAGCGCCGCGGAGGGCATTCTGGGTTTCGCTGCCGGAGCGCAGCTTGGCATAGGGCGGGTTCTGGATGACCAGGTCGAACCGCCGATCAGTCGACAGCGCCCACAGAACGAAGTCGTCTGCGATCAGCTCCGTAGTGACCCCCTCGATCCTCTCCAGGTCGGCCAGTGCCTCCCTGAGCGCGCCGTGCAGGACCGGATCGTCCTCTACAGCCACGACGTGAACGGGAACACCCGGGCGCTCGGTGCGTAGCCTGTCGACCAGGGCAGCCGACAGGGTACCGACGCCAGCCCCGGGGTCGAGGACGCAGATGGCGTCGGCCTCGGGGATACGAGGAAGTCCAGCGATAATGCGGGCTGCGAGATGGGGAGTGAAGTACTGCCCCCGAGCGGCTTGCTCTTGCGGCGCAAGGCTGGCCAAGGACGCGCGACGGCGGTCCTCAGCCCGGTCGAGCAGACCGCGAGTCACTTCGTACCGCCAGGTCCGCTCATCGCTGCGGGATTCCCGCGGAGGCAAGGGCGTATGTGCTTGAAGGAGAACTGCTCACTATCGGCGAGCGGCGCCACAGCCAGCAAGATCTGCTCTCGCAAGGTTCCCAGCGAACGGGAGAATATCTCGAACTCGGGGTCCCCACTTTTCACCCGGATCTGATCGATTCGAATGCTGTTCAACGCATCGAGGAACCGATCGACTGCCGCCCCCACCTCCGACAGAGCTTGACCTAGGTCAGACCCCTCGTCCGTAACCTGGGCGTTAAGCTCCCACAGCTTGGACCTAAGTGCTTGCACAGCCAGGAAGACGTCGCCTGGGAACTCACGGGAGTCCTCAAAGTACATAAAGCGATGCCCGTCGAGCCAGGCCAGGAGTTGCCGGGCCAAGTCGCGGCCTCGGCGCTCTTCTCCCAAGCGCAACAAGCTCTGTTCGAGGTCTAGGCCGACCAATCCCCGGATGCGCTCCTCGTGGGTGCGCTTCCAGTCAAGCAGGGTGGCAGGCGGGTGCATCTCCGGATCAGTGTCCACACGCGTGTGACAGTGCTTGCAGAGCCACACGGCATTGCCCGCATCGCCTCTCTTGAGCTTCGAGCCATCCGGCAACTTGACAACATCGTCCCGTCGCGGACCGCTGGGCGAGGCAGGCAAGATGTGCGCCGCCTCTGCGATCGAGCGTGGGCGACCGTCGCCGGTGCTAAAACCGGTGAGGCGCAGGCACTCGGGGTTCGAACAGATGTAGTGGGCACTCTTAGCGACGTGAGTACGGACAGCTGACGTGAAGTTGACTCTCTGCGACTCAGGTGCCATCACTTCTTACCGCCAGACGTAAGACCTGTCCGGAACTCGACCTCGTCTCCCTCGTACGCGATGATTACGCTCAATTCAGCAGCTAGCGCATCGCTTGATGAGGAGGTGAGCGATGAAGATTGGTCAAGCAGGTGGCGTTTGCGGAGTTCATGCGTGACCCAACTAAGGAGGCCCTTGCCGTAGATGGCATCGTCGCTTGGGGGTCTGCCTTCCGGCCAGAGATCCTCCGTGCGGGGCGCACCGCCATCGAGATATGTTCGGTTGGCGAAGCGGCGTTTCTCACGATGCTTTTTTCGCAGGTCTGCGTCGTGAGACTCAATTACAGCACTGCGAATATCGACTGCTTCAGCGAGAGGCAGTTGCGCCACCTTGGCGATGTGTGAAGCGGAAGCGTAGTACGCCTCCACGTCACATAACTCCGGGCAGAAGACCGCGATACCCTTCTCCTCGAACGGCCGAGCCCATTCGACCAGTTCTTCGCTCGTCAAAAAATCGCGGTCACGATGGATGATGACGCGCGGGGCCGAGTTCAGCATCTGCGCCATATCGTGAAACGCCTGCGCCGCGAACGAGTTGTTAATGCCATTGAATGTCGCAATTCTTACCGCATTGTGGTCGATTTCCAGCGAATCGAGTGCCAACTGGAGCAATCCGGGATTAGAATCCTCAGTATAGATGACGCAACTCGTGGAGTTGTCCAGCTGATCAAGAGCCCCAAGGTCAAGAAGGAGCGCGGTCAGCTCTCGTTGATCCGAAGATTCGACCACGCCATCTTTCATCCAGATCACACGAACGGTCGGAGATGCACCCGTCAGGAGGTGTCGGCTGTGGGTCGAGACAACAACCTTACAGTCAAATTCTTCGGATACCTTCTCTAGGGCAGCGCCCAGGCTCTGCTGCCGCGATGGGTGGAGATGGCTGTCCGGCTCATCCACGAGCAGCAACTTCGGTGAGAATAAAAGCACGTATGCGAATATCTGAGTGACTTGCAGGATTCCAGTTCCCCAAAGGTCGACGGGGAGATAGTCCCACCCGGACGGGTCCTCACCGGTTGCCATGCGAACGTTCACGTACAGGTCACGTTCGGCATCGAATTGGACATCAAAACTCACCGTCGAGTTCAGGACCTCACCAACCAGCTCTTCCAGTTTGCTCAGACGATCGCGTTCATCAATTAGGCGGATAATGTTGCGGAACACGAGATTCGCATCTCCACTGGCTGCTTTACGGAACACTGCCGCGTAGCCGCTCATTTCCTCGCGGTGTGGAACGCCTGCGAGCCCGGGGACGTATACGCTGAATAGCTTCTGTGGATCACTAATCAGTTGGCCGAACCCCGGAGCGACCCCCGAGCGGTCGACGCCAACGTTTCCGTGGTTACGAGCCTTGTACATCTCAATTCGATAATCGGCTTGATCGCCACTGCCAGCGGCGACACCCTCGAAATCGACGATGCCACGCTGACCGTTTGCTCGATTCTCGTATGGCCCGCCATGGCCGAGGAGAGTGAAGTCGGCCACGGGTGAATATCGAAGGCTCGTTTCTGCCACGACTCGCTGCCCCAAGTCCACAGAGGCTTGTGCGCAACTCACTGCAGTGTGGATAGCCTGAAGCACGCTGCTCTTACCTGAATTGTTACCGCCCACCAGGTAGGTAATTGGGCCGAGTTCGATCCTTGCATCCTCGAGCTTCTTAAAGTTTTGGATCCGCACTGCGTCGATCCGAAACGGCTCGTGGTCTACCGCTTCTGAGGACGCGTTGTATTCCTGGTCGGAGTCGAACTCGTCTACTGGGTGTTCTGTCACTTCTTGCCTCCTGACGTAAGCCCCGTCCTAAATTCGACCACGTCCCCATCGACCATGACGTAGTCCTTGCCCTCCATGCGCACGCGGCCGGCGGCGCGGGCATCGGCCATCGAGCCGTGCTGATCGAGGTCGGCGAAGGACACGATCTCGGCCTTGATGAAGCCCTTCTGGAAGTCGGTGTGGATGACGCCGGCCGCCTCGGGCGCGGTCGCCCCCTGCGGGATCGTCCACGCGCGGGATTCCTTGGGCCCGGCGGTGAGGTACGTCTGCAGCCCGAGAGTGGAGAAGCCCACGCGCGCCAGCTGGTCGAGGCCCGCCTCGTCCTGCTCGCTCATCTCGAGCATCTCCGCCGCCTCGTCGTCGTCGAGCTCGGCGAGCTCGGACTCGAACTTCGCATCGAGGAAGATCGCCTCGACCGGCGCCACGAGTGCGCGCAACTCGTCCTTCTTGGCCTCGTCGGCGAGCACGTCGTCGTCGACGTTGAACACGTAGAGGAACGGCTTGGTCGTCATGAGCTGGAGCTCGCGCAGCGGAGCGACGTCGAACTTCTCCGTGTGCATCGCCTGGTACAGCGTCCGCCCCTCCTCGAGGATCGCCTGCGCGGCCTGCATCGCGGCGAGCACCTCGGGCGCGGTCTTCTTCTGCTTGACCTCCTTCTCGATGCGCGGCGTGGCCTTCTCGATCGTCTGGAGGTCGGCGAGGATGAGCTCGGTGTTGATCGTGTCGATGTCGTCGGCCGGGCTGACCTTGCCGTCGACGTGCACCACGTCGGAGTCGGAGAACCCGCGGATCACCTGGCAGATCGCGTCGGCCTCGCGGATGTTGGCGAGGAACTGGTTGCCCAGCCCCTCCCCCTCCGAGGCGCCGCGCACGATCCCGGCGATGTCGACGAAGCTCACCGTCGCCGGCAGGATCTTCGCCGAGCCGAAGATCTCGGCGAGCCGGTTCAACCGGGGATCCGGCAGTTCGACCACGCCGATGTTCGGCTCGATGGTCGCGAACGGGTAGTTCGCCGCGAGCACCTGGTTCTTAGTCAGGGCATTGAACATGGTGGACTTGCCGACGTTGGGCAATCCGACGATTCCGATAGTAAGAGCCACGGTCACCCAGTCTAGCCGTCGTCGCGGTGACGTCTCACCTCCGGTCCGTCCGCGGTGCCGGTCACCTGCCGACGGGCCGATTGCCGCAGACCGCCACGGATCCGGGAACAACCCCTCGGCGCGGTGGCATCTGTGCAGGCGGTTCGGCCTCGATCTCGGAACCGTCCTCGTCCACCCCGTCGGCCCGTTCCCGAATCCACAGCGGTGTCGATGATCGTGTCGTTCTCATCCATGTCTGGACCATGACGTGAGCCACGGGCATGGGAACTGCGACGCCCATCATGGCAGAGCTGGTCATGGCCGAGCTGTCGCACGCGTCCCGGTGGGAGTGACCCGAATGCTCAGACCGGGTCACCCTGCACCGGGCCCTGCGTGTTCGGCTCCCAGCCGAGCGCCGGGGCCACGTGCTCGGCGAACGCCTCGAGGATGTGGAGGTTGAAGTCGACCCCGAGCTGGCTGGGGATCGTGAGCATCACCGTGTCGGCCGCCTGCACCGCGGCATCGGCCCGCAGCTGCTCGATGAGGACGTCCGGCTCGGCGGCGTAGGTCTTGCCGAAGGTCGAGCGGAAGCCGTCGATGACGCCGATCTGGTCCGCCGCCCCCTGGCCGCGCAGGCCGAAGTGCAGCCGGTCGTTCTCGTTGACGACGGGGAAGATGCTCCGGCTCACCGACACCCGCGGCGCCCCGGTGTGGCCGGCGTCCCGCCACGCCTCGCGGAACAGTGCGATCTGCTCGGCCTGGAGATCGGCGAACGCATCCCCGGTCGCCTCGGTGAGCAGGGTCGAGCTCATGAGGTTGACGCCCTGGGCGCCGGCCCATGCGGCGGTCTCCCGCGATCCCGCACCCCACCAGATCCGGCTCGCCAAACCCGGGGAATGGGGTTCGACGCGGAGCCTCCCGGTGCGGCCGAACTGCTCGGGGTCCGCCTTCGCGATCCCCTCGCCGCGCACCGCACGCATGAACAGATCGAACTTCTCCCGCGCGAGGTCCGCCGCGCGCGGGTCGGTCGACCCGGTGTAGCCGAACGCCTCCCAGCCGCGCAGCGCGGGCTCCGGTGATCCGCGGCTCACGCCGAGGGCCACCCGGCCGCCGGACAGCAGGTCGAGGGCGGCCGCCTCCTCGGCGAGGTACAGCGGGTTCTCGTAGCGCATATCGGGGTTGTAGCGTTGGAGTCATTGGCTACCGTCGTCTACAAGTACCTACACACTTGATCGGTGCTGCACGTTTCAGGGTCCGGGTGCGCGGCGTCCTGTCTGAGGTCCGCGATAGTGTCGCGCAGCACGGAGAGCTGCGCGATCTGCTGCTCGATCTCAGCGAGGCGCACGTCAAGCAGGTCGCGCACGTGCTCGCAGGGCGCATGGCCGCCGTCGCGGATGTCGAGGATCTGGCGGATCTGGGCGAGGGTGAGGCCCGCGGCCTGGCCGCGGTGGACGAAGTCGATCCGGGCGACCGTCTCGGGTGCGTAGTCGCGATAGCCGGACTGCGTGCGCTCGGCCGGCGGAAGCAGCCCCTGCCCCTCGTAGAAGCGGAGCGTCTTCGCCGTGGTGCCCGCGCGTTCGGCGAGTTCTCCGATGCGCATCGCGGCCTCCGATCGTTCGGCAGGAGCAGGCTTGACCTTCCCCTGCACTGGAAGGTCCAGTATGGCTGAGACAGAGCAGAAAGCCAAGGACTGACAGGAGCAGCGATGCCTACCAAGTACGACCTCGCCATCATCGGATCCGGAGGCGGAGCATTCGCCGCCGCCATCCGTGCGACCACGCTCGGCAAGTCGGTGGTGATGATCGAGCGCGGGACGCTCGGCGGCACCTGCGTGAACACCGGCTGCGTGCCGTCGAAGGCCCTCATCGCCGCTGCCGACACCCGTCACGTCGCCGCCGACGCTTCAGGCCGGTTCCCGGGGATCGCGGCGACGGCTGAGACAGTGGACATGCCTGCGCTGATCGCCGGGAAGCAGGCGCTGGTCGAGTCGCTGCGCGGCGAGAAGTACGCCGACGTCGCCGACTCCTACGGCTGGCAGGTCCGCCGCGGCGATGCATCGTTCGCCGGCGGCCCAGACGCCCCGGTACTGGAGATCATCGCCGGCGACGGGACGGTCGAGACCATCGAGGCCGACCACTTCCTGGTCGCGACTGGTTCTCGCCCGTGGGCTCCGCCGATCGACGGCCTGGAGGAGACCGGTTACCTGACCTCGACCACGGCAATGGAACTCGCTGAGGTTCCTGAGTCGTTGCTGGTGCTCGGCGGCGGCTACGTCGCCCTGGAGCAGGCGCAGCTGTTCGCTCGCCTCGGCTCGCAGGTCACGCTGCTGGTGCGGTCCCGGCTCGCCTCGAAGGAGGAGCCGGAGGTGTCCAAGGCGCTTCAGGAGGCGTTCGCCGACGAAGGCATCCGCGTCGTCCGCCGCGTGGTGCCCACCCGGGTCTCCCGCGGCACGGGAGGCGAGGCCGTCGTGACCGCCGACGTGTCCGGCGACTCGCAGGAGTTCCGCGCCGAGCAGGTGCTCGTCGCCCTCGGACGCCGTCCCGTCACCGATGGCCTGAACCTCGATGCGGTCGGGGTGAAGACCGGGGACTCCGGCGAGGTGGTCGTCTCCGACCGGCTGCGGTCCTCGAACCCGCGGATCTGGGCCGCGGGCGACGTGACCGGGCACCCCGAGTTCGTCTACGTCGCCGCCCACCACGGCACCCTCGTCGCCGAGAACGCGTTCGCCGACGCCGATCGTGCCGTCGACTATTCCCGCCTGCCGCGGGTGACGTTCACCGGGCCCGCGATCGGAGCGGTCGGGATGACCGAGAAGGAAGTGCTTGCTGCGGGGATCCGCTGCGATTGCCGCGTCCTGCCGCTGCACCACGTGCCCCGCGCGCTGGTCAACCGCGACACCCGCGGGTTCATCAAGATCGTCGTGAACGCCGACACGAACGAGATCCTCGGCCTGACCGCCGTCGCCAAGGACGCCGGAGAGCTCGCCGCCGCCGGTGTCCACGTGCTCGGCAAGACCGTCGCCGAGATCGCCGACGCCTGGGCTCCCTACCTGACGATGGCCGAGGGCATCCGGATCGCCGCGAAGGCCTTCACCACCGACCCGTCGCTGCTGTCGTGCTGCGCATGACCGGCAGCGCAGGCAATCGGGGAGATCTCATCCTGAAGAGGTGCAGACGACGAGCGCCGATCAGGACCGCGACGAACGGCGCGCCGGTCCCGTCGTCGCTGCAGGGACCGGACTGCTCTTGCTGGCATGCTGCGCGCTTCCGTTGCTGCTCTGTTGCGGCCTGCCGCTCATCGCGGCGGGCGGAGCACTCGCGGGCGTCGGTGGGCTCCTCGGTAACCCCTGGATCATCGGTGCCGGGATCGCCGTCGTGATGGCCGTCACGGCGGGGATGCTCGTCAGGTTAGGGCGGCGGCACCGAGGCCGCAGGACCGGCTGCTGCGAAAATCCTTCGACCGCTGATCGGAACCGGTAGCTCGAGCGGATCCAGCCATCATCGCCACCTCGGCCACTTCGGCACCCCGCGACCCTTCCACGTCTCCACGAGACCGGCGGCCGAGCGGACGGACGCGAAGAGCCCGTAGCCGGCCCCGGCGAGACCCACGGAGACCACGAGCCAGCGCCCGATGCCGAGCCAGATGCGCCCGTCCACGTCGAGCGCCCACTGAGCGCCCGTGATGAGACCGGCGATGCCCATCCAGAGCCCGGCGACGACCACGACCACCGGCAGCAGGGCGAGGCACATCGCAGCGGCGGCCGACCAGAGCTGACGCGCTTCGAGCTTCGCCGTCGCCGCCATCATCCGCTCGGCGCGCTCGTTCGAGGCGTCGAGGTTCGCGGTCATCGTGGCCGAGGCCTCCCCGGCGACCTGCTCGACGGCCTTCTCGACCCGCTCCTCAGTACGCTTCTCGATCCGCTGCACCGCGCCGCCGACCTGGCTCACAAGCTTCTGGTTCGTTGTGGCCTGCACCTTCAGACCCTCAATCGCCGAGGCCGTAGCCGCGCGATTCTTCTGCGCCTCCGCGACCAAGGTTCGCGACGCGGCGTTCAAGCTCTCGCCGTTGAGACTCTGCGCGAACTCGCCGAGCGTGCTCGCGATCTCGTTCTGCCTGCTCTCGATACTCGCGATCCTCGCGGACACGTCGCTGGAGGGCGAGGAGGTCGACGCCGGGGTCGTGATCCGCTCCAGCCGCCTCGTCGTCTCCTCGTCCATGACCTTCACGAACCCCGCGAGCTTCTTCTGCTGCTCGGTCAGCGTGGCAATCCTCGTATTCTGCGCCTCGACGGCGGCGAGGATCGAGGTCAACAGCTCCATCGTCTCCGGACTGCCGAGCGGCTGCGGCGACTGCACGGGCCCGTTCTGCTGCTTCAGCCTGTCGAGCGCTGCGCTCATGTTCCTGCTCCTCCTGCTGCTGGTGATAGTCGAAGAACGCCTGCGCGCCCTCCGGGGTGAAGTCCGCCGAGAGTGCGCTCGCGCGCTTGCGGCGCTCGGCGCGTCCGGACTCGCCGCGGCGGTCCTCGATGTAGAGCGTCCAGGTCTCCTGCCCGGCGCGCTTGCCCTTCTTGCTGACGGGGCTGTGCAACCGCATCCGCGGCACCCGCTCCCCGTCATCGCCGAGCTGCTGGTTCTGCTCCTCGATCACCGCTTCGAGACCGGCCTTGTCCACCGCACGGGGATCAGCCAGGGCGGCGCTCATCCGGTCGCCCATCTCGCGGTCGAGCCCGCCCTCGGCGAAGTCCTCGCGGCGCAGCTCCCAGTCCTTCGGCGCGTGCTCCAGACGCTTCACGACCGAGAGACCGTGCTCGCGCATGAGCTCGTCGTTCGCTGACTGAACGCCCCGCTGGTTCCCGGCCTTGCGGTCGTGGAACGTGCGATAGTCCGAGAGCGCCTTCCCCGTCCGATTGCTGTGGTTGATGACCAAGATGTGGTTGTGCGGCTTCTTCCCGCGTCCGTCCACATGGCTCACCACGAGGCAGTCCGCGTTGGGGTGCATCTTCTTCGCGAGCTGGTAACCCAGATCGTTCACCCGCTGCACGTCCTCAGGATTCTTTGGGTCGAACTCGTCGTCGCTGAACGACTGCCTGTAGTGCAGCGCCTCGACTTCGCGCTTCGTGTTCTGCGTCAGCGCCTGGGCACGCGCCGAGAACGCGCCAGGACCGCCTGGCACATCGCACGTGATCGCGACCCCGCGCTCGTCCTCCTTGCCCCGGATGTAGCTCTCGGTGTCCGCAGCGCTGGCACTCGGGCTGTAGTGGGTGGTGCTCATGAGGCCGTCCGATCTCCGAGCAGGGCGCGGATCTCGCGCAGCAGCTCGATCAGCTCGGGCACGTCCGCCGACAGCGCCACCGACTCACCGGCCCGTGCGCGGCGGTCCAGGTCGTTGATGTTGATGGCCAGCGGGCGCACCTGGGAGGCAAGCTCCCGAGCATCTGCCGATGCCTGCACGCGGCTCTCCACGTCGAGCAGATGTGCGGCCACGGCGGCATCCAGCTCTTCGGTCCGAGACGCATGGAGAGCGTCGCGCACCACGGTCCGCACCCACGTGCTCGGAGCCAGCCCGAGGCGATTCGCACGAGTGCGAATCGCCTCGAGCGTCTCCTCGCCGAAGCGGGTATCGAGCCGCCCGCCGCCGCCACGACGACGCTTCGCGCCGCCGTGATCCGGCCGCACAGCCTCCGCAGCATCCCGACCGGTGTTCACCTGGGAGTCGGTCTGCTGCTCCACCTGTACAGCCGGATGGCAAGCAGTAGCCGCGTCGGACACGGCGCTTCGCTTGTGTCCTCCTTGGCTAGCTTGCGAGGGGCCTCCGGCCCCCTCGACCCCCTGGTGATGCCCATCCAGTTCGGTGCTCATGCCGCACCTCCCTCAACCAATGCCAGCGGCACATCGGAGCTGCGCACCGCGAGCCCGCTCAAAAGCTCATCGACAGCCCCCTCCGCGTCGTGCTCGACTGCGCAATCGGGGCCATAGGTCAGTTCACGCCTGGCGCCGACGTACATCGATGAGACGCCCCGGTACGGCTGCCTCCATTCGTAGGGCTCGATCTTCCCGATGTGCTGCACGCGGTAACGGTTGATGTCATCGGCGCGGAAGACCTTCACGACCGAGGCCAGGCGGCGGATGAACTGGTCCAGAGCCTCGTCTACGTTGCCCTTCTGGCGGGCATAGTAGAAGAACTCGACCGGCTCAATGGTGGCCGTGATGACGATGAGGCGGGGGGCCACCTCGCCCTTGTTCTTGTAGCGGGCCTTCGCAGGCGAGGCGTTGTACGGATCGAGCAGCAGCAGCCAGTCGTTCGCATCCATCGCCGAGGCACGCAGATCATCGAGCAGGATGACCTCTTCGCCGCTCCAATCGTCGAGCGGATTCCCGGTCGCGGCGCGGTAGACCTGCCACCGCTCGCCGTGGACGTTCGCGGCATTGATCGCGGTCGCGACGAACTCCGAGGCGAACCGGGTCTTGCCGATCCCGGCATCCCCATGGACGAACACCACGTGCGTCGAGAACTCACCGGCGCGCAGCTTCGCCGCCGCCCGGTATGCGCGACGCTGGCCGTAGGCCGACAGCGCGTCGTCGATCTCCCGCTGATGCCGCGAGTAGATATCGAACAGCTCGTCCGTGAGCATGATCTGATCCCGCGTGATCTCACCTTGGAGAACGCGCTCCCGCATGTCCTCGAAGTTCTCGGCGACGATCTTCTTCTTCACGTGGGCGCGGCCCTTCAGCCACGTCTCCCGGCGCTGGGCGTCGATCCCGAGGTAGTCAGGCCCACGCACCGTGGCGACCTCCGAAGGCGCGTACTGGTGCTTGTCCGCGTACTTCACGTGCGTCAGATACGACAGCATGTTGTCGAAGGCGTACCGCCCGCGGCCAGGCTTCTCGACGTACTGGGGCTCGACGCCGATGCCGAACGCGAGCCGATCCAGCGGCGCACTCTTCGCACGGCTGGCGAACTTGATCACGGCGTGCAGGTGCTCGGGCTTCGGTTCGACCACCAGGGCCTTCTCCGTGTCACTCCAGACCTCGCGCTCGTCCTTGTCGTGCACGATGCCGTAGGCCTCGACGACCTGGCAGCCGGTGGCCTCGAGCCGCTGCACCACGTAGGCGAGGATCGCCTCGGCACCCTGCTGGAGCAGCGCGGCCCCGTTCGGGTCCTCGGCAGCCCAGGCCCAGTACGACGGATCGAGGTACTGCGTGAGCCCGATGCTCGTCGGGTTGTTCTCCTGCTTAGCCACGGCGACCACCCCCGCCGCGGGCGGCGCGGAGGGCCTCAGAGGGAGTGCGGCGCCTAAATGACCCCCTATTGACCCCCAAATGAGACCCCATATGATCCCGCGGGACCACGCGACGGAGCGAGGGCGGAACAGGCCGCTGACCAGGCATGTTGTTGCAAGGCGCGGCAATCGACAAGCCCTTGCCGCGCCCGTAGGAACGAATGGACTCTCCGAAACTCTTGGAGTGCGAAGCACGGCTGCGGACCGTCATCACGGCGATGGGCAGCCCGCCTTCGGCGGGTGCCAGGCCAGGCCCTCCGGGCGGGGTCAGGTCGGCGGGTGCGGTGCTGAGGTTGCGTGCGTCGGCGTGCATCAGCGACCACCGCCCCGGCCGTAGCGCTTGATGACAGCCTGATGCGTGACGCCGAGGGCGTCGCCGATCCTGGCCCAGGTCACCCCGTCGGCGCGGGCGTCGGCGACGGCGATCTCGACGGCCTCCTCCAGCACGGAGCGGAGCACGCCGAGGTCGTAGAGCTGGGCCTCGCCATCGGCGAGGGACGGGTCGCCCTGTCGCCAGCGGAAGCTGGTCAGGTGATCGAAGGCGGCGGAGTTCGCGCTCATCAGCGACCACCGCCCATCACGGCGGCGACGGCGGCGCGCTGTCGCGGCGTCAGCGGAGTGAGTGCCAGGCGCTCACCGGCTCGGCGACCGGCGGCGCGGGCGGCGGCGATGACGGGATCGAGCCCATCAGCATGCGGAACGGGAGACGAGTCCTGATCGAGAGCAGGGCAGTCAAGCGCGGATGCGCGGGGAACGTCGATAACGACAGACATCGGAAGTCCTCAGATATGAGTATCTTCCGGTTCCCCGCCACGGTAGTTGGGCTGTTTGACCGGCTACTCATCCGGGAGCAGAACCCCGCGCTTCTAAGTCGCGGCCCCGGTGGGATCTTCTTGTCTGCAACCACTCTCCCACGAGTCGACTCACCATTGCAATGACGAGTTGACTCATGAGTCAGTCGCGACGCGGCTCTATGCGAATGAGGTCGGGGTCGAACTTCACGTGACCGGGCGCGATGGGCTCGATGGTCACAGTCACCAGCTCGTCCACGAGCATCCGGCGGCGGTCTATGTCCAACGCCTTCCACTTCGACTCGACAACCTCGCGACGCTCCGCGGTGCCGACCGCCTCCTCCACGTCTGCCAGCAGCTTCGCCGCCACGGATACCGAGCGGTCGAGCAGCTCCGCGTCGATCTCGTCGATGCGGACCTTCACGTCGTTGATCGCCGCGGTGATCTCCAGGACCGGCTGATGGATGTCGCGCAGCAGCGGGCTCAGCTCCTTTACGCGCTCGACCAGGGCGTTCCGCTCGGTCAGCAGCTCCTCGCGGTCCGGCCCGTCGTCCTCCTGCGGCATCACGAGGTCGTGCACGTCCACCGACGACAGGCGGGTGAGCACTGCCTCGGTGACCATCGCATCGACGGGCTCGCGTTGGCGGGTGAGGTGGAACTGCTCGCCGCAGCGATACGTCGGCTGCTTGCGGCTGTTCGTCCCCGAGACGAGCGTCGCGCCGCACTTCCCGCACAGCCCGATCGTGGACAGGAGGTACTTCGGTTGGTTGCCCTGCCTCGCCGACCTCCGCACGTTGTCCTCCAGCTTCGCCACCGCAGCCCGCCATGTCTGTTCGCTGACGATGGGCGGGAACCCCGCGCCCTGCACCGGGTACAGCTCGCCCGAGGCGTAGTGCTTGATGTAGCCAGCGTAGAGCGGGTTCGCCAGCAGGTACCGCACGGCATCGACGGAGAACTCCGCCCCGCGCGCGGTCAGATGACCGGCGTTGTTCAGGTCCTCGCGGATGCGCCGGATCGACAGCGACGGCTCGCCGAGGAACGCGTCGAAGGCCCGCCGAATCGCGTCGGCCTCCTCCTCGATCAGCTCGCCCTCCCTTGTCCAGCCGAACGCCTTCCAGGTGGACGCCGGTATGCCCTCGGCGCGGCGGCGCTCGTTCGACCTGATCTGACGCTCGGCCTTGCGACGCGCCTCGAACCGCGCGAGAGCGGCAAGCATCGTCGCCCGGAACTCTCCGTCCGCCGTCGAGAGGTCGATCTCGCCGTCCACGGTGACGACCCGCAGACCGAGGTCGATCAGCGTGTTCAAGTCCTTCGTGCTGCGCAGCAACCGGTCCATGTCCACCGCGACGACCATCGAGAACCGACCCGCCCGGGCGTCATCCAGCATCTCGGCCCACCGGGTGCCAGCGCGGCGCTTCTTCGTCGCCGAGACCGCGTTGTCGTCGTAGACCTCGACGACCTCCCAGTCCTTCGCCTCGGCCAGCGCCCTGATCTTCCGCAACTGGGTCTCGACCGTCCACCGGTCGCCCTTGCGATCCATCGAAGCGCGGACGTACGCGGCGACCTCGTTCGTCTTCCTCAGCGATACCAGTTCAACCATGCAACCAAGCTTACGTGAACGGGTGTTGTAACCCTGACATGTGCTAGCGCATGTCGATGACCCCGGTGCCCACCTCGATCCCCGAGGTGCGGGTCGCGATCGCCGCGAGCAGTGGCATGGGTGACGCCGACTGGCGGGCGAAGTGGTGGACCCGGAAGTACGCTCCGTTGACACCGATCCCGTCCGCCTCGACCGCGATCTCCACGGCGTCGCGGGGCATCTGCGCGGCATCGGGTCACCGGGTCCGCGGCCGTGTCCGTAGTGGCCGAAGCTGAGGAATCCGAAAGCCTTCATGCCCGTCCCAACATGGTTGCGAGTTCAACTATTCCGATTCATGAGATCGCTCGGATCGGTGTTCGCCCCGCACAGCACGACGGCGACCTTCTCCCCCGCTGCCGGCCGGTACCCGCCGGGCCTGAGGATGCCGGCGAGCGCTGTGCCCGCCGCATGTTCGACGGCGAGGCGGTACTCGTCCCACAGGTGCTGCCGGGCGTCGACGATCGCCTCGTCGGTCACGAGCACCGACACCGCGCCACCGGAGCGCGCCGCCTGCAGCGCCGTGTCGGAGATGCGGCGCGCACCCAGGGAATCCGCCGCTACCGACTCCACGGCGACATCGACGGGCCGGCCTGCGGCGAGGGCAGCGGACAGCGCGCGGCAGTGCTCCGGTTCGACCGCCACCGTGCGGACGCCGAGGTGCCGCGCCGCGGTCGCCACCCCGGCGAACAGCCCGCCTCCGCCGACCGCGACGACGACGGTGTCGAGATCGGGGACCTGCTCGTGCAGCTCCGCCATGAGCGTGCCGGCGCCGGCCGCGATGAGCGGGTGATCGTAGGCGTGGGACTGCAGGGCGCCGGACTGCGCGGCGAACTCCTGGCAGGCGGCCTGCGCCTCGGCATATTCGTCTCCGATCTGCCGGACGTCCGCACCGTAACCGCGCAGGCGCTCGACCTTCACCGCAGGAGCGGTGGCGGGGAGGAACACCGTCGCCTGGACTCCCTGTTCCCGGGCCGCCCAGGCGCAGGCCAGTCCGGCGTTCCCGCCGGAGGCGATCGTCACTCCTGCCGCGGGCAGGGTCCCGGATTCGAGGTGCGCCTGGATGAAGTTCTGCGCGCCGCGGGCCTTGAACGACCCGGTGTGCTGGAGGTGCTCGAGGGCGAGGTGGAGCTCGAACGGTGCGCCGTCGGCAGCTCGGTGGTCGTCCGCTCGCGTCACCGCGAGCGGCCGCACGTGGGCGCCGATCCGGGCGCGCGCCGCGGTCACCTCCGCGAGGTCGAGTCCGCTCATCGTGCTGTCCCCTCTCGATCGTGCTCCCGGGTTCCATCCTGCCATCCGGCCCTGTGTCCGTGCCTCGTGGAACGCTTGCGACATGGACATCACCGCGCTCCTCATCACCGCAGTTCTCTTCCTCCTCGTCGGTGCCGCGCTCGGCTGGCTCATCGGTGCCGCACGCACCCGCAGCGGCTACGTCGGGCAGCTCGCCGAGGCGCGCACCGCCCAGCGCCTCCTCACCGACCGCACCGCCGTGCTCGAGGCCGACGCTCGGCTCGCCACCGAGCTCACCTCCGCCGTCGGTCCGCTCGCCGCCGGCGTCAAGAGCCTCCACACGGAGGTCGGTCGGCACGACCGCGAGCGGATCGAGCAGATCACCCGCCTGAGCACGCAGATCGCCGCTCTCACCGAGCAGAACCAGCGGCTCCAGGAATCCACCGGGCGGCTGTCGACCGCACTCCATTCGACGGCGGCCCGCGGCTCCTGGGGCGAGGTGCAGCTGCGCCGCATCGTCGAGTACTCCGGCATGCTCCCCCACGTCGACTTCGATACGCAGGTGAGCGTGAGCCTCGCCGGCGATGGTACGCGCGGCTCTTGTCCGGACCTCGTCGTGCACATCCCCGGCGGCGGCACGATCGTCGTCGACGCGAAGACGCCGCTCTCCGCCCGGCTGAGGTCCGGGGAGGAGGCGCCGACCCAGGGGGCGGGCGACGATCATGCCCGGGCCCTGCTCCGCCACGTCGATCAGCTCGCCTCGAAGGAGTACTGGGCGCTGTTCGACACCGCCCCGGAGTTCGTCGTGTGCTTCGTCCCCACCGACGGTCTGCTCTCCGAGGCAGCCGCGGCCTACCCGCAGCTCATCGACCGGGCGCTGGCGAAGAACGTCGTGCTCGCCTCCCCGTCGACGCTGCTCGTCCTCCTCAAGACCGTCGCGCTCAACTGGCGCCAGCACGAGATCAGCACCTCGGCGAAGGAGGTCATGCGGCTGGGTCGTGAGCTCTACGAGCGCACCGGTCTGCTCGGCGAGCGGCTCGCCCGCCTGGGCGGGAGCCTCGACAAGGCCGTCGCGGAGTACAACGGGTTCATCGGCTCCTTCGAGTCCCGCTTCCTCGTCACCGCCCGGAAGTTCCCGGCCACCGGGGTCGTGCAGGACGAGCTCGCTGCATTCGATCAGCTCGACGGGCAGACCCGCGGGATCAGCGCCGCCGAACTCGCCTCTCCCCCGGAGCTGCGCGAGGGCGGTCCCAGCCGGGGTGGAGGTGATGCCCGGCGAAGCGCGTGATCGCAGGCGGAGCTCCGGGTGCGTGCCCGAGCGTTCAGTGGGCGGTGGCCCCGAGGTGTTCGCTCAGACAGGGCCGGTGCCGGTATCTGGGCCCGTGGGCGTGCGCCGGCGCCGGCACCGCATGAGAACGAACGCACCGGCCGCGAGGCCAGCGAGCACGACGGCCACGGCTCCGATCACCGCCATGATGCTCGGGGAGATCGCGAAGCCGGCCGCTCCGTCCTGCGCACCGGGGCCGGATCCGGCGCAAAGACGGGCTCCGGCGGCTGACCTTGACGTGATCACGCTATGAACCGGCGATGAATCGCAGATGATAAGCGGATGAGAACGTTCTCATCCGCGGTCGGAGGAGCCGGGACTCAGCGCAGCTCGTGGTCCCGGTCGGCGCCGTTCCTCTTGTTCGAGGTCTCCTGTCCGGCGGCCTTGAGATCCTTGCGGAGCTCGCGCGGGAGCGAGAACATCAGGTCCTCCTCCGCGGTGCGGATCTCCTCGACGGCGTCGAAGCCGTAGTCGGAGAGCAGGCGCAGGAGGTCCTGCACCAGGGTCTCCGGGACGCTCGCCCCGCTCGTCACACCGACAGTCGCGACGTCGTGGAACCAGGACTCGTCGACCTCGCGGGCGAAGTCGACGCGGTAGGCGGCCTTCGCCCCGTGCTCGAGCGCGACCTCGACGAGGCGCACCGAGTTCGAGGAGTTCGCCGAGCCCACGACGAGCACGAGGTCGGCGTCGGGGGCGACCTTCTTCACCGCGACCTGGCGGTTCTGGGTCGCGTAGCAGATGTCGTCGCTCGGCGGGTCCTGCAGGGAAGGGAACCGCTCGCGCAGGATGTTCACCGTCTCCATGGTCTCGTCGACGCTCAGGGTGGTCTGCGAGATCCACACGAGCTTCTCCGGGTTCTCCACCGTCACGGTGCGCGCCTCGGCGGGGTTCTGCACGAGGGTGATGTGCTCCGGCGCCTCGCCCATCGTGCCCTCGACCTCCTCGTGGCCGGCATGGCCGACGAGCAGGATCGAATAGCCGTCGCGGGCGAACCGGACCGCCTCGCGGTGGACCTTGGTGACGAGCGGGCAGGTCGCGTCGATCGTCGACAGGCCGAGCGCCTCGGCCTCCCGGTGGACCTGCGGGGACACGCCGTGGGCGGAGAACACGACGCGCTCGCCGGCGGGCACCTGGTCGGTCTCGTCGACGAAGATCGCCCCGCGGGCCGACAGCGTGTCGACGACATGGCGGTTGTGGACGATCTCCTTGCGGACGTAGACCGGGGCGCCGTAGTGGTCGAGCGCGCGCTCGACGGCGATGACGGCGCGGTCCACCCCGGCGCAGTAGCCGCGCGGGGCGGCGAGCAGCACCTTCTTCTCCACTCCCTCGGGGGACCGGATCTCGGAGGGCTCCAGCCGCTTGCGCGGCATGGCGGGCACGGGAACAGTCACGGTAGAAGTCACCCGACCAGTCTAGGGAAGGAACCTGAGCACCTCCACCGAGCCGACGCCGGGGCGGGTCCTGCGCGCGACGGGGCGAGCGGGCGCCCGTGTCCGTGCCGGGCACTAGACTCGGCGCAGACACCGAACGAGAGGGCAGGGAGATGGTGCAGAGGATCTCGGGCACCCCGGGGACGCTGGGCGCGGACGTGCCCCGCGAGCGGGCGCGGACCGCCGCGGAGACGAGCCCGGACAACCCCTGGCCGCTCAGCCTGCTCAGCCGCAACATCAAGACCTACATCGACCGGATGTCCGCCGTCTGGATCGAGGGACAGGTCATCGAGCTCAACCGCCGCGGCAAGGCGAGCTATCTCACACTGCGCGACGTCGACGAGGAGATGTCCCTGCCGGTGCAGGTGTGGAACTCCGTGCTCGAGCGGATCGACGCCCCGCTGTCGGAGGGCGCACGGGTGGTCGTCAACGTCAAGGCCGACTTCTGGCTCAAGGCCGGCCGGCTCACCATGCGCGCCAACGACATCAGGCCGGTCGGCCTCGGGGAGCTGCTCGCACGCCTCGAGAAGCTCCGCCGCCAGCTCGGCGCGGAGGGCCTGTTCGCTCCCGAGCGCAAGCAGCGCCTGCCGTTCCTGCCGAACCGGATCGGGCTCATCACCGGGCGCAACTCGGATGCGGAGAAGGACGTCATGCGCAATGCCGCGCTGCGCTGGCCGGCCGTCGCGTTCGAGGTCCGCACCGTCGCCGTGCAGGGGCCGGACGCCGTCCCGCAGGTGCGGGCGGCGCTCGCGGAGCTCGATGCCCTGCCGGAGGTCGACGTCATCGTCATCGCGCGCGGCGGCGGCAGCCTCGAGGATCTCCTCCCCTTCTCCAACGAGTCGCTCATCCGGGCGGTCGCGGAGGCTCGCACGCCGGTGGTGTCGGCGATCGGTCACGAGGCCGACCGGCCGATCCTCGACGAGGTCGCCGACCTCCGCGCCTCCACCCCGACGGACGCCGCGAAACGGATCGTGCCGGACATCCACGAGGAGCGGATGAACCTCCTCCAGGCCCGGGCAGCGCTCGACGGCGCGATCGACCGGCTGCTGCGCCGCGAGTCCGAGGCGCTCGCCGCGGTCCGCTCCCGGCCGGTGCTCGCCCACCCAGAGTCGATGATCGGCACCCGGGCCCAGGACGTCGAGGCGCTGCGCGCCCGCGCCTGGCAGTCCGGGAGTGCGGCGGTCCGCCACGCCTCGGCCCAGATCGAGCACCTGCGGACACAGGTGCGCTCCCTGTCCCCGCGCAACACGCTCGCCCGCGGCTACGCCGTCGTGCAGACCGCCGACGGTGCGGCCGTACGGTCCTCGGCGGAGCTCGCCGCCGGGCAGGCCGTGCGCGTCCGGGTGGCCGAGGGCGGCTTCGCGGCCCAGATCACCGAGGTCCACCCCGAACCCGATCACCACACCGCAGCCCGTTCCGGCACAGGAGGAGAACCCGCATGAGCGAGACCACGACGAATACCCCGGACGCCGCGGGCGCGGGCTCCGCGGAGCCCGACATCGCGGACCTGAGCTACGAGGAGGCGCGGGCCGAGCTCGTCGCTGCCGTCACCCGTCTCGAAGCCGGCAACCTGCCGCTCGAGGAGTCGCTGCGGCTGTGGGAGCGCGGCGAGGCGCTCGCCGACCGCTGCCAGGCCTGGCTCGACGGCGCCCGTGAGAAGCTCGAGACCGCGAAGGCGAAGCGCGCCGACACCGAGGGCTGAGGACTCCGAGGACTGAGAGCGGTCCGCGCACGCCGCCGCTCAGGCGCCCTCGACGATCTCCGTGGCGAAGCGGTCGTAGGTCTCCCAGGCGGCGGTGCCCTTGAGGACGACGGTCGTGCCGTCGACCTCGCCGACGAGCGCCTGGTCGCCGCGGGAGTTCTCATAGGCGGTGAAGGTCTGCCCGGCGATCTCGCGCGTGCCGGACTCGGACAGCTCGTCGGTCACCATCGAGCGCACCCAGTTGTCGTTGCCCTGCGACTGCCGCAGCGACATCCATTCGCGCTCCGGGCCCACCCAGGACACGTACCAGGTCTCCACGGCCGGGGTGCCCATGGGCTCGAGGTTCGCCTCGTTGCTCGTCCACCCCTCGGGGAGCGCGGGCACGGCGAGGGTGAAGTCGGCCGAGGTCTGGGCGGACTGCGCCATCCCGACGTAGTCGACCTCTCGGGTGAGCTCCATCTCCGGACGCGGCACGAAAGCGAACGCGACGAGGACCGCGGCCAGGCAGACGCCGAGCGCGATCACCATGTTCACCCAGTTGGACGACATCCGGATGCGCCGCATCTCCTCGCGCGAACCGGGCTGCACCGGGACTCTTCCTGTGTCACTCACCCGGCCATTGTCCCGTGTCGCGGGCACCGGTCCAAACCGGGGAAGCACCGAACCGATGCCGGGGCGGTGGTTGCCCGGCCCGCGCGGGTGGCACAATGAGCCTATGAGTGAGACGACGCCGTCAGAGACCCCAGCCCAGACCGAGAAGGCGCACCACGGCGGAGGCCGTGCCGAGACCCCGCCCGTCGCGGTCACCGACTCCTGGACCCAGAAGCTCCGGGACGCCGAGGGCGGGCCCGACCGCAACCTCGCCCTCGAGCTCGTCCGCGTCACCGAGGCCGCGGCGATCGCCGCCGCCCCGTGGGTGGGACGCGGCGACAAGCTCGCCGCCGACGGCGCCGCCGTCGCCGCGATGCGCAACGTCATCTCCACCGTCCGGATGGACGGCACCGTCGTCATCGGCGAGGGTGAGAAGGACGAGGCGCCGATGCTCTTCAACGGCGAGTCCGTGGGCGATCGCCAGGGGCCCAAGTGCGACGTCGCCGTCGACCCGATCGACGGCACCACGCTCACCGCCAAGGGCATGCCCAACGCGATCTCCGTCATGGCGGTGAGCGAGGGCGGCGCGATGTACGACCCGTCCGCCGTGTTCTACATGGAGAAGCTCGTCACCGGCCCCGAGGCCGCCGACGCCATCGACCTGCGCCTGCCGGTGGCGGAGAACATCCGCCGGGTGGCCAAGGCCAAGGGCCAGCGCACCGACATGTCCTCGGTCACCGTCGTCATCCTCGACCGCCCGCGCCACGCGCAGCTCATCGACGAGGTGCGGCAGGCCGGCGCCCGCATCCGCCTCATCAGCGACGGCGACGTCGCCGGGGCGATCGCCGCGTGCCGCCCCGGTTCGGGCATCGATATGCTCATGGGCATCGGCGGCACCCCCGAGGGCATCATCACCGCGTGCGCGATCAAGGCGCTCGGCGGCGTGATCCAGGGCCGCCTGTGGCCGCAGTCGGACGAGGAGCGGGAGAACGCGGAGGCCGCCGGCCTCGAGCTCGGCGCCGTGCTCAACACCGATGACCTCGTGACCGGCGACAACACGTACTTCGTCGCCACCGGCATCACCGAGGGCGACCTCATCGAGGGTGTGCGCTACGAAGGACGGCGGGTGCTCACCCACTCGCTCGTCATGCGCTCGAAGTCCGGCACCGTGCGCAACGTCTACGCCGAGCACCAGCTCGAGAAGACCCACTCCTACGTCGAAGCCGCGGAGGAGGCCGCGCGCCGTGGCCTCGTCTGATCCGCGATCCGGCTCCCCGGAACGGGCAGCGCCCGGATCCGCGAGCGCACCGCAGCAGGCGCAGACCCCCTCGGAGGTCTACCGGCGCCTCATGGACGGCAACCAGCGGTTCGTCGACGGCACCCCGGCGCACCCCAACCAGGACGCCTCCCGCCGCGAGGCGCTGACCGCTGCACAGGCCCCCTTCGCCACCCTGTTCGGGTGCGCGGACTCCCGCGTCGCCGCGGAGATGATCTTCGACGTCGGGCTGGGCGAGATGTTCGTCGTCCGCACCGCCGGCCAGGTCGCGGACTCGGTGACGATCGGCAGCCTCGAGTACGGCGTCGAGGTGCTCGGCACCCCGCTGCTCATCGTGCTCGGACACGACAGCTGCGGGGCGATCACGGCCGCGCTGAATTCCTTCGCCACCGGTGACATGCCCGAGGGCTTCATCTCCGACGTCGTGTCCAAGCTGCTCCCCTCGGTGGTCCGCGCGACCGGCGCGGGGCGCGGCGACGTCCAGGGCACCGTCGTGCAGAACACCATCGACACCGTGCGCCGTCTCCCCCAGCGCTCGGCGATCCTGCGGCAGGCCGTCGAGGACGGCCGCCTCGTCATCGCCGGGCTGACCTACCGGCTCGCCGACGGCCGGGTCAACCTCGTCGCGAAGCTCGATGCGAGCGGCGTCACCGAGACGCCGCAGGCCGACTCCGCCCCCGAACCCGCCGCCTGATCCGACCGCCGCCCACACCCCCGACCCCTGAGGCGCGGGCCCGCAGCCCGCATCACGACACCAGCAAGGAGCTGAGAAGAAGCATGAGCGAAGAATTCCGCATCGAGCACGACACCATGGGCGAGGTCAAGGTCCCCGCCCAGGCCCTCTACCGGGCGCAGACGCAGCGCGCCGTCGAGAACTTCCCGATCTCCGGCTCGACGCTCGAGAGCGCCCACATCGCCGCGCTGGCCCAGGTCAAGAAGGCCGCGGCGCGCGCGAACGAGGAGCTCGAGGTCCTCGATGCCGCCCGCTCGAAGGCGATCCAGGCCGCCGCGGACTCCGTCATCGCCGGCGAGCACGACGGGGAGTTCCCGATCGACGTGTTCCAGACCGGTTCCGGCACCTCCTCGAACATGAACACCAACGAGGTGCTCGCCACCCTGGCCACCCGTGCGCTCGAGGGCGAGGGCATCGAGGTCCACCCCAACGACCACGTCAACGCCTCGCAGTCCTCGAACGACGTGTTCCCGACCTCGGTCCACGTGGCCGTGACCTCGGCGCTCGTCCACGACCTCACGCCCGCGATGGAGCACCTCGCCACGTCGCTGGAGAAGAAGGCGAAGGAGTTCGAGAACGTCGTCAAGTCCGGCCGCACCCACCTCATGGACGCCACCCCGGTGACGCTCGGCCAGGAGTTCGGCGGCTACGCCGCGCAGATCCGCTACGGCATCGAGCGGATCCAGGCCTCGCTCCCCCGCGTCGCCGAGGTCCCCCAGGGCGGCACCGCAGTAGGCACCGGCATCAACACCCCGGCCGGCTTCTCCTCCCGCGTCGTCGAGCTCCTCGCCGAGCAGACCGGCCTGCCGATCACCGAGGCGCGCAACCACTTCGAGGCGCAGGCCAACCGCGACGGCCTCGTCGAGGTGTCCGGCCAGCTCCGCACGATCGCCTACAGCTACATGAAGATCAACAACGACCTGCGCTGGATGGGATCGGGCCCGAACACCGGCCTGGGCGAGCTCCACATCCCCGACCTCCAGCCCGGCTCGTCGATCATGCCCGGCAAGGTCAACCCGGTGATCTGCGAGGCCGCGATCCAGGCCGCCGCCCAGGTCATCGGCAACGACACCACGGTCGCCCTGTCCTCGACGAACGGCGCCTTCGAGCTCAACGTCGGCATCCCGGTGATGGCGAAGAACCTCCTCGAGTCGATCCGCCTCATCGCGAACGTCTCCACCGTCATGGCCGACAAGATGATCGACGGGCTCACCGCGAACGAGGAGCGCTGCCGCTTCCTCGCCGAGGCCTCGCCCTCGATCGTCACCCCGCTCAACAAGGTCATCGGCTACGAGGCGGCGGCGAAGATCGCCAAGCACGCGGTGAACAACAAGATGACCGTCAAGGAGGCGACGATCGACCTCGGCTTCGTGGAGGACGGCTCGATCACCGAGGTTGACCTCGACAAGGCCCTCGACGTCACCACGATGATCGGCGACTACAGGTAGAAGCACCGACGCCCACGACGTCACCGTCATCGAGCGGTCGCTCCCCTCCGGCCTCCTGCCCCGGAACGCCAGGGAAGCGACCGCTCGATGCTGTTCGACAGGAGACGAGCGATGAGCGAGCTCGCTGACCGCCTGCGCGCCGCGCATGCGGAGGCGACGATGACCGGCTGGGACTTCTCCCGCCTCGACGGCCGGCTGCGCGCCGACGACCCGCCGTGGGACTTCGAGGCCGACTGCCGCACCGCGCTGGGCGCGTCCCGAACCGCAGCGGACCTCGGGACCGGCGGCGGCGAGCGGCTCCTCGCCCTCCTCGCCGGCCTGCCGCCGGGGACCGCACCGGCAGAACCCGGGCAGCAGCGGCGCACCGTGACCGCGACCGAGGGGTGGGAGCCGAATCTGCCCGTCGCCGGGGCCGCCCTCGCCCCGGCCGGGATCGCGGTGCTCCCCTACGACTCGGAGGCCGGGGAGCTGCGCGAGTGGTTCGGCGGCGCGCCGCTCCACCCGGAGGTGCGCCTGCCGATCATGGTCGCGGAGCTCGCCGCCGCAGGCCTCACGGTGGACCGCGCCGAGGACTGGGCGGGCACGATGGAGTTCTGCGACGCCGAGGCGCTCGTCGAGTACCTCGGGCTCGTCCCCTGGGACGTCCCGGGCTTCGCCGTCGACGACCACCTCGAGACCCTCGCCCGGTTCGACGCCGCCCCGATCCAGGTGACGCAGAAGTGCTTCCGGGTGACGGCCCACCGGCCGCCTGCCTACCATGGGGCATGACCCTGCATCCGCACCTCGTCCCGCTCTCCGCCCTGCTCGGGGTGTGGCGCGGGCCCGGCCACGGCGAGTACCCGACGATCGACTCCTTCGACTACACCGAGGAGCTGACCTTCACCGACGTAGGGAAGCCGTTCCTCGCCTACCGGCAGCGCACCTGGGCGCCCGACGGCCGGCCGCTCCACACCGAGACCGGGTTCCTCCGCTCCCCCGGTGAGGGGCGCATCGAGATCGTCCTCGCCCAGCCCACCGGGCAGACCGAGCTCGCCGAGGGGACGCTCGCCGCACACGACGACGGCTTCGAGATCCGCCTGCGCTCCCGGGTGGTCAACTCCGCGAGCGCGAAGCCCGTGAAGACGACCGAGCGGGTCTACCGGCTCTCCGGCGACGTGCTCGCCGTGGACTTCGCGATGGCCGCGGTGGGCCTGCCGCTCACCCACCACCTCGCCGCGCGGCTCGAGCGGGCCCCGGCAGAGCCCTGAGCCTCCGCTGCGCACCCGCACCGGGTCAGTGCATGTCGTACTCCTCGAGGACGCTCGTGACGAGGGCCGCGATCGCCGAGCGCTCGGAGCGGGTGAGGGTGATGTGGGCGAACAGCTGGTGCCCCTTGAGCTTCTCGATCACCGCGGCGACGCCGTCGTGGCGGCTCACCCGCAGGTTGTCGCGCTGGGCGACGTCGTGGGTGAGGACCACGCGCGAGTTCTGCCCGAGGCGCGAGAGCACCGTGAGCAGCACATTGCGCTCGAGCGACTGCGCCTCGTCGACGATGACGTAGGCGTCGTGGAGGGAGCGGCCGCGGATGTGGGTGAGCGGCAGCACCTCGAGCAGCCCGCGGTGGACGACCTCGTCGATGACGTTCTTCGACACGAGGGCTCCGAGGGTGTCGAACACCGCCTCCGCCCACGGGTTCATCTTCTCGCCCTCGGAACCGGGCAGGTAGCCGAGGTTCTGCCCGCCGACGGCATAGAGCGGCCGGAACACCATGATCTTCTCCTGCGTGCGGTCCTCGAGCACGGCCTGCAGGCCGGCCATGAGCGCGAGTGCGGACTTCCCGGTGCCCGCCCGCCCGCCGAGGGACACGATGCCGATGTCCTGATCGGTGAGGAGGTCGATCGCGATCCGCTGCTCGGCGGAGCGCCCGTGCACGCCGAACACATCCCGGTCCCCGCGCACGAGCTTGATCCGGTTCGGCCCCACGACCCGGCCCAGCCCGGAACCGCGCGGCGAGCTCAGCACGAGCCCGGTGTTGACGATCTCCCCGGCGACGGCCTCGGTCTCGAGGTGCCCGGTGTCGAACAGCGTCTTCATCTCCGCCTCGTCGAGCGCCGCCTCGGACAGGCCGGTGAAACCGGAGTCGATCGCGAGCTCGGCGAGGTACTCCTCGGCGCGCAGGCCGAGCGCGGAGGCCTTGACGCGCATCGGGATGTCCTTCGTCACGACGATGACGGCGTCGCCCTCGGCCTGGAGGTTGCGGGCGACGGCGAGGATGCGGGTGTCGTTCTCCCCGCGGTCGAACGCCACCGGCATGCCCGAGGAGTCCACGTGGTTGATCTCGACCCGCAGCGATCCGCCCTCCTCGCCGAGCGGCAGCGACTCGTCGAGACGGCCGAACTCCTGCCGGAACTCGTCGAGCATGTTGAGCGCCTTGCGGGCGGCGAAGCCGAGCTCCGGGTGGTGGCGCTTGCCCTCGAGCTCGCTGACGACGATGAGCGGGATCACCACCTCGTGCTCGGCGAAGCGGTACACCGCGTTCGGATCCGACAGCAGCACCGAAGTGTCGAGGACGTAGGTGGTGCGGGATGATGCGGTCATGTTGGGCTCCCCTGTGCATCGTCTGCCGAGGCGCCCGTTCCCTGTCCTTCCCCGACGAGATGTGCACCCCGGGTTGGTGTCGGCCAACTGCTTCTCAACCTACCCGTGGCTCCCGGTCGCGACCGGCGGCGCGCCGGACCGGCGTGTGACAGCAGGATGAACAGCGGCTGAATCGCAGCGCCGGCATCTTCCCTCGGGTGCGGCTAGCGCCCGTAGCGGCGGTTGCGCTGCCCGTAGGAGCGCACGGCGCGGAGGAAGTCGGTGCGCCGGAAGTCGGGCCAGTAGGCCTCGCAGAAGTAGAACTCCGAGTACGCGGACTGCCACATGAGGAACCCGGACAGGCGCTGCTCGCCGGAGGTGCGGATGATGAGGTCCGGGTCCGGCTGTCCCTTGGTGTAGAGGTGCTCGGAGATGCAGGCCTCGCTCAGGCTCTCGAGCGCCTCGTCGATCGTCGCCCCGGCGGCCCGCTCCTCGGTGAGCCAGCTGCGCACCGCGTCGACGACCTCCTGGCGGCCGCCGTAGCCCACCGCGACGTTGACGGTGAGGAGCTTGGCGGTGGGCTCGCCGGAGGCGGAGCGCTGCTGGGCGCCGATGAGCTGGGAGCGCAGCGGCTCGGGGATCATCCCCAGGTCACCGACGAGCTGCACCGAGGCGGTCTCCCGGTCGGCGATGTCCGAGGCCATCCGGGCGATGATGTCGGTGAGCGCCGCGACCTCCTCGGCGGGCCGGGCGAGGTTCTCCTTCGACAGCACATAGAGCGTGACGACCTCGACGCCGATCTCCTCGCACCAGCCGAGGAACTCGAGGATCCGCCCGGCGCCCATCCGGTGGCCGTGCTCGGTGGTCGTGCCGAACTCCTTGGCCCAGCGCCGGTTGCCGTCGGTGATGATCCCGACATGGCGCGGCACCTGCTCGCCGGGGGCGATCCTGCGCACGATGCGGCGGTCGTAGAGTCGGTAGAGCGCCGACTGCAGAGTTCCTTTCACGCGCATGGTCCTCAGCGTACCCGGCCCGCGCGGGCGCGGCATGCGGCGCCCGATAGAATCGGTGTCATGGATTCCCCCGTCACCCGGCCGCCCGAGCCCCCCTCCGAGGCACCCGCCGGCGGCGGCAGCTTCTACGGCAGCCGGCGCGGCCGCGCGATCCGCCTCGAGCTCAGCCGGCTGGCCGGGCAGATCAGGCCCTCGTGGCGCGGCTGGATCCACGCCGGGGCGTTCCCGCTCGCCGTGATCGGCGGGCTCGCACTCATCATCCTCTCCCCCACCATCGCCTCGCGCATGGCCGCGGCGGTGTTCACCGTCACCGGCATGATGCTGTTCGGCACCTCGGCCGTCTACCACCGCGGGCGCTGGCGGATGCGGGTGCGGCTGCTCCTGCGCCGCCTCGACCACGCGAACATCTTCCTCATCATCGCCGGCACCTACACGCCGCTCGCCGTCCTCATGCTCGATCGCGGCGCGGCCACCGTGCTGCTGAGCATCATGTGGATCGGTGCGATCCTCGGGGTGATCTTCCGGATCGTGTGGACGACCGCCCCGCGCTGGCTGTTCGTCCCCGTCTACGTCGGCATCGGGGTCACCGGGGTCGGCTACCTGCCCCAGATCTGGCAGGAGAACCCTGCGGTCGCGATCCTCGTCATCGTCGGCGGCGCGCTCTACATCGCCGGCGCGGGGATCTACGGCATCAAGCGGCCCGACCCCGCCCCGCGGGTGTTCGGGTACCACGAGATCTTCCACACCCTCACGGTGCTCGGCTTCGGCTGCCATCTCGCCGCCCTGCTCGTCGGCGCGGTGACGACGAACCCCGAGCTCTGAGCCGGGCGGTCCGGCTCAGGTGCGAGGCGGGGTGTCCCCGGCATCCGTGTCCGCGACATCCGAGTCGGGTCCGACGGCATCGCCCTGCCCGTCGTGGCCGTGGTTGAGGGGCTGGTTCTCCTCGCCCGGACGCCGCATCGGGATCGGGTAGCGGTCGACCGCGTGGTCCTTGGCGCGCACGCGGCGCACGCGCTTGAGCGCGTCGCGGATGAGGAAGATGGCCGCGACCACGATGAAGAACGTCACGAGGAAGCCGATGGTGCCCGGGGTGACGAGCACCGGGTCCGGGTACTCGATGTCCTCGGTGGGCGCCGGCGACTGGGCCAGCGCGATGAGTGCGGCGTTCATCCCTCGTCCTCTCGGGCACCCTGGCCCAGGGGTCCGGTGTCGGGCACTCGCCGCCCTGAGTCGTCGATCACGCCGGCGAACAGATCCGATTCGACGAACTCCTGTGCGCCGTCGAGCGGGTCCCGTCCGGTGAAGTCGAGGGCGAGCTCGAACTCCTCCGAGGTCCAGTACTTCTTCGAGGCCTCACGGGCCCCGGTGAAGAACCCGCCCTCCGGATCGATCTGGGTGGCGTGGGCGAGCAGCGCACGGTCGCGCTGCTCGAAGTGCTCGCGGCACTCGATCCGGGTCGACAGCCAGGTGCGACGCGTGTCCGCCCGCTCCCGGTAGCGCTCGAGCATCTCGCCGAACGGCGATTCGAGCCCGTCGGCGAGCATCCGCTCGTGGATGATGAGCCATTTCGTCGGGGAGAGGTCCTGGTTGTAGTAGACCTTCTGCACCTGCCAGGGCTCGCCGAGCTCCGGGTTGTCCTCCGGGTGGGCGGCGGATTCGACTGCCGCCATCGTCACCTCGTGGGTCTTGATGTGGTCCGGGTGCGGGTAGCCCCCGAGCTCGTCGTAGGTGGTGACGACGTGCGGCCGGAAGCTGCGGATGAGGTGCACGAGCGGACGTGCGGCGACCGCGGTGGGGGTCCGGTAGAAGCAGCCGTGCGGGGTCTCGACGGCCGGGTCGCCCTCGGGCAGCCCGGAGTCGACGAAGCCGATCCAGCGGTGCTCGGCGCCGAGCTCGGCGGCCGCGCGGGCCATCTCGTCGCGGCGCAGCCCGGCGATGTCGCGGGCGGCCTGCGGACTCTGGAGCAGCGCCGGGTTGAGGATGTCCCCGGCCTCCCCGCCGGTCATCGTCGCGATCATCACCCGCGCCCCGCGCTCGGCGTAGAGGGCGGTCGTCGCCGCCCCCTTGGAGGATTCGTCGTCGGGGTGAGCGTGCACCGCCAGCAGACGCAGTCCGTGGTAGGGCAGTGACTCCGAGGACGGGTGACTCATGGGTGGCGGAACCTCTCGACACGGGCCCACCGGGTCCGCACCGCGGGGGCGGGCTCTCCGGAGGGACGACAATTCGACTACTCTAGATTAGTGCGCCGCACGGACACGAGACGAATCGGGATCGACAGCATATGACCACGGCACAGGCCGCCATCGCCGAACGGTACGGGAGCGCCCGTCCACCGGCCCGCCGACCGCCGCGCCGCCGCGGCCTCGCGATCGCCGCCGCCGCGGGCATCACCGTGATGATCGCGCTCGCCGCGTGGTACTCCTTCGCCCCGCGCACCACCCCGACCGATCCCACGACGATCGGCTACGAGGTCGTCGACTCCACCCGCACCATCGCCCACGTGTCGGTCGTCCCGGACGCCGAGCGCACGATCGAGTGCATCGTGCAGGCGACGAACGAGCAGGAGGCGATCGTCGGCTTCCGCGAGGTCACCGTCGATCCGGACCCGGCGGCCGACGAATCCCGCCCCGCGCAGCTCCGCCTCGACATCGCGACCACCCAGCTCGCGGCGAGCGGGCATGTGGATTCCTGCTGGTTCCTCGACTAAACTGGAGCCTTCGAACACTGTTCACTCCCGGAAGCCGACCGGCTCCCGGGAGTTCTCATTGCAGTTCGGCCGCAGCCTGCGGCCGGGATTAGGAGTGACATGACCGAGGACATCACGGGTGAGGAGACCTGGCTCAGCCAGGAGGCCTTCGATCGCCTGACCAAGGAGCTCGAGCACCTCAAGGGGCCCGGTCGTGTCGAGATCGCCGAGCGCATCGAGGCCGCCCGCGACGAGGGCGACCTCAAGGAGAACGGCGGCTACCACGCCGCACGCGAGGAGCAGGGTAAGCAGGAGGCCCGGATCCGTCAGCTCGAGCACCTGCTCGCGCGCGCCCAGGTGGGCGAGACCGACACCGACACCACGGTGGTCTCCCCCGGCAAGGTCATCACCGTCGACGCCGGCGGCCGCGAGCTCACCTTCCTGCTCGGCTCCCGCGAGATCGTCGACGAGAACGAGACGATCAACGTCGTGTCCGAGCAGGCTCCCCTCGGCGCGGCCGTCAACGGCAAGAAGGTCGACGACACCGCCGAGTACGAGGCGCCCAGCGGCAAGACCATCGCCGTCACCGTCAAGCGCATCGAGGCCTACACCGGCTGATGCGCCGCCGGAGACCATCCGGCACGCAGCGATCGACGCAGCAGAACGGCCCGGGGCTCACGCCCCGGGCCGTTCGCGTCGGTGCGCCCGGCGGCCGGACCCCGACTCAGAGCCGGGTGTCGGGATCCCCCGAGCCGGGTCCGCGCCCCGAGGCCGGTGCATCTGTGCCGCGTGCCTGCGCGGCGTCCTTCGCCTGCGACCCGCGCGCGGATGATCCGTGCGCCTGCGGCGCCGGGTCCTGCTCCTCCTGCAGCGAGGTGCGCAGCGGGGAGTCGTCCGGGTCGTCGTCGAGCACGGGTCTCTCCTCGCCGTCCTCGACCGTCGTCTTCGCCTCCTCGTCCGGGGCGAAGACGTCCTTGCCGGAGAGGTAGAGGACGACAGTGTTGATCACCGCGATGAGCGGGACGGCGAAGAGCGCGCCGGGGATGCCGTAGAGGAACCCGCCGGCGGCCACCGCGAGGACCACCGCGAGCGGGTGGACGGAGACGGCCTTGCCCATGATGAACGGCTGCAGGACGTTGCCCTCGATCTGCTGCACGAGGAGCACGACGCCGAGCATGATGAGCGCGGAGACGAAGCCCTGCGAGACGAGCGCGACGATGACCGCGATGGCGCCGGTGGCCACCGCACCGACGATCGGGATGAAGGAGCCGAGGAAGACGAGCACGGTGAGCGGGATGACGAGCGGCAGCCCGAGGAAGAACGCGCCGATGCCGATGCCGACCGAGTCGACGCCGGCGACGATGATCTGCACCCGCACGTACTGGACGAGGGTCTGCCAGCCGCGCAGCGCCGCGCCCTCCGCCTGGGCACGGGCGGGCTTGGGCAGGAGCCCGACGAACCAGCTGAAGATGCTGCGGCCGTCGTAGAGGAAGAAGAAGGCGGTGAACAGGGTGAGGAGGAGACCGGTGAGGAAGCTGCCCACCGAGCTCGCCGCGCCGACCGCCCCGCCGAGGATCTGCGAGGAGTGGCCCTGCAGGTAGACGGTGGCCTGGTTGACGCCGTCGTCGATCGCCTGGGAGATGCGCGCGGACTCGAGGCCGAACGGATTGCCCTGGAGCCAGTCGCTGATCGAGCGGAAGCCGGCGACGACCTGGTCGGCGAGGTCGGTGAAGCCGACGACGATCTGCTGGCCGACGAGGTAGAGCAGGCCGACGACGAACACGATGAAGCCGACGAATGAGATCAACGAGGCGAGCACCTGGGGCAGCCCGATCCGGCGCAGCAGGCCGACGAGCGGGGACAGGAGCGCGGAGATGAGGAGCGCGATGAGCGCCGGCAGGACGATCATGCTGACCTTGGACAGCAGCCACAGCGCGACCCCGATCCCGGCGAGCACGACGATGGTGCGCCAGCTCCACGCCGCGGCGAGCCGCATGGGCGGGGCGACGTAGGGCTCGTAGGCCCCGCGCCCGAGCTCGTCCTCGGTCGGCTCGGCGTAGACCGCCGGCCCCGGGGCGAGGGTGCCGAAGCTGCCGCCGGGGCGCTGGACCGCTTGGTCGCGACGGAGCCTGAATTCGTCCCACACACTGCGCAGTCGCCGGGTCATCCCGGTCCGGGTCTCGTTGGCCATGGGCCCCACTGTATCGCCTAGACTCGCCACGGAACCGAAAGGACGGAGATGCGGCGAACGACGAAGTGGGGGCTCGCGCTCGGGGTCGGCATGCCGGCGCTCGGGCTCGCGCTCGGCAGCGTGCAGCTGCGCCTCCAATCCGCCCGTCTGCGGACCGCCGTCGAGCAGGACGGTCGCCGCCCGGTGCCGCAGCCCGCGCTCCGCGTCGACCGCTCCACCGGCCGCGGCATCCCGCTGGTCGAGAGCCGCGCCGACGAGGACCTGCCGGCCGTCGCCGTGCTCGGGGACTCGTGGGTCGCCGGCCTCGACGTCGGCTCCCGACGCCGCACCCAGGGGATGCTCATCGCCCGCGGCGTGGCCCGCCTCGTCGGCGAGGACGTGCGGCTGCGCGTCGTCGCCGCGCCGTCCGCCGGGGCCGACGACCTCCTCGGGCAGGTGTCGGCCGTGCTCACCGACCGCCGGATGCGCCGCTCGCGCACCGGCGGCGGCGAACCGCGCTACGCCGTCGTGTCGATGGGCACCGCCGACCTCGTCCATCCGATCAGCGGCACGATCGGGCTGCCGGTCCTGTCGACGGTGATCAACCGACTGCAGCGCGAGGGCGGGTACCGGGTCATCGTGCTCACCGTGCCCAACCTCGGTCTCCTCCCCTCGATCGGCCGACCGCTGCGCGACGTGCTCCGCCGCAGCTCGCGTGTGCTGTCGGGCTCCCAGTGGCTGACCGCGGTGAGCACCGGTGCGCTGCCCGTGTCGCTCAACCAGACGCTCACCGGCACCACCCGGATCGGGCTGGTCAGCGCCGGCGGCCGCTATCCGAGCGTGCTCGGCTGCGCGCAGCTCGCCGCGGCGATCGTCCACCGGATCGCCGAAGACCTCGCCGCGCCCGTGTCGATCGCCTCCGGCACCGAGCCCACCGCGCACCCCGCCGCGGAGCACGACGCACCCCCACCCTCGGCCTCCGCAGGACCGGCCGCCGATCCCGAGGAGCTCTCCGCATGACCGCCGTCGTCCTCGCCTCCGCCTCGCCGTCGCGCCGGAGGATCCTCGCCGGGTCCGGCATCACGCCGCACGTCATCGTCTCCGGCGTCGACGAGGCTGCCGTCGAGGCCGCCCATCCGGATGCCGATGTCCGCACGCTGGCCGGGGTGCTCGCGGAGGCGAAGGGCCGGACCGTGCTCGACCGCATCCTCACCGGCACCGCAGAGATCCCCGGGGACTCCGGCACCGCGGTGCTCATCGCCTCGGACTCGATCCTCGAGCTCGGCGGCAGGCCGGTGGGCAAGCCCCACACCGCCGAGGCGACCCGCCGGGTGTGGGAGGAGATGGGCGGGACCACGGCCCTCCTGCACACCGGTCACTGCGTCGCGCGGCTCGACCGCAACGCCCCCGCCGGGAGCCCCGCCCCGGACGCAGCACCGACCGCGTCCGGGCACGCGCAGGCGGGATGGGGCCTCACCGGCATCACGGTCGAGACGGCGAGCACCGTCATCCGCACCGCCCGGCCGAGCCCGGCCGAGCTCGACGCCTACATCGCCACCGGGGAGCCCCTCGAGGTCGCCGGCGCACTGACGATCGACGGCTTCGGCGGCGCCTTCGTCACCGGGATCGAGGGCGACCACCACAATGTCATCGGCCTGAGCCTGCCGGTGCTCCGCCGGCTCGTCACCGGGCTCGGCGTGTTCTGGCCGTCCCTGTGGGACGCCCGCGACTGAGCGCGACACTCCCGGAGCGCTGAGAGAAGTTCGCACAGGTCTTTTGTCGATCGGCCACAAGCGTTTGGCGGGACTCTCTAGGTTTGACCTGTTCCACATCGTTCTGCCCTCAGGAGTCCCCCACATGAGTCAGCTGGCCGCGGAGTACTCCGCGAGCGTGACGCACCGGCCGGTCCGCGCGGTGTTCATCGCCAACCGCGGAGAGATCGCCCTGCGCATCATCCGCGCCTGCCACGACCTCCGGATCCGCGCGATCGCCGCCTACACCCGGCCGGACGCAGACGCCGACTTCGTCCGGCTCGCCGACGACGCCTGGCTGCTCGACGGGCTCGGACCCGCCGACACCTACCTCAGCATCACCCGACTCCTCGATCTCGCCCGGAGGTCCGGCGCCGACGCCGTGCACCCCGGCTACGGGTACCTCGCGGAGAGCCCCGACTTCGCTCAGGCCGTGCTCGACGCCGGCCTCGTGTGGGTGGGCCCGCCGCCGGCGGCGATCGCCCGGCTCGGCGACAAGGCCGGAGCCCGCGCCGTCGCCGAGGCCGTCGATGCCCCGATCACGCGCGGCTCCGGCGGCGCGGTGGAGGGCCTGGAGGAGGCCCGGCGGATCGCCGAGGAGATCGGCTACCCCGTGGCCGTCAAGGCCGTCTACGGCGGCGGCGGGCGCGGCTTCCGCACCGCGGCGGACGCCTCCGAGCTGCAGCCGGCCCTCGAGTCCGCCACCCGGGAGGCGCGCAGCGCCTTCGGCCGCGGCGAGTGCCTCCTCGAGCAGCAGATCGTCGACCCCCGGCACGTCGAGACGCAGTGCCTCGTCGATGCCGCCGGCACCGTCCACGTGGTGTCCACCCGCGACTGCACCCTGCAGCGGCGCAACCAGAAGATCGTCGAGGAGGCGCCCGCCCCGTTCCTCACACCCGAGCAGCAGGAGACGGTGACCGAGGCCTCGCGGCGCATCCTCGCCGAGGTCGGCTACGTCGGCGCAGCGACGTGCGAGTTCCTGCTCGGCCGCGACGGGCGCCCGACATTCATGGAGGTCAACGCCCGGATCCAGGTCGAGCACACGGTGACCGAGGAGGTCGCCGGGGTCGACCTCGTCGCCTGGCAGCTGCGGATCGCCGCCGGCGAATCCCTGCCGCCGGAGCTCCCCGCCCCGCGCGGCCATTCGATCGAGTTCCGGATCAACGCCGAGGACGCCCGCCGCGGCTTCTTCCCCGCGACCGGTCGGATCACCCGCTACATCCCGCCGGCCGGGCCGGGCATCCGGCTCGACTCCGGCGTGGGCACCGGCACCGAGGTCGGCACCGACTTCGACCCGATGCTCGCCAAGCTCATCGTCACCGGTGAGGACCGCGCGCAGGCGCTCGCCCGCGCCCGCCGCGCGCTCGACGAGTTCACCATCGAGGGCGTGCGCACCCTCATCCCGCTCCACCGCCGGCTCGTCGACGAACCGGCCTTCGCCGAGGACTTCACCGTGTCGACGCACTGGCTGCAGTCGACCTACATGCCCCAGTTCGACACTCCGGAGGAACCCATGTCCGTGCACACCCAGCCCGCCGAGGACGTCATCGACATCGTCGTCGAGGTCGAGGGCCATCGGATGACCGTCAAGGTCCCCGCCGAGCTCGCCCGCCCGGCGGCTCCCGGGTCGGCCACCCGGCGCGGCGGCCTGCGCCGCCAGGGCTCGCGCCGCGAGGACGATTCGCCGCGCCTCACCGCTCCCATGCAGGGCACCATCGTGTCCGTCGAGGTCGCCGCCGGCGACACCGTCGAGGCCGGTCAGCGGCTCGCGGTGATCGAGGCGATGAAGATGGAGCAGCCGCTCACCGCGACGCACGCCGCGACCGTCGCGCGCGTGCTCGTCGAGCCGGGCGCCACGGTGCGCGCCGGCGAGCCGCTCGTCGAGTTCGAGGCCTGAGCCCGCCCGCCGGGTTCGGCACCTGTCTCAGCGCACGGCGTGGGCGCACCGGCCTCAGCGGGCGTGGTGGTGGAGCTTGCGCGCCGCCTCCGTCACCGAGCCGCTGAGCGAGGGGTAGACGGTGAAGCTCGAGGACAGCTGATCGACGGTGAGGCGGTTCTCGACGGCGAGCGTGATCGGCAGGATGAGCTCGCTCGCCTTGGGGCCGACGACGACGCCGCCGAGGATCGACCCCGAGCCGCGCCTGGCGAAGATCTTGACGAAGCCGTCGGTGATCTCCTGCATCTTCGCCCGCGGATTCGTCGACAGCGTCTGCGTCACCGTCTCCACCTCGTCGGAGTTCTCGAGGTAGTCGGCCTGGCTGAAGCCCACCGTGGCGATCTCCGGGGCGGTGAAGACGTTCGAGGCGACGTTGCGCAGCTTGAGCGGGGAGACTGCGTCGCCGAGCGCGTGCCACATCGCGATCCGTCCCTGCATCGCCGCGACCGAGGCGAGCGGGAGCACCGCGGTGCAGTCCCCGGCGGCGTAGACGCCGGGTGCCGAGGTGCGCGACACCCCGTCGACGGTGATGTGGCCGGATTCCTCCGTCTGCACCCCGGCCGCCTCGAGTCCGAGGTCCTCGGTGTTCGGGATCGAGCCGACCGCCATGAGGCAGTGGGTCGCCGCCACCGTGCGGCCGTCCTCGAGGGTGACCTCGACCCCGGTCTCCGTGCGCTCGACCGATGTCGCGCGCGAGCGCGACAGCACGTTCATGCCGCGGGAGCGGAACACGTTCTCGAGCACCTCCGCGGCGTCGCTGTCCTCGCCGGGGAGCACCCGGTCGCGCGAGGACACGAGGGTGACCTGGCAGCCGAGCGCGTTGTAGGCCGAGGCGAACTCCGCGCCGGTGACGCCGGAGCCGACGACGACGAGGTGCTCCGGGAGCTCCGCGAGGCCGTAGAGCTGGGTCCAGGTGAGGATCCGCTCGCCGTCGGGCTGAGCGCTCGGCAGCTCGCGCGGGTGGGCGCCGACCGCGAGCAGCACGGTATCGGCCTCGACGGAGTACGCCTCCCCGTCGGCCGGGGAGATCTCGACCTGCCTGCGGCCGGTCAGGCGCGCCTGCCCCTTGACGGCGGTGACCCCGGCGCGCACGAGGCCGTGGTGGATGTCGGTGGCCTGGGCGTTGGCGAGCTCGAGGATCCGGGTGTTGATCGCACCGAGGTCGGCGCGGATCCGGCCGCCGGTGGAGTCCGAGGCCTCCCCCGTGTCGGTGTCGTCGAGGCGGATGCCCAGCGACCCGGATTCCGCGATGTCGCCCATGAGCTCGGCGGTCGCGATGAGCGTCTTCGAGGGCACGACATCGGTGAGGACTGCCGCACCGCCGCAGCGGTTGCGTTCGACGAGGGTGACGTCGGCGCCGAGCTGTGCGGCGACGAGGGCCGCCTCGTAGCCGCCGGGGCCGCCGCCGATGACGACGACTCGGTTCTGCGCGGGATCCAGTACGTTCTTCACCCGCTCATCATGTCAAACCCGCTCGGGGCTGACGAAATCGCCGGGATGGTCCTCCCCCGACGCCGGCGGCACCGCGATCGGGCCGCCGCCGAGCGCGCGCATGGCGCCGAGGATCGCGACGAGGTCGACGCCCTCCTGGAGGATCGCACCGAGCACCGCGGGGAGGAAGCCGAAGGCGGCGACGAGCATGAGCCCCAGCGAGATCGCGATGCCGAGCCAGATGCTCTGCAGCGCGATCCGCACGGTGCGCCGGGCGATCGCCACGGCCTGCGCGACGGTGGAGATGTCGTCGGCGGTGACGACCGCGGCGGCCGCCTCGCTCGCCGCCGTCGCTCCGCGTGCGCCCATCGCGATCCCGACGTCGGCGGCCGCGAGCACGGGGGCGTCGTTGATGCCGTCGCCGACCATGAGCACCGGGCGGGGGCGAGCGGCGGCGACGATGTCGACCTTGGTGGACGGGGTGCACTCGGCGTGGACGGTGTCGATGCCGACCTCCGCGGCGATCGACTCCGCGGTCGGGGCGACGTCGCCGGTGAGGATCGCGCAGCGCTCGACGCCGAGGCCGCGGAGCGCCGCCACGGTGCCCGGCGCCTCGGGACGCACCGGGTCGGCGAGCACGATGGTCCCGGCGAGCTCGTCCCCGCGGGACACGTAGACCGCGGTCTCGCCGGCCGTGAGCGGTGTGCGCCGCAGTCCCGGCACCCGCTCGGCGACGAAGGCGGGCTTGCCCACCCGCACCTCGGTGCCGTCCGCCAGCGTCGCCTGCACCCCGTTCGTGGCGACCTCGGCGGCCTCGGCGACCTCGGCCGGCCGCAGCTCCCGGCGGTGGGCGGCGGCGACGATCGGGGCGGCGAACACGTGCACGGAGTACTGCTCGGCCCCGGCGGCGAGCGCGAGGACCTCGTCGGCGGGGAGGGATCCGGGATGGACGGCGCGGATCTCCGGGCGCCCCCGGGTCAGGGTGCCGGTCTTGTCGAAGGCGACCGAGCGGACGCGGGACAGCGTCTCGATCGCCCCGCCGTTCTTGACGATGACGCCGATCCGAGCGGTGCGGCTCATCCCGCCCATGAAAGCCACCGGCGCGGCGATGAGGAGGGGGCACGGGGTGGCGACGACGAGCACCTCGGCGAAGCGGACCGCCTCGCCGCTCACCGCCCAGCTGATCCCTGCGATGAGGAGGGAGAGCACGGTGAAGGGCACGGCGTAGCGATCCGCGAGGCGCACCATCGGCGCCTTCGAGGCGACCGCCTCCCCGACGAGCTCGACGATCGCGTGGTACTGCGAGTCCTGCTCCGTCGCCGTCGCCCGCATGGTGAAGGCCTCGGTGCCGTTGACGGTGCCGGAGTGCACCTCCTCGCCCGCGGTGCGGGTGACGGGCAGCGGCTCCCCGGTGAGGGAGGACTCGTCGATCGAGGCGTGCGCGTCCTCGAGCACCCCGTCGACGGGCAGCACCTCGGCCGGGCGCACGAGGAGGCGGTCGCCGGGTGCCACCGCGCGCACGGGGATGCGCTTGATCTCCCCCGCAGCGGTCAGCCGGTTGGCGAAGGCCGGGGCGCGGCTGATGAGGGCGTCGAGCTCGCGGCCGGCGCGCCCGGCGGCGTAGTCCTCGATCGCCTCGCCGCCGGTGAGCATGAGCACGATGATGAGGCCAGCGACGTATTCCCCGACGAGCACTGTGGACACCATCGCGACGACGGCGAGCACGTCGAGGCCCCAGGAGCCGGCGAGGAGGTCGCGGACCATGTCGATCGCAGTGAGGACGACGACGAGGGCGATGACGGCGGTGGCGAGGATCTGCGCCGCACCCGGGGCTCCCAGGCCGAGCAGGCCGAGGGTGAGCACGAGCGCGGCGAGGGCGAGCGCGACCAGCGGATAGCTGCGGAAGAAGCCGACGATCCTCATACCACCAGTGTCGGCCACCGCGCCCGGTCCTGCCAGGAAGGACAGGGCAACCCCACCCCGCGCCGGCCCGGGGCCGGAGGAGATGGATCGGAGGAGGCGGCTCAGAGGAGGCGGCCGCGCTCCCGGTGGAGCGCGGTGATCTCCTCGTAGGCCTGCGCATTGCCGTGGACGCGGGCGAGGTCGTCCTCGGTGAGCGGGCGACGCACCTTGCCGGGCACCCCGGCGACGAGCGAGCCGGCGGGCACCTCGGTCCCCTCGAGCACGACGGCGCCGGCGGCGACGAGCGAGCCGCTGCCGATCCGGCACTCGTTGAGGAGCGTCGCACTCATCCCGACGAGCACGTCGTCGCCGACGATGCAGCCGTGGACGAGCGCGCGGTGGCCGACGGACACCCGGTCGCCGATCACCACGGGCTTGCCCGGGTCGGCGTGCATCACGGTGCTGTCCTGGATGTTCGTGCCGGACCCGATGGTGATCGAATTGCGGTCCGCGCGCAGCACGCAGCCGTAGTAGATGCTGCTGCCCGGCCCCACCCGGACGTCGCCGATGAGCGTGACGCCGGGGGCGATGAAGGCGCCCGGGTCGATCGTCGGGGCGACGCCGTCGATCGCGATGAGGCGGACGTCGGCGAGGTCCCCGAGGGGGCGGCCGGAGGAGGTGTGCGAATCGGTCATGCACCCCAGCCAAGCAGACGCCGGCGCACCGGCACAAGAGCGCCGGGCCGGTGTCTCACCCCGGTGCGCGGCGATTTGCACCCGGCCCGCCGTTGTGCTGAGAATGGAGATCTGTCAGTGATTTCACACTGCTCAACCCTTGTGCGCCCCTCCGGCGTGTGTGAGTCTTGTGGTGATCGTTCCATACGATCGCCGATCTTCCACGCCGTCACCCGTGTCTGCGCTCCCGTTCGGGAAGCCCCCGGTCCGCGGCAGCGGCGATCTCCGCTCCCAGGAAAGGACACCATGGACTGGCGCCATCGCGCGGCGTGCCTCAACGAGGACCCGGAACTCTTCTTCCCCATCGGCAACACCGGGCCCGCTCTGCTCCAGATCGAAGAGGCCAAAAGCGTCTGCCGGCGGTGCGAAGTCGTCGAGACCTGCCTGCAGTGGGCACTCGAATCCGGTCAGGACGCCGGAGTCTGGGGCGGTCTGAGCGAGGACGAGCGCCGCGCTCTCAAGCGGCGCGCCGCCCGCGCCCGCCGCGCCGGCTGAGCGCACCCGCACGCTTTCTCCCAGCGGCCGCAGGCTCGATGAGCCTGCGGCCGCTGTCGTGCTGTGCGTGGCCACCGGGGCAGGTCCCGCCCGGGGCGCTCACACCGTGTCGGAGCGCAGCGGCACGTCGATGAGCGCCTCGGTGCCGCCGCCGGCGCGCGGCCGCCACTCGATGCTGCCGGCGAGGTCGCTCGTGATGAGGGTCCGCACGATCTGCGTGCCGAGCCCCGAGCCGGGGCCGCCGCCGGGCGGCAGGCCGACGCCGTCGTCGGCGATGATGACGGTGAGCCGGTCCCCCACCCGCTCCGGGGTCACCCACACGGTGCCGCGCAGGGTGTCCTGGCCCTCCGGCTTCGCCGACAGCGGGAAGCCGTGCTCGATCGCATTCGTCACGAGCTCGGTGAGCGCGAGCGCGAGCGAGGTCGCGTCGGCCGAGGAGATCGCGCCGAAGCTCGCGGTGCGCCGCAGGGTGACCTCGAGCTCGGGCGAGGTGAGCTCGGGGGTGAGCCGCAGGCCCTTGTCGACGATCTCGTCGAAGTCGACCTCGCTCTCCACCCCCTGGCTCAGCACGTCGTGGACGACGGCGATGATCGCCACCCGGCGCATCGCCTCCTCGAGCGCGGCCCGCGACTCCAGGGACTCCATCCGCCGGGCCTGCAGCCGCAGCAGCGCCGACACCGTCTGCAGGTTGTTCTTCACCCGGTGGTGCATCTCCCGGATCATCGCGTCGCGGCTCAGCAGCTCGCGCTCGCGGCGCCGGATCTCGGACACGTCCCGGGCGAGGATGATCGCGCCGGTGCGCGTGCCGGCCCGGGTGATGGGGATCGCGCGCAGGGACACCGAGACCCGGCCGGACTCGACCTCGGTGCGCCACGGCGCGCGGCCGGTGAGCACGAGCGGCAGGGTCTCGTCGACCGGACGGAGCTGGGCGATGAGGCCGGACACGACCTCGGCGAGGTAGCGGCCCTCGATCTCCCCCTCGTGCCCGAGCCGGTGGAGCACGGACACGCCGTTCGGGGAGGCGTAGCGGACCCGGCCCTCCCGGTTGAGGACGATGAGCCCGTCGCCCACGCGGGGCTCCCCGCGATGGGCGCCGGAGGGCGCGCTGAGATCGGGGAACGCCCCCTCGGCGATCATCGACAGGAGCATCGTCGCGCTCGAGCGGTAGTAGCGCTCGAGCCGGGAGGAGCCCTGCCGGCGCCCCTCCTCGGTGTGCCGGGTCAGCACGGCGATGACCCGGCCGGCGCGCACCACGGGGACCGCCTCGGCGCCGACGAGCGGGGGCTCGGCGGCCTGCGAGATGACGATCCGCTGCTGGGAGTGGGCCTCGTGGAGCAGCGCGCGCTCCTCCGCGGTGGCGAGCGTGCCGACCTCGTCGTGCGGGTAGACCGTCGAGCCGGTGGTCGGCCGGCAGTGCGCGATCACCCGGTATTCCGGAGCCTCACCGTCCGCACCCGCCTCAGGCGTGTCCGTGCCGCCCTCGGGATCGGCCCCGATGCCCTCGCCCCCGGCCGCCTCGGCGATGCGGGCCGGGGCCCACAGCACGAGGTCGGCGAAGGAGAGGTCGGCGATGAGCTGCCAGTCGCCGACGACGAGGTGGAGCCACTCGACGTCGTCGGCGTCGACGATCCCCTCGGCGGCCAGCAGATCGCTCAGCAGACCCATGGGTCCTCCTCGTCTCAGGTGTCCTGCATGCCCCACTCGGTCGAGCGGACGACGGAGCGCATCATCCGCAGGAGCACGGACAGCGGCGCCTGGTCGACCTGCTCGAGCGCGATGACCTCGTCGATCGTCGAGAGCACCTGGCGCAGCGAGGCGTCGGTGCGGACGCGCCACTGCGCGATCCGGTCGTCGGCGCGCTCGGCCGGGGTCGCCCGCTCGCTGTCGGTCACCGTGAGGATCGCGACGACGATCGAGAGCACCGCCTGGTAGAAGTCGTCCCGCATCGCACCGCGGGCCAGGGCCGTCCACCGGCTCCGGCGATCGAGATCACCGATGAGGTTGAGCAGCTGCGAGCCCGCGAGCAGGTCGGTCACCGCATAGTACACCTCGGCCGCATCGATCGCGGGGGTGTCGGTGCGGGAGGCGGCCTGCGCGACGTCGAGGAGCGCGAACTCGTCGAGCAGCGCGGCCGCCCGGAAGGCGAGCTCCTCCGGCACGCCCTCGCCGATCCAGCGGTGGGCGGCGTCCTCGAGCTCAGCCCGGTCCTGCCCGCGCAGCAGGCCCGGGACGAGGGGCCGCAGCTCACGGATCACGGGCCGGTAGCGGTCGACCTCGGCGAGCACGTCGAGACCGTCGGGCGCCTGGTGGACGAGCCACCGGGAGGCGCGGTCGAGGAGCCGGACGTAGCCGTGGAGGAGCTGGACCTGGACCTCCGCCGGCACCCGGTTGTCGAGGGCGCAGATGTCCTCGAAGTGCGCGTCGAGGTCGAACACCCGGCTCACCACGGTGAACGCCCGGGCGACCTGCGCGACCGAGGCGCCGGTCTCCTCCTGCATCCGGAAGATGTAGGTCAGCCCGCCGCGGTCGACGATCCGGTTGACGAGGTGGGCCGTCGCGATCTCCCGGTGCAGCGGGTGGTGGACGAAGGCGTCCGCGTGCCGCTGCGCGAGGCTGTCGGGGAAGTAGTCGACGAGGTGCTCGCGCGTCCAGTCCTCCGCCGGCAGATCGCCGGACAGGATCTCGCCGGCGGTGTCCATCTTGACGTAGGCCAGCAGCACGGCGAGCTCCGGGGAGGTGAAGCCGCGGCCCGCCTCGGCGCGCCGGTTGAGCGCCTTGTCGTCGGGGAGGAACTCCACCGCGCGGTCGAGCTCGGCGGTCTTCTCGAGGCGCTTGAGGAGGCGCCGCTGCGTGCTCGTCATCGACTGCGCCCGATCGCGCGCCTCCCCGAGCGCGACGTTCTGGCTGTAGTTGTTCGCGAGCACGAGCCCGGCGACCTCGTCCGTCATCGACAGGAGCACCGACTCCCGCTCGGCGGAAGCGAACTCGCCGCGCCTGATGAGGAGGTCGAGGAGCAGCTTGATGTTGACCTCGTGGTCGGAGCAGTCCACGCCGGCGGAGTTGTCGACGGCATCGGTGTTGAGCCTGACCCCGCCGAGCGCGGCCTCGACCCGGCCGAGCTGAGTGAAGCCGAGGTTGCCGCCCTCGCCGACGACGCGGGCGCGCAGCTCGCCGCCGTCGACGCGGATCGCGTCGTTGGCCTTGTCCCCGACATCGAGGTGGGATTCGGTCTCCGCCTTGACGTAGGTGCCGATCCCGCCGTTGTAGAGCAGGTCGACCGGGGCCCGCAGGATCGCGCGGATGACCTCGGTGGGCGGGTGCGCGCCGGGGCGCATGCCGAGACGCTCGGCGGCGCGCTCGCTCACCTCGATGGTCTTCGCCGAGCGCGGGTACACCCCGCCGCCGGCGGAGATCAGCTCCGGGTCGTAGTCCTGCCAGCTCGAGCGCGGGGTCTCGAACAGGCGCCTGCGCTCAGCGTAGGACGCCGCGGCGTCCGGGTCCGGGTCGAGGAACACGTCGCGGTGGTCGAAGGCGGCGACGAGCCGGGTGCGGTCGCTGCGGAGCATGCCGTTGCCGAACACGTCGCCGCTCATGTCGCCGATCCCGACGGCGGTGAACTCGTCCCGGGAGGTGTCGAGGCCGAGCTCCCGGAAGTGGCGCTCGACCGAGGTCCAGGCGCCGCGGGAGGTGATCCCCATGGCCTTGTGGTCGTAGCCCACGGACCCGCCCGAGGCGAACGCGTCACCGAGCCAGAAGCCGCGCTCGAGCGCGATCCGGTTGGCGACGTCGGAGAAGCGGGCGGTGCCCTTGTCCGCCGCGACGACGAGGTAGCTGTCCTCGCCGTCGTGGACGACGGTCCGCTCCGGGCGCACCGTGCGGGTGCCCTCGCCCTCGGTGACGAGGTTGTCGGCGACATCGAGGAGCGCGCCGATGAACAGCTCGTAGGCGTGCTGCCCGGCGGCCGCCCAGGCGTCGCGGTCGACCGCCGGGTCGGGCAGCTGCTTGGGGAAGAACCCGCCCTTGGCGCCGGTCGGCACGATGAGCGCGTTCTTCACCATCTGCGCCTTGACGAGTCCGAGCACCTCGGTGCGGAAGTCGTCGGCCCGGTCCGACCAGCGCAGGCCGCCGCGGGCCACCGGCCCGAAGCGCAGGTGGACGCCCTCGACCTCCGGGGAGTACACCCACATCTCGAGCGCCGGCTTGGGCTTGGGCACGAAGTCGAGCCGGGTGGGGAGGATCTTGAACACCGCCGCGGCCGGCATCCGGCCGTCCGCGGGCTGGAACACGTTCGTCCGCACAGTGGCCCGGATGAGCTCGAGGACGGCGCGCAGCACCCGGTCGGCATCGAGGCTGGCGACCTCGGCGAGCGCGGCCTCGATCTCCTCCTCCCGGGCGCGCATGAGCTCCTCGCGCGTGCCCCGGGACTCGTCGAGGTCGGGGTCGAAACGGACCCGGAACAGCTCGACGAGCGCGGTGGTGAGGGCGACGTGGGTGGTGAACACCTCGCCCATGTGGCGCTCGGTGAGGGAGAAGCCGGCCTGCCGGAGGTAATGGGTGAAGGCGCGGATGATGCTGACGTCCTGCCATTCGAGGCCGGAGGCCACGAGGCTGTCCATCCGGCCGGACTCCCGCTCACCGGTCCAGGCGGTGGTGAAGGCGCGCTCGATGCGGGCGAAGTCGCCGTCGTCGAGCGGCCGGTCGAAGGACAGCCCGAAGTCGTAGACGTAGCGGTGCTCGCCGTCGGGCAGGTCGAGCTCGTAGGGCCGCTCGTCGTGCACCTGGGCGCCGAGGTTGGCGAGGAACGGCAGGATCTCCGACAGGCCCGCCGGGGCGATGCGGTAGAACGCGAGACGCACGTCGGCCTCGTCCTCCGCGTCGGGGCGGTAGATCCGGACGGAGGGCTCCGCATCGGAGTCGAGCTCCTCGAAGCGGTCGACGTCGTCGACCGCCTGACGCGGCGTGTGGTACTCCTGGTAGCTCGGCGGGAAGGCACGCATCCAGCGCCGGCGCAGCTCCATGTCGGCCGCGGACACCGAGCCGCCGGCCGGGGCGATGAACTCCGCGATGTCCTCCTCCCACGAGCGCAGCGCCGCGGTGATCCGCTCGGCCACCGTCTCCCCGGCGATGTCGGGCAGCACCTCGTCGCGCGGGACCCGGGCGACGAAGTGGAGGCGGGCGAGCGCGGAGTCGCTCAGCAGCACGTCGAAGTCCACGGACTCCGCGCCGTAGTAGTCGCGGAGCACGCCCTCGACCCGCAGTCGGGCGGCGGTGTCGTAGAGGTCGCGCGGCACGTAGACGAGCACGGAGACGTAGCGCTCGTAGGGGTCGCGCCGGATGAAGACGCTCGACTCGCGCTTCTCCTGCAGGTCGAGCACCTGGGTGACGACATCGAGGATCTCCTGCGCATCGGCGTGGAGCAGGTCGTCGCGCGGGTAGCTCTCGAGGATCGCGACGAGCTCGTCGCCGGAGTGCGTGTCGCGGGCGAGGCCGGAATGGCTGAGCACGTAGCGCATCTTCGACGCGATGAGGGGGATGTCGAGCACGGAGGCCGAGTACAGCCCCGAGGTGTACAGGCCGACGAAGCGCTTCTCACCGACGATCCGCCCGGTGTCGTCGAAGGTCTTCACCCCGACGTAGTCGAGGTACCCGCGCCGGATGAGCCGGGATCGGGAGTTCGCCTTGGTGAGCACGAGGACGCGCGGCTCCTCGGCCTTGGCGGCCACCGCCCGCGACAGCGGCGAGCTCAGCGTCGCGCGGAGCGAGGAGATGCCGAGTGCGGAGTCCTCGATCGGGACCAGGATCTTCTCCCCGCCGGACTCCTCGAGCGCGTACTCGCGGTAGCCCATGAACGCGAAGCGGCCGTCGAGCCAGTCGAGGAGGTCGGCGGACTCCGCGGCCTCCTCGGCGAGCTCGGGGCGCGGGGGCCGGGTGCGCAGCGATTCGGCGATGTGCCGCGCGGTGTCGGCCATCGCGTGCCGGTCGCGCTCGACGGCGGCGACGAACTCGATGGTCTCGCGCAGCCCGGCCTCGACCTCGGGGAACCGGTCCTCGGGGATCCGGTCGACCTCGATGTGGATCCAGGACTCCTTGCGGCGCTCGGCCGGGGAGTCGCCGGGGGCGATGACCGGCAGCGCGGTGGTGTCGGTGACGGTGCGGCTGAGATCGGCGGGGGCGACGACGTGCATCCCGTCCGGACCGCGCTCGACGACGATGATCGGGTGGTGCACCTCGCGGATCGCCAGCCCGAGCCCGGTGAGCTCGGCGACGAGCGAGGACACGAGGTGGCGCATGTCGTCGGTGACGATGCTGATCGCCGTCCGGTTGCCGATCTGCTCGATCGAGTCCTCACCCGGATTGCGGATCTCGATCGTCGGCTCCCCGGCCCGGTGCCGTTCGGCGCACCGGGCGTGCTCGATCGCGGAGGCCGCGAGCTCGCGGGGGCGGTAGCGCTCCGCCGGCGTGGCCTCGGGGCGGGGATAGTACGCGGCCAGGAGATTCTCCGGCGGGGTGCTGCCGGTGAGTGCGCTCCACTGCTGTGCGATCTCGGTCGATCGGACCTCGGTCACGGTGCCACCTCGTGTTCGTCTCGGTTTCGGCTGGGACCACGACGGTGTGGCCTCCCCGTCCACTCTATGCGGGAACTCCGGTGATTCCGACTCCGCTCCGCAGGGGGTTTCCGAGGCCTCGGACGCGGCCGCGACGTGACAGACTGGAAGCCATGAAGACCATCGAGCTGCGCCGCCGGGCCGCCGGGACCCCTGCCCAGATCCTGAATCGGGCGATCGAGCCGAGCACGTGGGCGGGTGCCGACACGAGCGTGACCGTGCACCGCGGTGCGGCCGAGGGCGCGCATCTGACCACCCGCACCCCGCTGCGCGCGGCGGACCTGCCGGCGGCCGCCGCGCGGTTCCTCGGCGAGGGCGCGGAGCTCGTCCAGGAGGTGCGGGCCGATCCCGTCGACGCGCAGTCGCCCGAGGCGCATGTGGCGATCGCGGCGGAGGTCGCCGGCGCGCCGGTCGACGTCGACATCGCGATCGCGCTGCGCGAGATCTCCGGCGGCACGGACATCCATGCGATCACCCGGATCGTGTCCTCGGTGCCGCTGTTCGGCTCGATGGTGGAGTCCGCCCTCGAGCCGTACGTCGAGTCACTCCTGTCCGAGCGCCTCGACCAGCTCGTCGATCTCTGACACGTCGTACCACAGCAGCCCGCCGTCCCGGAGGGCGTCCGCGGCGGCTGCCGGGTCGTCAGGCAGCGCCGCCACGAGGGCGGGATCGTCGATGTGGGCGCTGACGACGCAGGCGGGGTCGAGCGCCGCCGGCCCGAGGGCGACGACGCCGGCGGAGACCGGTCGGGAGCGCAGATCCGCCGGGAGGTCGCAGGCGAGGACCACGCGGCCGCAGCGCTGCTCGACCGCGGTGTCGAGGACGACCTCGGCGGCGGTCGACAAGGCGATCCACTCCGCCTCCTCGAGCTCCTCGCCGCGCAGGCTCCCCGGGCGGACGTCCGGGGCGAAGCCGAGCGCCTCGGTCAGGTGCGGCCAGGCGGCCCTCAGCGATCGGTCGGTCAGGGGCACGTAGGCGCGCACGGTGTTCGCAGGACTCATGCCCCTATTCTCCTCCTCCCCCGCCGGCGGCTGCGCCGCGGCGAGGCGTCCGGCGTGTCCGGCACCGGGAGCAAGCCGGCGAGCGCCGTGACCGCGCGGGACGCCGCACTGTGCGGGGCCGACTCGGTGAGCGTGCGACCGGCGAGCAGCGCGGCGTCGGCGGCGGCCCGGTCGTCGGGCACGAGGTGCACCCCGGTGAGTCCGGCGAACCGTTCGAGCGTCGCGCGGATGCGCGCCTCCGGCCCCGGACCCACGCTCCCGGCCCGGACCCGGTTGACGACGACGGTGCAATCGTCGCGCACCGCGAGCCCGCGCTCGGTCTCGAGCAGCCGCACGAGCCGCTGCAGTCCGATCGGGTCCCCGGCGGCCACGACCACGACGTGATCGGCCCGGTCGAGCACCGCTCGCGTGGCTCCGTGGCGGTCGTAGTGCGGGTCCGCGTACGGGTCGTCGGGGTCGACCCGGTCGGAGACGTCGACAACGGTGCAGGTGTATGCGCGGGCGAGGGCGGTGAGGACTTCGGCGAGCACACCGGGTCGGACCTCCGGCCAGCGCTCCGCCCGGCTCAGACCGGTGACGACGGCGAAGTGCTCGTCGATGACGGAGACGTGGCGGGCGAGCGCAGCGGTGGTCCCGCCGCTCGCCGCGGCCCGGCATAGTGCGGCGATCTGCGGTGCGTCGTCGAGCAGGCCGAGGAGCGCGGCCTGGGAAGCGGCGACGGTGTCGGCGTCGACGAGGACGGTCGGGCCGGCGGTCCGCGCGAGCGTGTGGGCGAGGGCGGCGGCCACGGTGCTGCGACCCGGCGCTCCCCCGGTGCCCCAGACGGCGATGACCGGCCCCGGGGCGCCACCACCTGCGGTTCGGGGCGGCTCGGCCGGGCGCGGCGGGGTGGGCACGGCGGCCGCCGCGGCGCGGACCGCGGCCGCGAGCTCCTCGGGTGTCGCCCAGGGCGACACGGTGGTCGGCACGCCCCAGTCGGTGAGCACGGCGGGGTCGTCGGCGAGCCCGAGCACCCGGACGGCGTGCGCGTGGAGCCGGCGCACCACCTCGGCGTCGGCGCCGAGGAAGTGCTGCCCGAGGACGACGACGTCGCCCACCCCGGCCGCACCGGCGGCGAGCAGCTCGACCTCGTCGGCGGGACGCCGGATGACCTCGATGTCGGGGATCGTGCCGAGCGCGGACACGACGCGTGCCTCGAACTCGACGTCGACGGCGACGACGACCTCGATCACCGGGCCGCCTCCGGGACCGCGACCACGGAGATCCGGTGGTCCTCGGCGAGCGCCCGCATGACGTCGCCGAGCCGACTGTTGGGGACGAAGATCTCGATCACCTGGTCGCCGGTGGCGAAGTCCCCCGTCTCGCGGTCGACGGCGATGACGTCGACGGCGGTGAGGACCTCGCGCGGATCGACGGGGTCGGCCTCCGGGTCGGTGGCCCAGACGTCGACCGCACCGCCGGGCCGCACGGCCGCCGGCAGTGCGCCAGGCACGGCCAGGGCGACCACCCGTCCGGCGAGCTGGTCCGGGGAGCCGAGCTGCGAGGCCGGGACGAGCTCGCCCGGAGCGACCGCGGCGAGCACCGTGGCACCCTCGGGGATCGCCGCGTCGGCGCTGAGGTAGACGCCGGGGTCGCCGCTCATCCGGATCTCGGTGGCGACGAGGTCGTCGGGGACGAGCACGCCACCAGGCACGAGCGGCCTGGCGGCTGCCCACACCGTGGTCGTGTCGGCCACCCGGGTGACGACGAACCACGTGCCGAGCACGGAGAGGAGGACGAGGAGGGCGCCGATGACGAGGCGCGGGTCCCGGAGGCGCGGGGCGCGCAGCCGGTCCGCGGGGCGGGCGGAGGGGTGAGGCATGAGGGGATGCTCCGGGTTCGCTGAACGGTGGGCGGGGATGGGTGCGCAAACGCACTCAAGTGCTATTATTCGTAGACAAACGCCTGCGGATCAAGAGCTGCGGCAGAATTCCCGTCCCGCGCACGGTTCGCATCCACGCGCACCCGTCCCCCGAGAGGCAGCCCCATGGTCGTCGAAGCCCGCTTCCTGCCGCTGACCGATGTCGCGGAGATCCTCAACGTGTCCGCCGCCCAGGCCCGGGCGCTCGTGCGCTCCGGCGAGCTGCGCGCGATCAAGGTCGGCGGCCGCGGCCAGTGGCGGGTCGAGAAGACCGAGCTCGAGGACTACATCCAGCGCATGTACCAGCAGACGCGCGCCGCGGTCGAATCCGGCCAGCCCGAGGTCTGAGACCCGCTCAGCGCAGCGCCCGCACCGCCGACACCGCCGACAGCGGGATGAGCTCCCAGCCCCCGCCGGCCCGGCGCAGCTGGAGATGATCACGGGCCACCGCGTCGAGACGCCCGTCGACCGTCCGGCGTCCCACCGCCACCCGGCACTCGCGGCGCTCGGCCGACCAGCGGCGCAGCGGTGAACCGATCGACAGCACCGTCACCGCACCTGCCGCGGCGCGGACCCGATCACCCAGGCGCAGGCTCTGCAGTGCGGCGAGGTTGATCACGACCTCGTCCGCGCCGGCCACGAGGCACCAGCCGGATCCCACCTCGTGCATCTCCCCGGTGATCCGCTCCTCGCCGGCCCACAGCTCCACCGGCGTGCCGATCGCGGCGGCCGCCCGGGATTCGAGCGTCGCCTCGGCGATCTCCCCGGCGACGAGATCGCCGAACTCACCGGCCCGCTCGTGCATCTGCTCACCGGCATGCGCGGCGTCGATGTCCGCGAACAGCCGGTCGAAGCGCTCGTCCTCCATGGCACCCATCCTCCGCGGACCCTCCCCCGCCCGCAAGCGCCGGTTCTGCACGGGCCCGATCCGCAAGGAATGCATCCTGACCACTGCGTCCACGAACTCCGTCGATCATCATCAAACTTCATCCATTGACATCATATGGTGACGTTTGACACAATGTGATGACCGATGAGAGGAGTCGTCATGATCCGTGTTCTCCCGTTCGCCGCCGCTGCGGCCCACGGTCTGCTCTGCTGCTGGCTCGCCGCGAGCGCGACCCGGCTGTGGGACCGGTTCTCCACCGGGGATGCCGGTGCCGGGCTGGTGCTCCTCGTCGCCGGCGCGGTCGCGCTGCTCGGCCTGCGGGCCACCCTCGCCGTGCTCCTCACCGTGGGCGCACGGGCCGCGGCTGCGCTCCATCACGGGAGCGGGCGGGCGCTCGCCGCGGCGGCGCTGCGATGCAGCCCGCGAGCGCTGCGCCTCGCCCTCGCCGGGTCGCTCACCGGTCTCGTGGTGACGGGGTCGCTGACCACCGGCGCACTCGCGGTCGCTGCGGCGACAGGCCCCGCGCCGAGAGCCGGTCAGGAGTCCGCAGTGCCGGCATCAGTGCCGGCTGCCGCGCCTTCGCCGGGGTGGCCGGTGACCGAGGAGCCGGATCCCGCTCCGGAGCACTCACCCGGCTGGCCTGTCGATCCGGGCACCGGTGCTCCGGATGATCCGGAGTCCGAGCCCCCGGCGGCTCCCGGCCCCGACGAGGATCGGACACGTAGCCCCGGACCGCCGGACGAGCCGGGCGCGGAGCCGGAGGGTCCGCGGCCGCGCACGGTCACCGTGAGCGCCGGGGACAGCCTGTGGTCGATCGCGGCGGAGATCGAGGGGACCCGGGAGCCGGCGGCCGTCGCCTCCGCGGTCGCGGCGATCCACCGGGAGAACCGGGCGGTCATCGGCTCGGACCCGAATCTCATCCTGCCCGGCTCACGTCTGGAGATCCCATGAGCACCCCGCTGACCATCACCCGTCCCGCCGGCCGCTCCCAGGCCGTGCGGAGCCCGATCCACCGCGCCCCGCAGCGCAGGCGCCCGGCGACACCGGCCGAGCAGGCGGAGTTCCTCCGCACCACGGTGCAGTCGCTCGCCGTCGCAGTCGTCGAAGTGCTCACCGGAGCGCGAGCGAGCAGCTCGATCGCCCGCTGGATCGCACCGGAGCTCCAGGAGCGCATCCGCACCCATGCGGCACTGCGCCAGGACCTCGCCCGGGCGGTCGCCCCGCGCGGGCACGTCTTCACCCCGGGCAGGCCGCGGCTGTGCATGATCGGCGACAGCGCGGTCGAAGCATGCGTCGTCGTCCGCGCCGCCCGGCGGCACCGGGCAGTCGCGATGCGGCTCGAGCACATGCACGGCCGCTGGCTCGTCACCGAGTTCGTCAGCGTGTGAGACCGCGGTCCCCCGGCCGGCGAGCGGTGCCCGCCGAACGCGCCGGGCTCAGCGCTTCTTCGAGCGGCGCTGGGCGCGGTTGCCCGCTCCGGGTTCCGCGGCGGACTCGCCGGCCGCACCGTCGGCGCGCACCTGCACTCCCCCGGAGTCCGAGGGCGCGGACAGCTGGAGCTTGGGTTTGCGCGGCTCGAGCTCGTCTGCCTCGACCTCGACGAAGTCGTCGCTCGGGTCCTCGAGATCCTTCCCGGGGTTGACCTTGACCTTGACCTCGAGAGTGTTCGTCAACCGGACGACGTCCTCCTTGATGCCCTCCTGCATCGTGCTGAACATCTCGTAGCCCTCACGCTGGTACTCGACGAGCGGGTCGCGCTGGGCCATCGCGCGCAGACCGATGCCGTTCTTGAGGTAGTCCATCTCGTAGAGGTGCTCGCGCCAGCGCTTGTCGATGACGGAGAGCACGACGCGCCGCTCGAGCTCGCGCATCGCCTCCTCGCCGAGCTCCTGCTCGCGGCCGTCGTAGGCGAGATCGGCGTCGGCCCGGATCTCGCGCAGCAGCGACTCGCGGGTGAGGTGGGCCTGCCCGCCGACGTCCTCGATGAGCTCCGCGGCGGTGATCGACGGCGAGTACAGCTCGCCGAGGGCGGTGAACAGCTCGTCGAGGTCCCAGGTCTCCGCCGGGCCGCGGGTGGCCCCGTCGACGTATGCGGCGAGCACGTCGTCGCGGAACAGCTGCACCTGCTCGGCGAGGTCCGCGCCCTCGAGCACACGGCGGCGCTCGTCGTAGATCACGGTGCGCTGGCGGTTGAGCACGTCGTCGTACTTGAGGACGTTCTTGCGCTGCTCGGCGTTGCGCTGCTCGATCTGCGTCTGCGCGGACAGGATCGCCCGGGACACCATCTTCGATTCGAGCGGGACGTCGTCGGGCACGTTCGCCGTCGCCATGATCCGCTCGGCCGCGCCGGAGCCGAACAGCCGCATGAGGTCGTCGGTGAGCGAGAGGTAGAAGCGCGACTCGCCGGGATCGCCCTGGCGGCCGGAGCGGCCGCGCAGCTGATTGTCGATGCGGCGCGACTCGTGGCGCTCGGTGCCGAGCACGTAGAGCCCGCCGAGCTCGCGGATCTCCTCGGCCTCCTCCTCGACCCGGGCCTCGGCGGCCTCGAGCACCTCGGGCCAGAGCGCCTCGTACTCGTCGGAGTTCTCGACCGGGTCGAGGCCCTTCTCCGCCATCTCGGCCACCGCGATGTGCTCGGCGTTGCCGCCGAGCATGACGTCGGTGCCGCGCCCGGCCATGTTCGTCGCCACCGTGACGGCGCCGCGCCGTCCGGCGAGCGCGACGATCGCGGCCTCGCGCGCGTGGTTCTTCGCGTTGAGCACCTCGTGGGCGACGCCCTTCCGGGAGAGCTGCTTGGAGAGGTACTCGCTCTTCTCCACGCTCGTCGTGCCGACGAGGATCGGCTGGCCCTCCTCGTGGCGCTCGACGATGTCCTCGACCACCGCGTCGAACTTCGCCTTCTCGTTCTTGTAGACGAAGTCGGACTGGTCGATGCGCTGCATCGGCTTGTTCGTGGGGATCGGGACGACGCCGAGCTGATAGGTCGACATGAACTCCGCGGCCTCGGTCTCCGCGGTACCGGTCATCCCGGAGAGCTTGTCGTAGAGGCGGAAGTAGTTCTGCAGGGTGATCGTCGCCAGGGTCTGGTTCTCGGGCTTGACCTTGACGGCCTCCTTCGCCTCGATCGCCTGGTGCAGGCCCTCGTTGTAGCGACGGCCCTTGAGGATGCGGCCGGTGTGCTCGTCGACGATGAGCACCTCGCCCTTGAGGACGACGTAGTCCTTGTCCTTCTTGAACAGCTCCTTGGCCCGGATCGCGTTGTTGAGGAAGCTGATGAGCGGGGTGTTGTCGGCGTGGTAGAGGTTCTCGATGCCGAGGTAGTTCTCGACCTTGTCGATCCCGGACTCGAGGATGCCGATCGTCCGCTTCTTCTCGTCGACCTCGTAGTCGGACTCGGCCTTGAGCCGCTTGACGACGGTCGCGAACTCGGAGTACCAGCGGTTGACGTCGCCCTCGGCGGGGCCGGAGATGATGAGCGGCGTGCGGGCCTCGTCGATGAGGATCGAGTCGACCTCGTCGACGATGGAGAAGTGGTGTCCGCGCTGCACCATCTCCTCCGCGGACCAGGCCATGTTGTCGCGCAGGTAGTCGAAGCCGAACTCGTTGTTCGTGCCGTAGGTGATGTCCGCGGCGTACTGCTGGCGGCGGATGTCGGAGCTCTGATGGGCGAGGATGCAGCCGGTCTCCATCCCGAGGAACCGGAACACGCGTCCCATGAGCTCGGACTGGTAGCTCGCGAGGTAGTCGTTCACGGTGACGACGTGGACGCCCTTGCCGGTGAGCGCGTTGAGATAGGCCGGTGCGGTGGCGACGAGGGTCTTGCCCTCACCGGTCTTCATCTCCGCGATGTTTCCGAGGTGGAGCGCCGCCCCACCCATGAGCTGGACGTCGAAGTGCCTCATCCCCAGGGTGCGGGTCGAGGCCTCGCGCACCGCGGCGAACGCCTCCGGCAGCAGCGAATCGAGGGATTCGCCGTCGGCCCAGCGCTCCTTGAATCGGTCGGTCTCCTCCCGGATCTCCGCATCGCTCATCTCGTCGAACTCGTCGGAGAGATTGTTGATCGCCGTCGTGTAGCCGCGCAGCTTCTTGAGCGTGCGACCCTCTCCGGTCCTCAACAGCTTTTCCAGGAAGTTGGCCACGATTCTCCTTGCGTCCGGTCCGGTCGACCGGCTCGGGTGTTTCCGTCACGTCAGTGACCTAGCTTAGCGCCGATCAGCAGGCGCCCGTCATCGCACGACGAGGGTGCCGAGTCCCAGCCAGCGGCGCATGTCCTCGAGCTCCGCGGCGAGCGCCTCCGGGTGCTGGGCGTCCTCCCAGTGCACCCGGTGGGCGATGAGCGCATCCGCCTTCCGGTCCGCGGCGAGATCCACGCGCCCGACCAGCCGGTCCCCGAGCAGGAAGGGCATGACGTAGTAGCCGTGGACGCGTGCGTGCGCCGGGGTGTAGATCTCGATCCGGTAGTCGAAGTCGAAGAGCCAGCGCAGCCGCTCGCGGGTGAAGACGAGCGGGTCGAAGGGGGCGAGCAGGGCGCGCGCCTCGATCCGGCGCGGCACCCGCGCGGCATGCCAGCGCAGCGCCCGGACGCCCTCGACGTCGACCTCGACGAGCTCTCCTGCGGCCACGAGCTCCGCCGCGGCAGCGCGCACCTCGGCGACGGGCTGCCGGAAGTGGTCGGCGAGGCAGGCCGGAGTGCCGATCCCGCGGGCTGCGGCGGCGATCCGCACGAGCGCGACGGCGTCGTCGCGCTCCCCGCCGATCCCGCGGGGCAGCCGGCCGGCGTCCGGGCGCAGGCCCAGGGTCGGGTCGGCGGGCGGGCCGAAGCGCAGCTCCGGCACCGGCAGGTCCGGGTGGACGTCGCCGGGCAGCGCGTAGATCCGCTCGAAGGAGCGGCTGCGGGCGGCGACGGAGACCCGGCCGGCGCGCAGCAGCGCCTCGAGCCCGGACTTCACGCGGCTCGGGTTCCACCCCCAGTGGTCGCGCTCGCGCTCGGGGATGTCGTGGCTCACCCGGCCGGCGAGCTCGCGCGCCGTGCCCGGGCCATGGGCGAGCGCCGCCTCGAGATCGAGGAGCAGGGCGCGGAAGGCGGAGCCGGTCACGGGGTCGCGCTGGCCGTAGTCGCGGCGGTACCAGTCCGCCCGGCGGCCGGCGGCGAGCGCCACGGTGGACGGCGGGGCGTAGGCCGCCTCGTGCATCCAGTACTCGACGCCCATCGGGTCGGGGGCGTGGAGGAGGGAGTCGAGGTCGGCGGTGCGATAGGGCCCGAGGCGGGAGTAGAAGGGCAGGTAGTGGCTGCGGGCGACGCGCGCCACCGAATCGATCTGCACGAGGCCCAGCGTGTCGAACACCCGCCGCAGGTGCCGGCGGTCGGGTCGCGGCGGGCGCGGCGCGGAGAAGCCGGAGGCGGCCAGCGCACAGCGTCTGGCCGCCTCCCTGCTCAGCGAGCGCACGGGATCACTCGGTGATCTCCGGGTCGAGGGTGATCACCCCGTAGCTCCAGCCCTTGCGGCGGTAGACCACCGAGGGCTTCGCGTTCTCCTCGTCGATGTAGAGGTAGAAGTCGTGGCCCACCATCTCCATCCGGTTGAGGGCCTCCTCGATGCCGATCGGGGTCGCGGGGAAGTTCTTCTCGCGCAGCACCACCGGGGAGTCGCCCTCGGACTTGATGCGGCCGTTCGTCCGGTCGCCCGCCTGGGGCTCCTCGGCCTCCGGGGCGTCCTCCTGCGGCGGCACGTACTCTATCCGGGCCATCGCCTCGGCGGTGGACTCCGGCCGGTGCTTGCCGCGGTGGGAGATCTTCTGCCGGTCGCGGGCGCGGCGCAAGCGTTCGAGCACCTTCGCCCAGGCGAGGTCGAGCGCGGCGTACTTGTCGGAGGCGCTCGCCTCGGCCCGGAGCACGGGGCCCTTCGCGATGACGGTGATCTCGACGGTCTCGGAGGTCTCCGGCTGGCGTGCGTTCGGCTCGCTCGTGATCTGGACCTCGACGGCGAGCGCGCGCGGGGCGAGCTGCTCGACCTTGGCGACCTTGTCCTCGACATGGGCCCGGAAGCTGTCGGAGATGGTCAGATGACGACCCTTGACGACGATGTCCATTGTGCGGTCCTTTGCACCTCGGGGAACGGATCGCTCCGTTGCCGTCACGGTTCGACGGCTCCTTCCATTAAATACCATCGCCAGGGGCAGTGCGAGGTCCGCCGGGGGCGATTCCGACCACCGCGACGCCGTCGACCGGGATGCGGGATGCGGCGAGCGCACGCGTGCTCTCCGCGACCGTCGCGCCGGTCGTGCAGATGTCGTCGAGGACGATGATCCGCGCCCCGGCCGCGGCGGCCGTGCGGGTTGCCGCGAGCTGCGCCGCCGCCCGTGCGGAGGCCCGGTGGGTGCCGCGCACGTTGCGCCGCCGGGCGGTGGAGCCGAACCCCACCTGGTCGCGGTGCGCCCGCACCTCGAGCAGCGGCGCGCAGCGCACGTCGAGGCCCTCCGCCCGGAGCACGGCGGCGGCGTGCGCGCCGAGCGCGGCGACGTGGTCCGCACCGCGCCGGCGCACCGCCGCGGCGGTCGCCGGCACCGGGACGAGCAGCGCGGCGGGCGCGCCCGCCGGGAACGGAGCCGGCGGGGAGTGCTCGAGCACCGCGAGCACCGCCCGGGCGAGGAGCAGGCCGAGGAGGGCGGTGAGGTCGCGGCGGTCCTTCTCCTTGTAGGCCACGAGGCAGTCGCGCAGCACACCGGTGTACTCGCCGGCCCCGTGCACCGCGCGGGTGCCGTAGCGCGGCATCGTCGCCCGCACCGGCACCGCGAGCTCGGCCAGGCAGCGCCCGCACAGGGTCACCGTCTCCGCCCCGCAGCCGGCGCAGGCGCGCGGCACGAAGAGGTCGAGGAGCTCGCCGAGGATCCGGTGCACACCGCCATGATCCCCGCCGCCCGGGGTGCGCACCAGGCGCAGGCGGCCGCTGTGACCTGTCGACGGCCCCGGCCGTGCGCGGCCCGGCTCAGCCCGGGTAGGCGGGGTCGAAGGCGCGGACGTCGACGAGCTTCTGCCAGTTCCCGGCGCTGTAGGTGTACATCTCGCCGGCGGCGGTGCTCACGCGCAGGGAACGCGAGTCGTCGCCCGCAGTGACCCGGATCCCCCCGTCGATCGAGCCGAGCGAGTTCTGCGGGCCGGCGACCGGGGTGCTGTAGGGGGTCTCCGGCGACCCCGGGGCCGGCGCGGCGAGCATGACGAGCGTGTGGGGGCCGGCCCACGAGAAGTCGGAGATCGAGTGGAGTCCGGCGCCGACGAGCAGCGGGGCGGCCTCGACCGTGCCGGTGGGGCGGTTCTGGCCGTCGCGGGTGACGCCGATGACCTCGATCCGGGTGCGGGACTCCCCATCGCTGGACAGCACCGCGAGCTGGGTGCCGTTGCGCGACACGTGGAGCGCCTCGATCCGCCGCTCGAGGAGGAACGGGACCTCGAACACCGAGAGCTCCCCGGACCGGTCGACGGCGTGGACGCGCCCGGAGTCCGCCTCGGCCGTCCACGCCCAGCCGAACCGGTCGAAGCTCGGACCGGCGAGGTCGTCGCCGGTGAGGATCACCGCATCGTCCATGGAATCGGCGACGACCCGATGGAGCTCGCTGCGATCCCCTCCGAGGTAGGCGTACATCGAGCCGTCGAGGGACACCGCCGGGTCCGAGTCGGCGTCCGACATCTCCGGGCTGCCCTCGACCGGTTCGACCCCGGTGCCCACCACCCGGGCGAGCGCGCCGTCGGACACGGCGACGGGCGGGCCGTCGACGGCCACGCCGGGGCCGGCCGCCTCGCTCGTCGCCGGGTCGAGGAGCCCGGAGCGGACGCCGACCTCGGCCTCGGTGATCGAGCCGATCGCACGCACGGTCTCCCCGATCTGGTTGATGATCCGCGCCTGGGCGAGCTCCTCGAGACCCTCTGCGGTGTCGGACAGGCCGACCTCGGCGACGCCCTCGCTCACCGTCACCATCTGCGGGTCGAGCTGGGTGCCCTCCGGCACCGCGGACACGACGGCGCCGTCGAGGTGATCGGCGGGTCCGCGCAGGAGTTCGCCGACGGCCTCCGTCGCGGTCGCCGGGGAACGGATGAACCAGCGGGTGTCGGGCACGAGGTGCTCGTAGTCCGGGGTGTAGAAGTACACCGGGTAGGCCTGGAACAGGGTGTTGAAGTTCGACGCGGACACGACGAGGCCGGGCGGGGCCTGCGAGATCCGCCACTCCCCGTTGACCTGCCGCAGCGCGAACTCCATCTCGATCACCGTGTCGTCGCCGGGCTCGCGGTAGAGGCGGCGCTCGTCGAGGCTCGCCTGGATCGGGACGTCGAAGGACACGCTCTGCGAATCCGCGGTGATCTCGCTCGTGAGCTCGTCGAGACCGGTCCCGGTGGGCATCACCCGCACGACGGAGCGCGGGTTCCACTCGGTGGAGAAGGACTCGGTGAGGAAGGCGCGTGCGACCTCGAAGTTGTTCGAGTAGCCGGCACCGGCGGCGAGGAAGCCGCGCACGATCTCGTCCGGCCCGGCCCCGGGCACGGGACCATCGGGGTCGATGCGCGACTGCACCCCGGACTCGCTGTCGTCGACGGGGATGCGCCCGATCCCGCCGTCGCGCGGGATCGACACGCAGCCGCTGAGCACGAGGGCGAGGCAGGCGAGCAGGGCGAGCAGGTCAGTCCGTCTCATACTCAGCCTCCGCGGGGTCGACGACGATGGGGATGGACCCGGTCTGGATCCGCACCGAGCCGTCCGAGGAGCTCGGACCGGCGACCAGGGCGGCACCGGTGTGCGCGGCATCGGCCGGCGGCAGCGGCAGCGGCGAGGAGGAGATCTCCTGCCGCTGGCGCCGCGGCAGCGTGAGCCGGAAGCACGCGCCCTCGCCCTCCCGGCCCCAGGCCTGCAGCCAGCCGCCGTGGAGGTGGGTGTCCTCGAGCGAGATCGCCAGGCCCAGCCCCGAGCCGCCGAGGGTGCGGCGGCGGGACGGGTCGGCGCGCCAGAAGCGGTCGAACACGTGCTCGACGTGCTCCTCGCTCATCCCGATGCCGTGGTCGCGCACGCTCACCGCGACCGCCTCGGCGTTGGCGGCGAGGTAGATGTCGACCCGCCGGCCCTCCCCGTGCTCGATCGCGTTGACGACGAGGTTGCGCACGACGCGGGTGATCCGCACCCGGTCGACCTCGGCCATGACCGGGGAGGACGGGGCGTGGAGGAGGAGCTCGGTGCCGGCCTGGGTGGCGACGACGGAGAGGGTGTCGAGGACGCCGGTGACGATCTCGCCGATGTCGGTGGGCTTCGTCACGAGGTTCGCCGCGCCCGCGTCGTAGCGGGAGATCTCGAGCAGGTCGCCGAGCAGCAGCTCGAAGCGCTCGACCTGGGAGTTGAGGAGCTCCGCGGAGCGCGCGGTCGAATCGTCGAAGTCCTCCCGCGACTCGTAGATCATGTCCGAGGCGATGTGGATCGTGGTGAGCGGGGTGCGCAGCTCGTGGGACACGTCGGACACGAACTGCCGCTGGAGCACGGTGAGCAGCTCCATCCGGGTGATCTGGTCCTGCAGGGTGTCGGCCATCGAGTTGAAGCTCTCGGCGAGCGTGGCGATCTCGTCCTTCCCGTGCACCGGCATCCGCTGGTCGAGGTCGCCGTGGGCGAGCTGCCCGGCGACCTCGGCGGCGGTGCGCACCGGCACGACGACGAGCCGGGTGACGATCCACGCGATCGCGCCGATGAGCACGGACAGCACGATCGCGGCGACGATGAGCGCGCGGAGCACGAAGTCGAGCGTGTTCTGCTCCTCCTGGAGATCGGCGACGACGAACAGCTCGAACTGGCCGGCGGCGGGGATCGTCACCTGCTGGGCGACGACGAGCCCGGGCGAGGACTCCTCGCCGGGCAGCGTGACGGACTGGTAGAGCTGCTCGCCGAGCTCGGCGCGGTCGACCGCGGAGAGGTAGGCGTCGGGCAGCTCGGCGACGGGGATCGACTCCTCGCCGCCGACGAGCGCGACGAGCGGCGGGACCGAGGTGGAGCGCTCCTTCGGCTCGAGCGCCACCGAGCGCAGGGGCGTGGGCGAGCGCGACAGCATCGAGCGCAGCTGGGTGTTGAGCGTCTCCGACAGCGCCTCGTCGTCCTCCCCTGTGGACAGCGACTGGAGCTCGGCGGCGTACCCGGCGGTCTGCACCGACACCGAGGACAGCTTCGACTCGAACAGGCCGCGCGAGATCTGCTGGGACATGTACGCCCCGACGCCGAGCACCGCGATGATCGTCAGCGCGATGGTGAGGACGACGATCCGGAACTGGAGCGAGTGCGTGAATGCCCGGGCGACCCAGCGTCCCGCGCCGCCGAGGATCCGCGCGGCGGTCTCGAGGAACCCGGCGAGCGCCGGGGTGCGGCTCACGTCGCCTGGCCGGCCTTGTAGCCGACGCCGCGCACGGTCACGACGATGTCGGGCTTCTCCGGGTCCTTCTCGATCTTCGAGCGGAGTCGCTGGACATGGACGTTGACGAGCCGGGTGTCGGCGGCGTGCCGGTAGCCCCAGACCTCCTCGAGGAGGGTCTCGCGGGAGAACACCTGCCAGGGCTTGCGGGCGAGCGCGACGAGCAGGTCGAACTCGAGCGGGGTGAGCGACACCGGCTCGCCGGCCTTCGTCACGGTGTGCCCGGCGACGTCGATGCTGACGTCGCCGACGGTGAGGATCTCCGGGGCGGACGGCTCGGCCATCCGCAGCCGGGCGCGCACCCGGGCGATGAGCTCCTTGGGCTTGAACGGCTTGGGGACGTAGTCGTCGGCCCCGGACTCGAGGCCGAGCACGACGTCGACGGTGTCCGACTTCGCGGTGAGCATGATGATCGGGACGCCGGACTCCTCACGGATCTCCCGGCACACCTCGAGGCCGTCCTTGCCGGGGAGCATGAGGTCGAGGAGGACGAGATCCGGATGGACGTCGTGGAAGGCGTCCAGCGCCCCGTCGCCGGTGGCGCAGAAGTGCGGTTCGAACCCCTCGCTCTTGAGCACGATGCCGATCATCTCCGCGAGTGCGGTGTCGTCGTCCACTACCAGAATCCGAGCGTTCATGGCGCCCATTCTTCCCCACTCGTCCCGGATTGCGGAATCCGCGTGCCCGGGCGCGTCGCGGACCGGGCCTCCCGCACCCCGGCGCCGACGGCCTCGCAGCCCGCCCCGCGGCCGGGGCCGAGCCGGGCCGGTGTTGGTATCCGCATCCCGGCTTGGGAATAATGGCGCGGGGAACCGGACCGTCGACGCCGACGGGCACCGGCCGGACGCGTCCGAGGAGGTGAGCACCGTGGCCGAACCGCCGAGTGCCGCCTGGGCCGCGCGCATGGACTGGCGCAGCGGGACCCTCGTGGCCGCCGCCCCGGGAGCGCCGCGGGTCGAGTGGCGGCCGCCGCCGCGGCCCGGAGTGCTGTCCCGGCGTCCGCTGCGCTTCTTCGAGGGGCTCGACGGCGGCTTCCGGCTCATCCGCTTCGCCCCGGCGCTCACCGTCGGGCTCTCCGCGATCGTCTTCACCCTGTGGACGCTGCTCATCGGCGTCGTGATCTCCGGCCTCGCGTGGGCGGGCACCGGGTTCCTCTCCGAGGTGTTCTCCGACCCCGATGCCGCCGCCGGCTTCTCGATCGTCGCCCAGTTCGGGGCCTTCGCGCTCTCGATCTCCTCGCTCTCCCTCGTCCACCTGCTCACCGGGGTCGGCGCCGTCGCGGCGCGGGCCGCCTTCGACTCCCGCCGCATGACCCTGCGCGCGGGCTGGCTGGCGCTGCGCGGGGTGCGCCTGCGCCTCGTGCTCGTCACCGGGCTGCTCGGCCTCGCCCATCTCCTCGCGCTCGCCGTGCTCCTCCTCCCGGCGCTCGTCGTCGCCGGGCTCGGGCAGAGCACCGCCTCGCTCGTGCTCACCGGCCTGGGGCTGCTCGGCTGGTGCGCCTTCACCCTCTACTTCGCGCTGCGCACGGCGTTCGTCGGCTGCACGGTCGCGCACGAGCGCCGCACGATCCGGCAGGCGTTCGTCCGCTCGTGGCGACTCACCGGGAGCGGGTTCTGGCGCACCCTCGGCCAGCTCCTGCTCGGCTGGTACCTCTCGAACCAGCTCGTCTCGATCATCATCACCCCGCTCGTCGTCATCGCCTACGTCCTGACGATCCTCGCCGTCATCATCGGGATCTCGAGCGGCACCGGCGGCACCGTGATGCTCCTCTCCGCGCTCGCCGTCGTCGCCGTCGTCGTCGGCGCGCTGACGATCGCGGCCACCGCGGTCCTCTTCGCCTACCTCGCCGGGCTCGTGTCCGTCGTCTTCTTCGACCGGCTCATGCGCGCCGAGGGCTACGACCTCGTGCTCCTGCGCCAGGCGGAGGCCGAGGCGTGAGCGCCTGGGCCGCGCCGCTCAACCCGGACCGCGACTCCGCACAGCGCTGGGCCGAGGAGGAGCTGTCGAAGCAGGAGTACCAGGAGGCCGACCTCACCCTCCTGCAGCGGCTGGGAGCCGCGATCTCCGACTTCTTCTCCGAGCTCACGGCACCGGTCGCCGACATCCGCTCCGTCTGGCTCATCGTGCTCGTCGTGCTCGTCGTCGCCGCCCTCGCAGTGCTCGTCGTGTGGCGGGTGCGGCGCGGCTCCGGCGGCAGCCTGAGCGACCCCTACCGGCCGCTCGCCGTGCTCGTGCCCGATGTCGACCCCGAGGAGCTGCGGGCACGCGCACGGGCCGCGGCCGCCGCCGGGGACTGGACCCCGGCGGTGCAGGACGCCACCCGCGCCCTCCTCGTGGGCCTGGGGCGGGCCGAGGTCATCGAGGTGACGACGGCGAGCACCGCCTCGGAGCTCACGACGGCCGCCGCCGCGGCCCGTCCCGCCGAGGCGGGCGCGCTCCACCGGGTCGGCCGCACCTTCGACGACATCACCTTCGGCACGGAGGCCGCTGCGGAGGCCGACTACGAGCGGGTCCGTGAGCTCGACCGCCGACTGACCGCCGGGGTGCGCGCATGAGCGCCGGCCTCGACGTCGCGGTGCGCGGCACTGCTCGCGCCGGCGGACCCGGGACCTGGCAGCGGGTGCGCAGCGGGGCCCGCTCCTCGACCGTGTGGGTGATCGCCGCCCTCGTCGTCCTCCTCGCCGCGATCGTCGGGTTCCTGTCGCAGACCGGCACGGAGGAGACCCGGCCGCTCCACTGGGAGTCGTCCGCGCCCGCGGGCGGGCGGGCCGTGATCGAGGTGCTCCGCGCCCGGGGCATCGAGGTGAGCACCACCGAGTCCTACGACGAGGCCGCGCAGCGCGCCGCGGACTCCGACGCCACGCTGCTCGTGTTCGACCCCGACTCCGCCCTCGCCGCCGAGCACCGGCAGCGTCTGCGCTCCACGGCGGTGGGTGCCGGGGCCCCGCTCGTCGTCGTCGAGCCCGGGACGGAGGTCACCGACTGGTCCCCCGGCGTCCAGCAGGCGTACCAGACCGCCGCCGGGCCCGGCGGCAGCGCTCCGCTCGCCCCCGACTGCACGTGGGAGACCGCGCAGCGCGCCGGCACCGTGACCGACGCGCTCGAGCGCTATTCCGCGCTCGGCACCCCGGGCACCGAGGTCACCGTGTGCTACCACCACCCGTGGGACCAGGCCGGCTACGGCGCGGTGACCCGGGAGGAGCTCGACGGCACCACCGTGACCGTGCTCGGCTCCCGGGCCTGGCTGAACAACTCGCACCTCGCCGACTCGGGCAACGCCGCCCTCGCCCTCGGCGCGCTCGGCGAGCGGGACTCCCTCGTCTACTACTACGCCGATCCGAACGACGAGGCTTTCGGCGCCGGCCCGGACGACGAGCTGCTCGGCCCGTCGTTCGACCTCGTGCCCGCCTGGTTCTGGGTCGCCCTGCTGTGGCTGATCCCGCTCGGGATCGCGGCGATGCTGTGGCGCGGCCGCCGCTTCGGACCGCTCGCCGTCGAGCGCCTGCCGGTCGTCGTGCCGCCGGTGGAGACCGTCCTCGGCCGCGCCGGCATCCTCCAGCGCGCCGGAGCGCGCGACTCCGCACTGCACACCCTGCGCACCGCCGCGCTGCTCCGCCTGGCCTCCCGCCTGTCGCTGCCGCCGCACTCCCGCACCCCGGAGATCTGCGCCGCCGTCGCCGCCCGCACCGCTCGCGACCCCGCCGAGGTGAACCGGCTCCTCGCCGGACCCGCCCCGAGCAGCGACGCCGAGCTCACCGCCATCGCCACCGCCATCGCAACCCTGGAGAGCGAGGTCTCACCCCTATGAGCCACATCCCCCCGCAGCCGCCGAACCAGCCCGACGACCGGTTCCGCCCGCACCCCGACACGCATCCGGGGGGCGCACCGCACGCCGGGCCGGGGCCGCACGCCGCGTCCGGGCCGGGGCACCACCCCGCCCCGGGGCCGGGGGCGCCTCCCGCGGCGGAGCAGGGCCACGCCGCGTACGCCCCACCGACCCTGGAAGCCCGGCTCGCCGAGCAGCACCGGCTCGACGACCGCGACCACGCGCTGCGCGCCCGGCTCGAGGCGGTCCGCAGCGAGGTCGGCAAGGCCGTGGTCGGCCAGGAGCCCGCGGTCGACGGGATCCTGCTCGCGCTCCTGTGCCGGGGGCACGTGCTCCTCGAGGGAGTGCCCGGGGTGGCCAAGACGCTGCTCGTGCGCACGATCGCGCAGGCGCTCGACATGGCCTCCACCCGCGTGCAGTTCACCCCCGACCTCATGCCCGGCGACGTCACCGGCTCGATGATCTACGACACGCGCTCCGGGGACTTCGAGTTCCGGGAGGGGCCGGTGTTCACCCATCTCCTCATCGCCGACGAGATCAACCGCACCCCGCCCAAGACCCAGTCCGCCCTGCTCGAGGCGATGGAGGAGCGGCAGGTGTCCGTCGACGGCACCACCCGCACCCTGCCGAGCCCGTTCCTCGTCGCCGCGACCCAGAACCCCATCGAGTACGAGGGCACCTATCCGCTGCCCGAGGCGCAGCTCGACCGCTTCCTGTTCAAGCTCGTCCTCGAGCTGCCCGGTCGCGACACCGAGCTCGAGATCCTGCGCCGGCACGCGCACGGATTCGACTCCCACGACCTCACCGAAGCCGGGGTGGGCCCGGTCGCCGACATCCCGACCCTGCTCGAGGCCGCCGAGCGGGCCGGCGGGATCCACGTCGCCCCCGAGGTGCTCGAGTACCTCGTCGACATCGTGCAGGCGACCCGGATCGCGCCCTCGCTCGCGCTCGGGGTGTCCCCGCGCGGCGCCACCCGGCTCCTCGCCGCCGCGCAGGCGCGCGCCTGGCTGTCCGGGCGCGGCTACGTCACCCCCGACGACGTCAAGCTGCTCGTCCCGATGACCTTCCGCCACCGCGTCCTGCTCCGGCCCGAGGCGCAGATGGACGGGATCGGCATCGACCAGGTGCTCACCTCGATCATCGACACCACCCGAGCCCCGCGCTGATGGTCCCCACCTGGCGCTTCGTCCTCCTCGTCGCGCTCGCGGCGATCCCGGTGCTGCTCGTGCCCGGCTGGGACACCGCCGGGCTCGCGCTCGCCGCGGCCGCGTTCATCGCACTCCTCGACTGGCTCCTCACCCCGCGCCCGCGCCGGGTCTCCGCGCAGCGCACGCCCGGCCGCCGGGTGCGCCTCGGCGAGGACACGCACGCCACCCTCACGCTGCACAACGAGGGCCGGCGCACGCTCCGCCTCCGGGTCCGCGACGCGTGGACCCCGAGCGCCGGCGCCGCGGACGTCCGCTTCCGCACCCGGCTGCGCGCCGGTGAGTCCTTCGAGCGCGTGCTCACGCTCACCCCGACCCGCCGCGGGGTGCTCCCGGCCGACCGCCTCACCCTGCGCTCGCTGTCCTGGCTGGGCGTCCTCGGGCGGCAGACGAGCATCGACGTGCCCGCGCGCATCCGCGTCATGCCGCCGTTCCTGTCCCGCCGCCACCTGCCCTCGAAGCTCGCCCGGCTGCGCGAGCTCGACGGGCGCACCGCAGTGATGATCCGCGGTCTCGGCACCGAGTTCGACTCGCTGCGCGAGTACGTCCGCGGCGACGACGTGCGCTCGATCGACTGGCGGGCCACCGCGCGCGCCCGCGAGCTCATGGTCCGCACCTGGCGGCCCGAGCGCGACCGGCGGGTCGTCATCGTCCTCGACTCCTCGCGCCTCGCGGCGCGCCGCTGCGGCACCGGCACGGTGTTCGATGCCGCGCTCGAGGCCGGCCAGCTGCTCGCCGCGCTCGCCGCCGGCGGTGGCGACCGGGTCGACCTCCTCGTCGCCGATGCCCGGGTCCGCGCCCGGATCGGACCGATCACCGGGCGCGATCCGATGGGCCGGCTGTCGAACGAGCTCACCGACGTCGACCCCGAGCTCCTCGACGCGGACTGGGATGCGATCACCTCGGCCGTCATGCGGGCGGCATCCCAGCACTCGCTCGTCGTCCTCGTCACCGCGCTCGACCCGACGACGGTCGCCGAGGACATCCTGCCGGCCCTGCCCGTGCTGCGCGCCCGGCACTCCGTGGCGATCGCCTCGGTCGCGGACCCCGAGCTCGAGTCGATGGCCGCCCGCGTGCACACCCCGGCCCTGGCCTACCGGGCGGCGGCGGCCGAGCGGGAGCTCCTCGAGGTGCGCTCGGTCATCGGCTCGCTGCGGGAGGCGGGCATCCACTCCGTCCACGAGCCCCCGGAGGAGCTCGCCCCTGCGCTCGCCGATCTCTACATCTCCCTCAAGGCCACCAGCCGCCTCTGAGCACTCGATCTCCGAAGGTTCCTGAGAGCAGATCCGCCGTTCTCTGCACTCTCGACCGCAGCGCACTCTCGACCGCAGCGCGGTCTGATCGCGGCGCGGCGCGCGGAATCGGCGCGGCCGTCCTCAGTCGACGGCGACGACCTCGTAGCCGGCGCGGTCGGCCGAGAGGTCACCGGAGTCGCCGGCGCGCAGCGCCGGCCGGCCGAGCACGATCGCATAGACGACGATGCCCACGGTGTAGAGCGCGCCGATCCCGATCCGGATGACGTCGGGCAGGCTCGAGGGGGTGACGAAGCCCTCGATGATGCCGGACAGGAAGAGGAGCACGACGAGTCCGAGCGCGACGGTGATGAGGGAGCGGGCGGCGCGGGCGAGCGCGGCGCGTCGTGTCCGCGGACCGGGCACGACCCAGGCGAGGAAGATCTGCAGGCCGGCCGCCGCGGCGATGAGGATGCACGTGATCTCCGGGATCCCGTGGGGCAGGATGTAGCGGAAGAACTCCGCCCCGTGGCCGAACTCGAACATGATCGCCCCGGACAGCCCGACGTTGAAGGCGTTGAGGATGAGGCCGAACACGATCGGGAAGCCGAGGATCCCGAGCGCCACCCACTGCACCGCGATCCACGCGTTGTTCGCCCACACCCCGACGGTGAAGAAGCCACTCGGGTGCTCGAAGTAGTAGTCGACGAAATCCTCCTCCGCGAGCCGCCGGCGCATCTCCGCATCGCCGAAGCCCTCGAGCACCGCCGGGTCGTTGTAGGCCCACACGGTGGTGAGGACGCTGATCCCGACGAAGAAGGCGAACACGCCGAGGAACATCCAGCGCAGGGAGTAGAGCGCGGCGGGCAGGGACACGACCCAGAACTGGACGAGCGAGCCGCGCAGGCCCAGCGGCACCCCGGTGAGCTGCATGCGCGAGCGGTGGACGATGCTCGACAGCCGGATCGACACCTCGGAGTCCGGTGCCACGGTCTGGATCCGCGACAGGTCCTTCGAGGCGGAGCGGTAGAGGGCGAGGAACTCCTCGGCCTCGCGCGCGTCGAGCGTGTTGCGGGAGGCGAGCGTCGACAGCCGGGCCCAGGCCGGTCCGTGGAGCTCGGCGAGCAGAGCCGGATCCATGGTGGACAGCATAGTCGGCACCGTCTGTGCCACGATAGTTCCCGTGAGCACACTCGTCACCGGTGAGGCGGTCGCCCTCGACGTGCGCGCGGCCTCGCTCGGGGCGCGCGCCGTGTCGTGCGCGATCGACTTCGTCGTCTACGGCATCGCCTACTCCGCGATCATGTTCAGCGCCGCCTGGGTGATCGACTGGAGCACGATCGTCGATTCGCTCCTCGGCCGGACGCTCACCCTGCTCCTCACCGTGCTCACCCTCGTCCTCATCCCGTGCACGGTCGAGGCGCTCACCCGCGGCCGCTCGCTCGGCAGGCTCATCTGCGGGCTGCGGATCGTGCGCGAGGACGGCGGGGCGATCACCTTCCGGCACGCCTTCATCCGCGCCCTGCTGTGGCAGTTCGAGGTGTTCGCCACCGGCGGCGGCCTGGCCGCGCTCGTCGGCCTGCTGTCCCCGCAGAGCAAGCGGATCGGGGACTATCTGGCGGGCACGCTGGCGGTGAACGAGCGGGCCGGGATGCCGCGCTTCGCACGGATCGCCGTCCCGCAGCACCTGGTGCCGTGGATCTCGCGCGCGGACGTCTCACCGATCCCGGCGGGGCTCCACTACCGGATGGTGCAGTTCCTCGTCACCGCCGAGCAGCGCACGCCCGCCTCCCGGCTCGACCGGGCGATCGAGCTCGCCGAGGAGGTCAACCCGTTCATCGCGCCGGCTCCTCCCCCGGGCACGCACCCCGAGGAGTTCCTCGCCGCGATCATCGGCCGCACCCGCCACGAGTACACGCTGCGGATGCAGCGCTCGGCGCGCTCGACCGAGGCCTTCCGCGCGCGGGTGGGCGCGCTTCCCTTCGGCCAGCGCCTCTGACCGGACCGGCACACCGGTTCGGTCAGCGGCACCGTGGCGCCCGGGCGGGTCCGATCCCGCTCCGGGCGCCGCGCTCACTCCGGGCGCAGCCGCAGTCCCTGCATCCCGCCGTCGACGGCGAGCGCGACGCCCGTGGTCGAACCGGCGAGCGGGGAGGCGAGGTAGGCGATGGCCTCCCCGACCTCGGCCGGGGTGACGAGCCGCCCGTGCGGCTGCCGGGCGGCGAGCGCGGACCGTTCCGCCGCCGGGTCCGGCGCGGAGTCGAGGAGCCGGCCCACCCAGGGGGTGTCCGCGGTGCCGGGGTTGACGCAGTTGACGCGGATCCCCTCGCGCAGGTGGTCGGCGGCCATCGCAAGCGTGAGCGAGGCCACCGCACCCTTGCTCGCGCTGTAGAGCGCCCGCTGCGGGAGCCCGGCGGTGGCCGCGATCGAGCAGGTGTTGACGACCGCGGCGCGGTCCGAGGCCCGCAGGTGCCCCAGCGCGGCCCGCGTCACCCGCACGATGCCGAGGACGTTGATGTCGAGGACGCGGCGCCACTCCTCGTCCGAGTTGTCCTCGATGGTCCCCTGCGCGCCGATCCCGGCGTTGTTGACGACGACGTCGATCCCGCCGAGCCGCTCGGCGGCCTCGGCGACGGCACGGCGCACGGAGGCATCGTCGCCGACGTCGCAGGCGATGCCGGTGAAGGCGGGGTCCGCCGCCTCGGGCCGGAGGTCGAGGACGGCGACCGCGGCTCCGCGCTCGGCGAGCGCGTGGGCGGCGGCGGCACCGATGCCCGAGGCGCCGCCGGTGACGATCGCCGAGAGCCCTGTCATGGATGCGTGCATGGTGTTCTCCTGGTTCTTCGGTCCGGTGGGCGGCGGTCGCCGTGCACCCGGGTTCGGCGGGCGGCGCTCAGGCGTCGACGAACTCGTGGCGCTGGCGGCCGAGCCCGGCGATCTCGACCTCGACGACGTCCCCGGCACGGAGATAGTCGAAGCGTCCCGACAGGGCCACGCCCTCCGGGGTGCCGGTGAGGATGACGTCGCCGGGCTCGAGCACGAGGTACTGCGAGAGGTGGTGGACGATCTCGTCGACGCCGAAGATCATGTCCCGCGTGTTCGAGTCCTGCCGGATCTCGCCGTTGACCCAGCTGCGGATCGTGAGGTCGGACGGGTCGAGCGCGTCCGCGCTGACGAACCACGGGCCGAGCGGGGAGAAGCCGGGGGCGCACTTGCCCTTCGACCACTGTCCGCCGGACTCGTGCATCTGGAAGTTCCGCTCGGACAGGTCGTCGGCGAGCACGTAGCCGGCGATCGCGGCGGCCGCCTCCTTCCGGTCGCCGAGGTAGGAGCACCGCTGCCCGATGACGATCCCGAGCTCGACCTCCCAGTCCGTCGTCGTCGACCGGCGCGGGATCCGGGCGGTGTCGTCCGGGCCGGCGATGGTGTTCGGGGTCTTGAAGAACAGCACCGGCTGGGCGGGCGGCTCGGCGCCGGACTCCGCGGCGTGCGCGGCGTAGTTCATCCCGATGCACAGCAGCGCCTGGGGATCGACGACGGGCGCGCCGATCCGCATGCCCGGGGTGACCTCGGCCGCGGGCAGCGCGCCCTCGGCGTGCGCGGCGGCGACCCGGGCGAGGCCGTCCTCGGCGAAGAAGCGCCGGTCGTAGGTCGCGGTGACGGACGAGGCTTCGAACCAGTCGTCACCGCCGTCGGGGCGGGCGATGCCGAGCAGCGGTGTCTCCGACCCGAGCGGGCCGACTCGCATGAGCTTCATGGGTACTCCTGACTGTGGGTGGTGGTGAGGTGGGTGGTCGTGGTGGTCTGCCGTGGGGCGGTCGGCGTGCGGAGCCCGACCGAGGGTCTCAGGTTCCGGCGAAGGACCTCAGCCGCCGGCCGCCGGGACGGCGGTGCCGAGGACCGAGGTCGTGAATCCGAGCCCCGCCCCGCCGCCGGTGCCGGACCCGCCGGACATGCCGGAGCGGAACCGCTCGAGCGCGCTGCCGAGGTGCTCGCGCATCGCCTGCGCGGCGTCGCGCGGGCGGCATTCGGCGATCGCGGTGGCGATCGCGACGTGCTCGCCGACGGTCGCGGTGCCGTCGAAGTCCTGCGGGTAGAGCCGGAACACGTGGAGGTGGGCGTGGAGGCTGCGGTAGGCGTCGAGGAGGAAGGGGTTGTCGACCGCGGCGAGCATGATCTCGTGGAACCGGACGTCGTGGGCGACGAGCTCGGCGCGCGGGTTCTGCGCCGACTCCTGCGCGGCGAGGTAGGACTCGAGCTCGTCGGCCATCCGCCGGCCCGGGTTCCCCACCCGGTCGACCGCCACGGTCGAGGCGGTCCAGGGCTCGATGAGCAGCCGCACCTCGAACATGTTGGCCAGCCCCCGCTCGTCGAGCAGCGCGGTCGTCGTGTATCCGCGGTTCTTGTCGCGGACGACGAGCCGGTCGCCCTCGAGGTGCTGGAGCGCCTCGCGCACCGGCGTCTGCGACACGCCGAGGCGGCGCGAGAGCTGGTCGATGTTCACCCGCTCCCCGGGTGCGATCGCGTTGCTCACGATGAGCGTCCGAATCTCCTCGAGCACGTCGATGCGGCCTGTCATGTCGCCTCCGTCGCAGATCACCCGGTGGAATCCGGGTCCTCCATGAATACCAGTTCGCCGCCTCATCGCGGCTGGGAATCCCAACCCTACATGATTTACAACGATCCTATCTGATGTGTAGGTTTCCTGTGAACATGTGATCCAGCCCATACCATTCGACGAAGAAGGAGGGCCTCCCGGTGTCACTCATCCGGGTCTACGACGACCGGTCCCCTAAGTCCCGGATGCTCGACGGCTCCGATGCGATGAATCCCGACCCCGACTACTCCGCGGCGCACGTCGAGCTGCGCACCGATGCCGCCGACGGCCTCCAAGGCCACGGCTTCAGCTTCACGATCGGTCGCGGCAACGAGGTCATGACCGCCGCGATCGCAACGCTGACCGACCACGTCGTCGGCCTCGACGCCGAAGAGCTCCTCTCCGACCTCGGCCGCGCCTGGCGACTCCCGTCCACGACTCGCAGCTGCGCTGGCTCGGCCCGGAGGAGGGCGTCATGCACATGGCCGCCGGCGCCGTCCTCAACGCTCTGTGGGACCTGCGCGCCAAGCGCGCCGGCCTGCAGCTGTGGCGCCTGCTGGCGGAGGTGACGCCCGAGGAGATCGTCGACATCGTCGACTTCCGCTACCTCACCGGCGCGCTCATTCGCGACGAGGCCCTCGACATCCTCCGCGCCGCGGAGCCCGGGCGCGCTGCTCGCATCGCCGAGCTCGAAGCCACCGGCTACCCGGCGTACACGACGACGCCGGGCTGGCTCGGCTACAGCGACGAGAAGCTCGTCGCCCTCGCGGAGCAGGCCGTCGCGGACAGCTTCACCCAGATCAAGCTCAAGGTCGGGGCGGACCTCGACGACGACCGCCGGCGCTTCGCGCTCGCGCGGCGGGCCGTCGGGGACTCCGTCGAGATCGCGATCGACGCGAACCAGCGCTGGGACGTCGCCGAGGCGATCGACTGGGTCACTGCGATGGACGACGACTCGATCGCCTGGGTCGAGGAGCCGACGAGCCCCGAAGACATCCTGGCCCATGCCGCGATCGCCCCGGGGGATCGCCCCGATCCCCGTCGCCACCGGCGAGCACGTCCACAACCGGGTGATGTTCAAGCAGATGCTCCAGGCCGGGTCGATGGAGGTGCTGCAGCTCGACGCGACACGGGTGGGCGGGGTCAACGAGAACATCGCGATCCTGCTGCTCGCCGCGAAGTTCGGTGTGCGGGTGTGCCCGCACGCCGGCGGTGTCGGCCTGTGCGAGGCCGTCCAGCACCTGTCGATGTTCGACTTCGTCGCGGTCTCCGGCACCCGGGAGCGCCGCTCGATCGAGTTCGTCGACCACCTCCACGCGCACTTCATCGAGCCGATCGACGTCCGCGCCGGCCACTACCGGGCGCCCCGCCTGCCCGGCGCGGGCATGGAGATGCACGCCGGATCGCTCGCCCGCTACGCCTACCCCGGCGGCGCCGAGTGGAGTGCGGCGACGGGCGCCGTCCCCGCGGCGGAGGCCGGCAGGAGCGAGGCGGTCCATGCCTGAGACCATCGCCCTCCGCACCGAGCTCCGGCCCGGCCGCGAGCTCGACTACAAACGATCCACGCGCAGATCCCCGCCGAGCTCGACACCACACTGCGCGACGCCGGGGTCCGCGGCTGGCGGATCTGGCGCGACGGCACACACCTCTTCCACCTCGTCGAGGTCGACGACTACGCCGCGATGCGCGCCGCCCTCGCCGACCACCCGGTGAACGTCGCCTGGCAGGCGCAGATGGACGAGCTCCTCGCGGTGCCCGACGACTACTCCGGACAGGACTCCGGCCTGCCGCTCGACTGGAGGCTGCCATGACCGCACCCGGGGATCTCGAAGTCCTTCCCCGGGGTCCGCGCGCTCGACGACGTGCAGCTCACCCTGCACGGCGGGGAGGTGCTCGGACTCATCGGGGAGAACGGCGCCGGCAAGTCGACGCTCATGCAGATCCTCTCCGGGATCCACCCGCCGGACGCCGGCCGGATCGCGATCAACGGCCGCCAGGTGGAGATCCTCACCCCCAAGGCCGCGGAGACGCTCGGCGTGTCGATCATCCACCAGGAGTTCAACCTCGCCGCCGACCTCAGCGTCGCGCAGAACATCTTCCTCGGCCGCGAACCCCGCAGCCTCGGGATGTTCGTGTCCGACGCGACGCTCAACGGGCGCGCCGCCGCGCTCCTCGAGCGGGTCGGCGTCGACCTCGACCCGCGCACCCGGGTGGGCGACCTCACCGTCGCCGGGCAGCAGATGGTCGAGATCGCCAAGGCGCTGAGCGTGCAGTCGGACATCCTCATCATGGACGAGCCGACCGCAGCCCTCAACGACGCCGAGGTCGCGGCCCTCCACGACATCATCCGCGGCTTCGTGTCGCCGACCACCGGCGTCATCTACATCTCCAACCGGATGGAGGAGCTCAAGCGGATCACCGACCGCATCACCGTGCTCCGCGACGGCCAGTACATCGACACCGTCGACACCCCGGACACCGAGCTGCGCACGGTGATCGCGATGATGGTCGGGCGGGAGATCACCGCGGCCGAGGAACTGGCACCCGCGCACATCGATGCGGCCGCTCCCCCGGCCCTCGAGGTCGAGGGACTGTCGACGAAGCGGCTGCTGCGCGACGTCTCCTTCTCCGTGCGGCGCGGTGAGATCCTCGGCTTCGCCGGGCTCATGGGAGCCGGCCGGACCGAGGTGGCGCGCGCCGTCATCGGCGCCGACCCGCACACCGCGGGCACGATCCGGCTCGACGGCACCCCGGTGCGGCTCGCCTCGCCCGCGGCGGCCGCCGCGGCCGGCATCGGCTACCTGTCCGAGGACCGCAAGCACCTGGGCCTGCTCCTCGACCGCAGCGTGGCGGACAACATCGCGCTCAGCAGCCTGCCGAAGCTCAGCACCGCCGGGTTCGTCCGCACCGGGGCGATCCGCGCAGCCGCGCTCTCCGCGGTCGACACGCTGCGGATCAAGACCCCGTCGATCGGCCAGCAGGTGAAGAACCTGTCCGGCGGCAACCAGCAGAAGGTCGTCATCGGCAAATGGCTGCTCCACGACTCCGGGGTGCTGATCTTCGACGAGCCCACCCGCGGGATCGACGTCGGGGCGAAGGAGGAGATCTACGCCCTCCTCCAGTCGCTCGCCGAGCAGGGGAAGGCGATCATCGTGATCTCCTCCGAGCTGCCGGAGGTCCTGCGCCTGTGCCATCGCGTCGCGGTGATGAGCGAGGGCCGGTTCGCCGGCACGCTCGACGCCGCCGAGGCGAGCCAGGAATCGATCATGGAGCTCGCGACGGCCCACTCCCAGGTCACCGTCCACTCCGCACCCCAGCCCACCGACACCCGTGACCGAGGAGGTCCTCGCCATGAGCACCACGACCACTGAGACCCGGGCCGCGGGCCCGACCGCGAGCGGCCCGCCGCAGCGCACCGGACTGCTCTCCCGGCTCCGCAGCTCGCTGCAGCAGATGCTCGCCTTCGTCAGCCTCATCGTGCTCTTCATCTTCTTCACCGTCGCCAACCCCGATTTCGCTTCGGTGTCGAACATCTCCGGCATCCTGCTCGCCACCGCGGTCATCGGCATCCTCGCGCTGGGCACGACCTTCGTCATCATCACCGGCGGCATCGACCTGTCGATCGGCACCGGGATGACCCTGTGCTCGGTCATGGTCGGGGTGTTCCTCACCTACTAGGGGCTGCCGCTGTGGGTCGGGGTGCTCGGCGGCATCACGTTCGGCGCGCTCATCGGGCTCGTCAACGGCTCGGTGATCTCCTTCCTCGGCATCCCGCCGTTCATCGCCACCCTCGCGATGATGATGGTGGCCCAGGGCCTCGCCCTCGTGATCTCCGGCACCAAGCCGATCTACTTCACCGAGACGCCGGGCTTCTTCAACGTCGCCATGGGCCGATCGATCCCCGGCCTCGTCATCCCGAACGCGGTGATCATCATGTTCATCGCCGCGATCATCGCGTGGGTGCTGCTCTCCCGCACGGTGTTCGGCCGCTACACCTTCTCGATCGGCTCCAACGCCGAGGCGACGGCCCTGTCGGGCATCAACGTCCGCCGCTGGCAGGTCATCGTGTACACGGTGGCCGGCTGCTTCACCGGACTCGCCGGCGTGATCATGGCCTCCCGCCTGTCCTCGGCCCAGCCGGGCCAGGGCATGGGCTACGAGCTCGAGGCGATCGCCGCGGTGATCATCGGCGGGACCTCGCTCCAGGGCGGCAAGGGCTCGATCATCGGCACGGTGATCGGCGCGCTCATCATGTCCCTGCTCACCAACGGCCTGCAGATCATGTCGATCCCGCAGGAGTGGCAGAAGGTCGTCGTCGGCGTCGTCATCCTCATCGCCGTGTTCGTCGACATGGTGCGCCGCAAGCGGCAGGAGTCGACATGAGCTGGGACGCCTCACCCGCGGGCCTCCCGCCCCCGGTGCGCACGCCGCACCGGACCCGCACCCTCGCACCAGCAGCACCAGCACCACCGCAGACCACCCATCAGCACCACCGTCCACGAACGAAGGAGTTCACATGAAGCGCTCACTGTGGAGCACGGTCGCCGCCGGCGCGGCGATCCTCACCCTGGCCCTGTCCGGCTGCGAATCCACCGAGTCCGGCGGGTCAGGCGGCGGGGAGGGCGACCAGCCCTACATCGCCATCGTGTCCAAGGGGTTCCAGCACCAGTTCTGGCAGGCCGTCAAGCAGGGCGCGGAGGAGGCCGCCGCCGAGCACGACGTCCGCGTGACGTTCGAGGGCCCGGAGACGGAGACCGACGTCGACCAGCAGATCCAGATACTCACCACCGCCCTCGACAAGAACCCGGACGCGATCGCGCTCGCCGCCCTCGACTCGCAGGCCGCGGCCCCGCTGCTCGAGCGCGCCCAGTCGTCCGACATCCCCGTTATCGCCTTCGACTCCGGCGTCGATTCCGACATCCCGGTGACGACCGCGGCGACGGACAACACGGCGGCTGCGGCGGAGGCCGCGAAGCACATGGCCGAGGCGATCGACGGCTCGGGCAAGATCGCGATCGTCGCCCACGACCAGACCTCGTCCTCCGGCCGCGACCGCCGCGACGGGTTCGTCGGGTACATGGAGGCCAACGAGCCCGACATCGAGATCGTCGACACCCAGTACGGCGGCGGCGACCAGCTCAAGTCGACCGACATCGCCAACGCGATGATCGAGGCCAACCCCGACCTCGCCGGGCTCTACGGGACCAACGAGGGCTCGGCGGTCGGCGTCGTCAACGCGGTTAAGGAGAAGGACGTCGTCGACTCCGTCACCATCGTCGGCTTCGACTCGAGCAAGGCCCAGCTCGACGCGATCCGCGAGGGCACGGAGTTCGGCGCCGTGACCCAGAACCCGGTGGGGATCGGTCGCGAGACCGTCGAGGCCGCGGTCAAGGCGCTCGCCGGCGAGGACCTGCCGGAGACCATCGACACCGGCTTCTACTGGTACGACAAGGACACCATCGACTCCGAGGAGATCAAGCCCAACCTCTACGAGTGACATCGGATCCGGCGGCGCGGCGGGACCGCGCCGCCGGACCGGGCTCCTCCGCCGCGGTGCGGCACGCACCGGCCGAGACAGCGAAATCCTGCGGTTCCGTTCTCAGGAACCGCAGGATTTTGCCGTTTGGCTGTGCCGCAGTGCTGCGCGGGGTGGCGGGATCAGTAGCGGTAGTGCTCGGGCTTGTAGGGGCCCGCCACGTCGACGCCGATGTACTCCGCCTGCTCCTTGGTGAGCTCGGTGAGGTGCGCGCCGAGCGCCGGGAGATGGAGGCGGGCGACCTTCTCGTCGAGCACCTTCGACAGCCGGTGCACGCCCGGCCGGTAGTCGTCGTGGTTCGTGAAGAGCTCGAGCTGGGCCATGACCTGGTTGGTGAACGAGGCGCTCATGACGAACGAGGGGTGGCCCGTCGCATTGCCGAGGTTGAGCAGTCGGCCCTGCGAGAGCACGATGAACGAGGTCTCCTCCCGGTCGAGCCCGAGCTCGGCGGGCACCGGGATCGTCCACTCGTGGACCTGCGGCTTGATCTCGACGATCTCCACGCCGCTGCGCTTCTCGAGGCCGGCGAGATCGATCTCGTCGTCGAAGTGGCCGACGTTGCCGACGATCGCGCCGGGCTTGAGGCGGGTGAGGAGATCGGTGTCGACGACCCGGGTGTTGCCGGTGGTGGTGATGACGAAGTCGGCCTGCCCGATCGCGGCCTGCGCGTCGACGACCTCGTAGCCGTCCATCGCCGCCTGGAGGGCGCAGATCGGGTCGATCTCGACGATCTGCACGCGCGCCCCCTGGCCGCGCAGCGCCTCGGCGCTGCCCTTGCCGACGTCGCCGTAGCCGATGACGAGCGCGACCTTGCCCCCGATGAGCGCATCGGTGGCGCGGTTGAGGCCGTCGGGCAGGGAGTGGCGGATGCCGTAGCGGTTGTCGAACTTCGACTTCGTCACCGAGTCGTTGACGTTGATCGCCGGGAACGGCAGGCGGCCGGCCTCGGCGAGGCGGTAGAGCCGGTTGACGCCGGTGGTCGTCTCCTCGCTCACGCCGAGCAGCCCGTCGCGGATCCGGGTCAGGCGCCCGGCGTCCTCGGCCAGCGACTCGCGCAGGCGGGCGGCGAACACGCGGGCCTCCGCGGAGGCGTTCTCACCGGGCTCCGGCACGCCGCCGGCCGCCTCGGCCTCCGCACCCTCCATGACGAGCATGGTGGCGTCGCCGCCGTCGTCGAGGATGAGGTTCGCGCCCTCGGGGAAGCGGAAGATCTGGTCGGTGCACCACCAGTACTCCTCGAGCGTCTCGCCCTTCCAGGCGAACACCGGCACCCCGGCGGGCTCCTCGACGGTGCCGGAGCCGACGACGACCGCGGCGGCAGCCTCGTCCTGGGTGGAGAAGATGTTGCACGAGGCCCAGCGGACGTCGGCGCCGAGCGCCATGAGCGTCTCGATGAGCACGGCGGTCTGCACGGTCATGTGGAGGGAGCCGGCGATCCGGGCGCCGCGCAGGGGCCGGGCGTCCCCGTACTCCTCGCGCAGGCTCATGAGACCGGGCATCTCGCGTTCGGCCAGGCGGATCTGGTGGCGGCCGGCCTCGGCGAGGGTGATGTCGGCAATGCGGTGTTCGAGCACGTGAGTCCTTACTGTCCGTCGGGTGTGCGTCCAGTCTAGGGTCGATCGTCGGCGCGGACGAGTGCGAGCACCTCGGCGGTGAGGGCAGCGGTGCGCGCGGCGTCCGGGGTCTCGCAGTTGAACCGGACGAGCGGCTCGGTGTTCGACGGACGCACGTTGGCCCAGAAGTCCGCGCCGGTGAGCGTCACCCCGTCGAGCTCGTCGAGCGTGCCCGCGCCGAACGCCCCGGCACCGGCAGCGGCGCGGAACCGGGCGAGCGCGGCGGCCGGGTCCGCCACGGTGGAGTTGATCTCCCCGGAGCCGGCGTAGGGGTCGAGGTCGGCGAGCAGCGCGCTGAGCGTCCCGCCGGTGTCGGCCAGCGCGGCGATGACGTGGCAGGCGGCGAGCATGCCGCTGTCGGCGCCGGAGAAATCGCGGAAGTAGAAGTGCGCGGAGTGCTCGCAGGCGAACACCGCCCGGTGCTCGGCCATGAGCTGCTTGATCCCGGAGTGGCCCACCGGGGTGCGCACCGGCCGGCCCCCGGCCGCCGCGACGGTCTCCGGCACCGCGCGCGAGGTGATGAGGTTGTGGAGCACCACCGGGGCGTCCTCCCCGGCCGCGCGAGCGCGGGCGATCTCCCGGCGGGCGACGAGCGCCCCGATCGCCGAGGCCGAGGTCGCCCGCCCGGTCTCGTCGATGACGAAGCAGCGGTCGGCGTCGCCGTCGAAGGCGAGCCCGAGGTCGGCACCGGAGTCGACGACGGCGCGCTGCACGTCGACGAGGTTGGCGGGGTCGAGCGGGTTCGCCGGATGGTTCGGGAAGGTGCCGTCGAGCTCGGTGTACATCCCCCGCACGTCGAGGAGGACGGGAGCGGCGAGCGCGGCGGTGCCGAACACCTCGGGCAGGAGCTTGCCGGCCATCCCGTTGCCGCAGTCGGCGATCACGGTGAGCGGCCGGCGAAGGCCAGTGATGCCGGTCTGCGCGCGGATCGTCTCCGCATACCCGACGGCGAGCTCCCGGGCCGCGTCCGGGTCCGGCCGGGGTTCCGCGGCCGCCGCCGGGTCGCCGGCGGCGGGGTCCGGCGGGGCGTCGAGGGCGGAGTCGGCGATCGCGTCGAGGCCGCCGGCGCGGGAGATCCCCGCCGCGTGCGGGCCGCACACCTTGATGCCGTTCCAGCCGCTCGGGTTGTGGCTCGCGGTGACCATGAGGCCGGGCAGGCCGGAGCGCCCGGAGGCGAAGTACAGCTGGTCGGTCGAGCACAGGCCGAGCAGGGTGGGTGCACCCCCGGCGGCGGCGACCCCGCGGGCGAGCGCGCGGGCGAATCCCAGGGAGTCCGGGCGCATGTCCGCGCCGATGACGACCCCGGCGGTGCCGTGGCGGGCGCGCATCGTGCGCACCGTGCCCCAGCCGAGCGCGAACAGCAGGTCGTCGTCGAGGTCGTCGCCGACCCGGCCGCGCAGGTCGTAGGCCTTGAGCGCGCGGGACAGCCGGGAGGAGCGGTCCGTCATTCCTCGGGGTCCCCGACCACGCGCAGGTGGCCGTGGCTCCGCGCGACGGGGGCGGGCCCGGCGGCCGGCGCGGGCTTGGGCCGAGCGGCCTCGCGCACGGCGTCGGCGATCGCGAGCAGGTCGTCGCGGCTGCGTTCGGGCTGCTCCTCGCCGGCCCCGAGCCGGATGAGCTGCCAGCCCTGCGGGGCGATGAGGCGCTCGGCGTGGCGGGAGCAGAGGTCGTGGGCGCCGGGCTCGGCGCGCATCGCGAGCGGACCGATGACCACGCAGGCGTCGGCGTGGACGTACGTCAGGGTCCACGCGGCGCTGTTCGCGCAGTTCGTCTTGGAACACAGTCTCACTCCGGGCACACCACGAGAGTCTAATACAATCGGCCCCATGTCCCGCTCCCACGCCCGCGACCGGCACGGCCGCGGCCTGCGCGGGGAGATCTTCTCCGCCCCGGTGCCGAGCGCGCGCTCGCGCGCCGCGCGCTTCGACCGCCTCGCCGCGCGCATCATGGACCGGATCCGCTCCCGCGCGGACGGCGAGCTCGACGGAGTCGTGCTCGCCGTCGACCGGGTGCCCCCGCCCACCGGTGCCGTCGAGCTCGGACGCGTGTTCCCGGCCACTCCGGGCCGGCCGGCGACGATCGTCGTCCACCGGCTGCCGATCGACTCGCGCTGCGCGGACCGCGAGGAGCTCGTCGACCTGCTCGGCCGGATCATCGGCGAGCAGGCCGGGCTGCTGTGCGGCCGCGATGCCGCCGAGCTGTGGCCCGAGGCGCGCGGCTGACCCCCGCCCGCCGCGCCTGCCGTCCCGCGCCCGGCGCACCCCGGCGCACGCTCAGTGCCCGAGGCGGATGTCGCGGTAGCCGATCCCGGTGGGCGGCTCAGGCACAGCGAGCCCGCTGATCCCGGCCTCGCTCACTGCCATCGCCGCGGCATGGACGCGCACCCCGTCGGGGGTGTCGAAGCGCAGCCCGGTGACGGTCTCCCCGAACAGCGCGCTCGGCGTCACCGTGCTCGCCCGGTCCGGGGACAGGTCGACGGCGTGCGGCTCCGTGCTCGTCCCGTCCTCGCGCACCCCGGTGAGCACCACCTCGCCGTCGGCGCTGCCGAGCACGACCTCCGCCGCCGGCCCGCGCGGCAGCAGGAGGAGCTGGCCGGCGCGCAGCGGAGCCGTCGCGGGCACCTCGGCGAAGTCGCCGCCGGCGGTGAGGCGGGTCCCGGCGTGGACGGGGGCGTCGGCGCTGATCCGCACGATCCCGGCCGGGACCTCGCCGAGCGCGACCTCCACGGTGCCGTGGGCCGGGATCGCCGCGGAGCCCGCCTCGATCTCCACCGGGCCGTCGGCGCCGAGGTACTCGATGCGCGCGCTCGCCGCGGTGTCGCCGGGGTTGACGATCCGCACCGCGGCGGAGCCGGCCGCGGCGAGGGGGACCTCGGCGGTGGTGCCGGCCGGAGCGGTCGGAACCCCGTACTCGATGCCGAGCGCGGTCAGACCGTCGCGCTCGATCTGCTGGAGGGCGGCGGTCATGAGTCCGCCGGCGGCGCGCAGCTCGATCCCGAGCACCTCCTCGTCCGGGGCGAGCGCGCCGAGCTGGACGGCACGCTGCTCGCCCGGCGCCAGGCTCAGCGCGTCCTCCCCGGCGGCGGGGACGCGGCCGTGCGCACCGCGCAGCGCGATGTCCACGGTGATCGGCGAGGCCGAGGGGTTGCCGATGAGGAGCCGGGAATCGGCGCCGGCGGCGGTGCCGCCGGCGGTGAGCACCGCGCGGGTGGCCGGCCGGGTGCAGCTGAGCGCGGCGAGCCCGGCGAAGTCCCCGGAGTCGGCGGCGACGGTCTGTGCGGCGGACACGAGGGCGGGGTGCTCCTCCGCGGCGAGCCCGGTGATGCGGGTGGGCGCGTCGACGAGGTCGTCGCCGGTGACGAAGCCGCGGGAGGTGCCGACGGTGAAGTTCTCCGCCCCGTCGAGGGACTCCGAGCGCAGACCGGCGGCCTGCGCGGTGCCGTCGGGGGCGGAGGTGAGGACGGTCGCCGACTGCACCGTCGCCGGCGGGGCGGGATCGGTGGAGAACTCCGCGTCGGTGCCGGCGGCCTCCTCCGCCGTCTGCCAGGGCCCGGGGCACACGGACACGGTGTCCGAGGCGGGCAGCCGGATCTGCTCCGGGCCGCGCTGCACGGAGCCTCCCGCGAGCGGGGTGAGGAAGCCGGTGGCGGCGATGAGCACGCCGGGCACCGCGATCCCGGCGAAGGTCACGAGGGACCGCAGGTTGCGCTCGCTGATCATGTCCCGGCCCTCCTCGGCGGTGCGGTGCGGCGGACCGGGACGGCACGGCTGCCCCCGGTGCGCAGCGGTGCGTCCGACCGGCCGAAGGGCAGCGCGGTGATGACGGCGAGTCCGAGCACGACGAGGCCGGTGACGGCGAGCACGGTGTGACCGGCCCGGCGGTCCTCGAGGGTGCCGCTGCCGCCGGCGACGGGGACGGCGTGGGCGGTGCGCCACCCGGCCTCGGCCGCGGGCAGCGGCGCGCCGCCCAGGCGCACCGAGGTGAGTCCTGCGCGCTCGGACACGATGAGGGTGCGTCCGTCCTCGCCGGCGGGGATCGTGAACGCCCCGTCGTGGACCTCGACGGGTTCGACGCTCCCGTCGGGGTGGACGAGGGAGACGGCGGAGATCGGCGCGCCGTCGGTCTCGACCTGCCACAGGCGGCCCTGCGCCGAGTCGCCGAGCCGGGTCAGCCCGGTCGACACCGACACGTCCCGGCTCAGCGAGTCCTCGGCGGTGTCGCGGACGACGACGAAGCCCACGGCGAGCTCCTGCAGCGCCGGGCGCACATCGGAGCCGTCGCCGGCGGTGAGGCCGCCGATCGCGGTGGCGAGCGCGGTGTCGGCGGCATCGAGGGGCTCGGGGCGGCGGTCGAACGGCCCCCCGCCGATCCGCTGCGCCTGGTGGAGGGTCGCAGTGGTGAGCACGGTCCCGGTGCCCGGCCCGGCGAGCTCGCCGTAGAGCTGGCCGTCGCGGGTGTCGAGGACGAGGGTGCGCTGGCCGAGCGGGCCGGTGGCGCGCTCGGTGGCGAACGCCGGCAGCGGGGAGTCCGGGGTGCGGGTGAGCGCGAGCCCGCCGAGCAGTGACTGGGCGGTGAATACGCCGAGCACGAGCAGGGCGGCGCCCGGGACGAGGATGCGCAGGCTCACCGAGCGCAGCCGGGAGGCGCGGTCGAAGTCCGCCGGCCACAGGGCGCAGGCGATGAGCCCGACCGCGCCGAGCCCCATGAGGAGCAGCGAGTCGCCCGGGTAGGAGGCGATGAGCCGGTCGGCGGTGAGCCCGGCCTCGAGCGCGGACTGCACGATCCCGCCGGCGAGCCCGGCGCAGTAGAGCGCGGTGGAGGCGAGCAGCAGGCCCAGTGAGTTCTTCACCCGGGTGAGCGCGAGCGCCCCGGCGAGCAGGAGCGGGAGCATGAGGGCGAGCAGGATCCACGGGGTGAGGCCGTCGGGCAGCCACTGGTCGAGGAGCGCGGACCCGGGCCGGGCGGCATAGCCGAGACCGAGCTCGTAGCTCGCCGGGGTGGCGAAGTCGAAGGGTGCGCCGGGGTTGGTGAGGAACACATCGAGGTGGCGCACGGCGGAGACGAGCCAGGGGGCGAACAGGCCGAGGGTCGGCAGCAGGGTCCAGACGAGGCCGGGGCGGCGCAGCACGACGAGGAGCACGAGGAGCGCCGCGGTCACCGGCAGGACGAGGAACGGGGCGCCGGCGAGCACGACGGCGAGCGCGAGTCCGGCCCCGGCGGCCGCGGTGGCGCGGCGCAGGCGCACGGCCCGTTCGAGCGCCCAGCAGGCGACCGGCGCGAGCAGCCAGGCCACGACGGTGCCGAGGCGGCCCTCGAGCAGGGCGAGGAGGAGCGCCGGGGAGCAGGCCCAGACGAGTGCGAGCAGCCCGCGGATGCCGGCCGGCGGTGCGAGACGCGCGGCGCACAGGTACATGATGAGGGCCGCACCCGGCAGCGCGGCGAACCACAGCACGCGCACGAGCAGGTCGAGGTCGCCGAGGAACGGCAGCGCGGCGATGAGCAGGACGGTGAGCAGCGGGTCGGCGGGCAGCGCGGAGCCGAGCCCCTGGCGGTCGACCGGGGTGAGGATCCGGTCGAGGACGGCGCCGGCGGGGACGTCGAGGCGCGGGAGCGCGCCGCCGGTGAGCGCACCGGGCCCGGCGAGCGAGTGGAGCATGAGGCCGGAGGCGATCCCGGTGGCGACGAGGACCGCGGTGAGCGGGTGGAGGAGGAGGCTGCGGCGGCCGGCGACCTCGATCGTCGAATAGCGCGCGACCTCGCCGGCGGTGTCGAGCGGACCGGCGTCGCGCTCGTTCTCCGCGGCCGGCTCCCCGTCGTCGCGCAGCTCGCGCCGGGCGATCTCGAGGGCGTGCCGGCTCGCGAAGAGGACGGATGCGGGATCGCGGCCGGAGCGGGTGCGCCGGACCCGGGCGGTGGCACGGGCGTCGGCCGGGAGCGCGAGGAGGGCGCGGAGGTTCCAGGCCGCGCGGCGCGGGTCGTTGGCCAGCAGGCAGCCGAGGGCGGCGAGGAGCGCGGCGGCTCCGAGCCGGACCATCGTCCAGGTGGTCCGGGACCGCGGGGTGAGCGCGAGCCGGTACCGGTGCTCCTCGCGCAGGGCGCGCGGGCTCGGCAGGGGGCGGGCCGAGGAGCGGTACGGCCCGGCCTCGGGCACGGCGACGACCGCACCGGGCGCGAGCTCGATGCGGTACCCAGCGGCCCGGATCCGGCGGCAGTACTCGATGCCGCGGTACGCCGGGTCGAGCGCGGGGGACGGCACGCCGATGGCGCGCACGAGCGCGGCGGGGACGAGCATCCCCGGGACGTCGACGGCGAGCACGTCCTGCCGGCGATCGTACTGACCGGCGTCGGTCTCGCCCGGGGTCACCGGGTTGACGCGCAGGCCGTCGGGGGTCGTGGTGACCCCGGCGGACACGAGCAGCGGGGCTGTCGGACCGGCCGTCGTGACGACGGGTCCGACGGCACCGAGGGTCTCGGCGGTGTTGAGCGCCTCGATGAGGAGCGGGAGCGCGTCGGGATCCGGCTCCGCGCCGGGGGTGAGGAACCAGACGTACTGCGAGCGCTCGAGGACGGGCGCGGAGGCGGCCTCGGCGTGGGTGTGGACGCCGGCGCGCGCCGGGCCGGAGGACATCGCGAGGAAGCCGGTGACATCGGCGTGGTCCCGGCGCAGCGCGGCGAGCCTGTCGGGTGCGATCGGCCCGTCGTCGAGGTCGACGACGACGGTCACCGCAAAGCTCACACCACCTGCTTCTTCAGCCGGCGGCGCTCCCTTTCCGACAGTCCGCCCCAGATCCCGAAGCGCTCGTCGTTCTCGAGCGCGTACTCCAGGCACTGCGTGCGCACCTCGCAGGAGGCGCACACCTTCTTCGCCTCACGCGTGGAGCCGCCCTTCTCCGGGAAGAACGCCTCCGGGTCCGTCTGCGCGCACAGGGCCTGGTCCTGCCAGGACAGCACGCCGTCCTCGAGTCCGCCGAACAGCAGCGAGAGCGGGGACACGGCGGCCTCGGCCTCGGACCGGGTCGGGATCGGCGAGAGATCCGTGGGGTCGAGCGAGAGCGGGTCCGGGACGAAGCCGGGCGCCGGGCGGGTCGGGTCGACGAACCAGTCCTCCGCGGTGCGCTCGGTCACCGACGGATAGTGCGGCGCCCGCCATTCCTCTGCGTGATGTCGCGCTTCTGACACGATTTCCCCCTGCTCTGCGTTCGGGTCCGGACGGCGCTGCCGCCGCTCCGTTCCCGGTTTTCCCCTACCGAAATTACACGCGTGTCATTACCCATAAGTCAACCCCGCGAGTGCTAGATGGACCGGCCCGCGTCTCGCTATTCGAACAGGCGTTCCCCGGCGTTCCGGCACATGTCACTACATCTTGGGCTGCGGCACCCGCTGGACCACAACCTGTGGGATCTCCGGCACCGGCGGGAAGTTTCCCATGATTGTGACTGTTAGCTCGAGTTGGCGGCTTTCTGCAGCTGGAGGTGGCGGCTTCAGGTGATGCCGATGACGAGCGTGGAGCGGGCGGCTTCGACGACGTCGTCGGTGATGGTGTTGAGATCGTTGATCTTCATGATGCGTTCCATCTGGGTGAAGAGTCGGTCGACGAGGCGGAAGTTGCCGCGGGTGATGCGAGCGATCGCCGCGAGGGCTTGGGCGTCGGTGAAGTCGTCGGGGTCGAGGGTTTGGCCGAGTTTGCGCCAGCGGCGTTCGAGGACGAAGCGGAGTTCGTCTTCGGCGAGGGGCCGGTACTCGTGGGCGAAGCCGACGCGGCTGTAGAGCTGTGCGTAGCGGCTGAATTGCTTCTCGATTCCTGGCATTCCGATCAGGATGAGCGCGGTGTTGGTGCGGTCATAGCTGTCGCGTAGGTACTCCAGAGCGGCAGGGCGAAGTCGTTCGGACTCGTCAATCATGATGAGTTCGACGTGCTTGTCCCAGTGCATAACCGGTCCTTGTCGCGTGCCGTTCTTGTTCAGGTGTTGGTCGATGCAGATCGCCACGCGAGAGGTGATGTGGGTGAGGTCTTGCATGAACTGGCGAGGGCTGGCGAGGACCTGCGGGGTGTAGAACACGGTTCGCCTTTGGGCTAAGGCGGCGTAGACCTGGTGGTCCGAGTCATCGCGGGGCCCCCATTGTTCCAGGAGTTTCTCGGCCTTGTGCCAGTTGGCATATCGCCTGGCCGACAGGGTTTTGCCGATTCCTGCCTGCCCGTAGCAGATGCCGATGGTGTGTTGCCGGCGCACGGCATCGGCGAATTCGGCGAACCTGCGGTGTTCTTTGGTGGCGACGAATCGTTGCTGGGGCATCAGTCATCCTCAAGGTAGGTCCGCAGTTTCGGCTTCTTGTTGCTCGGACGTTCGACGGGAGTCGGTTGCGGCGTGGGTGGAGGCACCGGTTGGTGTCGGGTGACGGCGGCGAGGCGTTCGTTGATCTGGCCGCGCAGCTCGCGGCGTCGGGCGGCGCGTGCTGCCTGGACGTCTTTGAGGCTGACGGTGGCGGCGACGTGGTCGGGGTCGACGGCTTTGCAGATGTATTGGTCTTTGTGGAAGACGCGGATTTCTGAGATGTCGCGGGGATCGTAACGGATGATGACCGGCTCTTTGACGTAGGCGGCCAGCAGTGGAGACATATAGCGCAGGCCTTGGAAGTGGACGCCGTCGCGGTGGACGATGCGAGGTTTGGCTACGGTCAGCAGCAGCAGGTTGAGGTGATCGACAGTTTCGGGCAGGCGGGGCAGCCATCCGTCGCCGAGCCACGCTTGGTGCGGAGATGCTGTGATTTCCGGGTGCTCGCGCTGGTGATAGTCATCGGCGATGAACGCCCCGATGGCGTCGTCGAGGTCCGGCAGTGTCAGCACGGGGACGGGATGGCGGTGGCCCTCGGCGAGATGGCCCGGAAGGGTGGCCAGGAGTTCGGTGTTGATGGTGCCGAAGATCCGCTCGATTTTGCCGCGCCCCTGCGGCCTGGCCACTGCGGAGTAGATGATTTCGAAGTGCAGATCCTTGGCGGTCTGGGAGAGATGGTCGCTGGTGAAGTCGGTGCCGTGGTCGACGTAGAGCCGGTCGGGGATGCCGCACATCGGCCAGTGCGGGTCGTTCTTCGTCCAGATGCCGTGGCGGAGTGCCAGGGCAGTGTTCAAGGCGGATGGGGCGCCCAGGAACACCATGTAGCCGCATACTGCCCGGGAGTAGTCGTCGAGGATGACGGTCAACCACGGCCGGGCAGGTTTGCCGTTGGCGTCCTGGATGAGGATGTCGAGTTCGGTGTGATCGACCTGCCAGGTGGCGTTGGGGCGTTCTGCTCGGTGCCGCCATACGATTTCATAGGTGTCGCGGTAGGCGGCGCTGCTGCGGTGGGCCAGCGTGAGCATGCCGGGGTCCATCGCGGTGACGATGGATCGGACTGTGCTGTAGGAGACCGTCTCCCACCCGTGCATTTCCGCGATTGCGCGGGCTTTCCGGGTGATGGCTGCGGTCGACAGCCGTGGCTTGACCAGGGCGAGACCCTCGATCAGCGTCAGGAGTTCCGGATGAATTTTTCGCTCGCGCTTGGGTGGGGCGGTCGGGGAGAGTCCTGCGATGCCGTGGCGGCGGTATGCCGCATGCCAGCGTTGCAGGGTCCGGAGTCCGATTCCTTCGGTCGCGGCCAGCGTGGTCAGAGTTGTGCCGTCCTCGACGTGGCGACGCAGCACCTGCCAGCGGGCGGCCGCTGTGTTCTCACGTGTGGACGCACTCTCGGGGTTCGCGGGTTGAGTGCCTCCAGCCATGACTACACCGTCTTGGGTGACGCCTGCCGGCGGCGAGGCGAAGTGCCTCCGGGTTCACGACGCAGAGCGCGGTAGACCGTGGTGCGGCTGACGCCGAGGACCTCTCCGATCTGAGCGACCGTCATGTCCTGCTGCTCGTAGAGCTTGCGGGCTGTGCGAAGTTTGTCTTTCGTCAGCAGCGGCGGCCGGCCCCCGGTCCGGCCACGGGCGCGAGCGGCTTTCAGGCCGGCGTTGGTGCGCTCTCGGATGAGGTCACGTTCGAACTCGGCCAGCGAGGCGAAGATGTGGAACACCAGCCTGCCGCCGGATGAGCCGGTGTCGATGTTCTCCTGCAAGGACCGGAACTCGACCCCGCGGTCGCGCAGCTCAGCGAGCTGGTCGATGAGATGCCGAATCGAGCGACCGAGCCGGTCCAATCGCCACACCACCAGGGTGTCGCCCGGCCGCAACTGGTCGAGGAGCTTGTCCAACTCGGGACGCGATTCCAAAGATCCCGACGCAGTGTCGGCGAAGATGCGATAGCAGCCGGCCGCCTTCAACGCGTCATGCTGCAAGCTTGCATCTTGGTCGCCGGTCGATACTCGGGCATAGCCCAAAGTGTGGCTTCGTTCGCTTGGTGGCGGGGTTTTTGCAGCGCTCCGTGGCGGTCTTGTTGCCGCGATCACGCAGGACTGGCTGCAGGTAGGTGTCGCGGTCTGAACCGAGAGGGGTGCGCCCGGTCGGG
>NZ_JALLGN010000014.1:0-90576 GCF_023072605.1 Brevibacterium sp. R8603A2
GCCCTCGGCCCTCATCTCGTCGATGAACGCGAGGATCAGCGGTTGCGGGGGTCGAGCTCCCCCGCGAAGAAAATCGAGGCCCGGCGCAGGATCTCGTTGTCCTCACGCAGCCGCTTGACCTCCGCCTGCAGCCGCTTCACCTCGACGGACTCCTCTCTCGTGACGCCGGGCCGGGTCCCGTCGTCGACCTCGGCCTGCGCCAGCCAGCGCCGCACGGACTCACGTGAGACACCTTCCTGGCGCGCGACCGCGGCCGTCGCCGCGGTCAAGGTGGGGTACTCCTGGGCGTGGTCCCGCACGAGCCGCACGCACCTCGCGCGCAGCTGGGGATCGATCTTCTTCGGCATGCTGTCCATCCTTCCGGACTCAAACAGCAGCGGCATCAAACCCAGGGCGGTTCACCCGGGTCTGCTCGACTTCGCCGCCGCCGAGCTCACCGCTGCCGATGTGGAGTAAACCCCCGCACCGCCATCTGCCACACCCCGGGGCTTCGCACCCGGGCCGCGGAATCTACTCTATAATCAAGGTGCCTTGACTATTGAGACCATATTCTGCACCAGGGGGCAGACGATGAGCGAGACTCGATCCGCAGATCACCCGGCGGATGCTCCGCATCCCGAGGACGACCGGAAGCCCGACGATCCGACCGACCTCACGAAACCGTCGTGGAAGTACGTGCTCCGGACGACCATCCGCGAGTTCGCCGCCGACGGTTGCACGGACGTGGCCGCAGGGCTCACCTACCGCACCGTGTTCTCCGTGTTCCCCGGCCTCATCGCCCTGGTCTCGATCCTCAGCCTGTTCGGGCAGAGCGGGCAGACCGTCACCGCCGTCCTCGACCAGGTGCAGGGCGTGGTGCCGGAGGACACCTGGAACAGCGTGCGTCCCCCGCTCGAGTCGGTGCTCACCGCGCCGGCGCCCGGCCTCGGCCTGATCATCGGTCTGCTCGTCGCACTGTGGTCGGCCTCGGGGTATGTGAAGGCCTTTGGCCGCGCGATGAATACCATCTACGACGTGCCCGAGGGTCGTGGAGGCATCAAGCTCACCCTGCAGATGTACCTGCTCACGGCGCTCATCCTGGTGCTGGGTGCTGTCGCGCTGATGATCTTCGTGCTGTCCGGCCCGGTCGCCGAAGGAGTGGGCGATCTGATCGGCCTGGGTTCCGCCGCGGTGGGTGTGTGGAACGTGGCCAAGTGGTTCGTCCTGGCGTTCATCGTCGTCTTCGTCGTGGCACTGCTGTACTACGCCACGCCGAATGTGCAGCAGCCGAAGTTCCGGTGGGTCAGCTTCGGTGCGCTGATCGCCATCCTCGTCTCCGTGCTCGCGACACTCGGGTTCTTCTTCTACGTGTCGAACTTCGGCAACTACAACGCGACCTACGGCGCCCTGGCCGGCGTCATCATCCTGCTGCTGTGGATCTACATCATCAATGCGATCCTGCTGTTCGGCGCAGAGGTCGACGCCGAGCTCGAGCGCGGACGCGAGCTGCAGGCCGGGATCCCCGCAGAGGTGGACCTGCAGCTGCCGCCGCGCGACACCGCTGCCAGCGACAAGAAGGCGAAGAAGTTCGACGAGGATGTGCGCCGCGCCCGCAGCCTGCGGGTGACCGCGGGCGGCACGCAGGAGCACCCCGTCGCCGCCGAGAGCGAGGAGACGGCTGCCGGAGAGTCCTCCGGAACCTCAGAGGACGACCCGCGGCGGTGAGCAGCGCGGGGATGCCCCGCAGCGGGTGAGGCCCGCTCGGTGCGGGCCCGGGCTCAATCGCCGGGCCACTCGCCGGCGAGCCGCTCGCATGCGCGGGCCCGGCTCTGAAGCGTCCAGCGCCTTGACCACGGCGTACAGACCGACGGCTCGCTCATGTCCTCACTCCCGCAGCGCCCGGGCCACCTCGCGCCGCTGGGCCTGCTCGACCGGATCGGGCACCGGGAGCGAAGCGATGAGACGCCGCGTGTAGTCGTGCTGCGGGTTGCCGAGCACCTGCGCACCTGTCCCCTCCTCCAGCAGCCGGCCGTGGAAGAGCACGCCGATCCGATCGGAGAGCATGTCGACCACGGCGAGGTCGTGGCTGATGAAGAGCGCCGCGTAGTGGAACCGCTCCTGCAGCTCGCGGAACAGCTCGAGCACCTTCGCCTGCACCGAAACATCGAGTGCCGAGGTCGGCTCGTCGGCGATGAGGAGCTCCGGGTCGAGCGCGATGCCGCGGGCCAAGGACGCACGCTGGCGCTGCCCGCCGGACAGCTCGTGGGGGAACCGGGCGGCATAGGACTGCGGCAGCTGCACGGCCTCGAGCAGGTCGAGCGCGGCCCGCCGGCGCTGCTGATCGCCCAGCTCCGGACGGTGCACCGCGAGCGGCTCGGCCACGCACTCGCCGATCGACAGGTGCGGGTTGAAGGAGGCCGCCGGGTCCTGGAACACGAACCCGATCCGCTTGCGCACGGGTCGGAACGCCTTCTCCCTGAACCCGACCATCTCGTGGTCGAACACCGTGAGCGAACCCCCGGTCGCCCGGGTCAGACCCGCGATCGCGCGCCCGATGGTCGTCTTGCCCGACCCCGATTCGCCGACGAGGCCGAACACCTCGCCCGGCCGGATCTCGAAGCTCACGCCGTCCACGGCGGCGAAATCGCTCTTGCCGAAGCCGCCCGGATAGACGATCTCGAGGTCGCGCGCGACGACCACCGGCGCGATATCCGGGCGCACGTCCGCGGCCGGATCGGCACCGGGAGCCGCGGCCGCCGCCCCCGCCGAGGCGCCTGTTGCAGCCTCGGCGACCGGCACCTCGGTGACGGAGAGCCGGGGCACGGCGGCGAGCAGCCCGCGCGTGTACTCGTGGGTCGGATTCGCGAACAGGGTGCGGACGTCCGCGGTCTCGACGAGGTCGCCGCGGTACATCACGGCCACCCGGTCGGCGAGGTCGGCGACGACGCCCATATTGTGGGTGATGAGGACGATCGAGGTGCCCATGTCGTCGCGCAGGTCGCGGAGCAGGTCGAGGATCTCGGCCTGCACGGTGACGTCGAGCGCGGTGGTGGGTTCATCCGCGACGATGAGCCGGGCCCCGAGCGCGAGCGCCATCGCGATGACGATCCGCTGCTTCTGCCCGCCGGAGAACTGGTGCGGGTAGTAGTCGTGGCGCTCCTCGGCGTTCGGGATGCCCACGTTCTCCATCGCCTCGACGACGCGCGCCCGCATCGCCTTCCTGCTCATCTTCGGGTTGTGGGCGCGCAGGCCCTCGGCGATCTGCCAGCCGACGGTGAACACCGGGTTGAGCGCGGTCGAGGGCTCCTGGAACACCATCGACACATCCGAGCCGCGCATCTGCCGCAGCTTCTGCTCCGAGGCGGTGAGCACGTTCCGGCCCGACAGCAGGATCGCGCCGTCGGTAGTGGCGGTCTCCGGGAGCAGGCCGAGGATGGCGGGACCGGGACGGTCCAACGAGCATGAGAACCCGCACATCGTGGCTGGTGACGACACGGTGCTAGCCACGGTGGAACCGGGTAAAGAGCTCGACCGTGACGATGCTCTCGCGCTGGCTAACACGCTGGATCATCCGCGCAAGATGTATGGCCGCGAAGTGAAGGTTCCGATCCGCCGCTACGACGCCGAGGCCGGCAAGAGAGTGAAGGTGGGCGAGAAGGACGGGCACGTGTGGCACTGCTCCCTGTCGCTGAAAGCAGACGCCGACGAACCGTTGACCGACGAAGCCTGGAAACTCATCGCCGAACAGTTCGTGGATCGCATGGGATTCATCGACCCGGACGGCGCGAAATCCTCACGATGGGTCGCGGTCCGGCATGGCCTGTCGAAGAACGGAAACGACCACATTCACCTCGCCGTGCAGATGGTCACCGAGGACGGTTCCCGCGCACGAGAGCACAACGATCAATCACGCGCGCAGAAGATCTGCAGACAGCTTGAACGCGAGTGGGGCCTGGCGATCACCGAAGGTGCTGCCCTCAAGCAGACTCTGCCGCACGAGAAGCGGTGGGAACGCGAACGCAGCGAGCGGGAGCACGCTCCGCACTACGAGCGGCAGGAACTACGGCGGCGCCTGCGAGCGGCAGCGGCCGGAGCCACGAGCGAAGCGGAGTTCGTCCAGCGCGTCTACTCGTCCGGCGTCATCATTCGACCCCGCTTCGCGCAGGGCAGCACTGACCAAATCACCGGCTACTCGGTGGCGCTTCCCGCACCCAAGGGCGTCGACCGTGACCCGATCTTCTACTCACCTGCGAAGCACCTAGACAAGAACCTGAGCTTGCCCAAGGTGCGCGCCTCACTCGGCGCACCAAAAAAAGGCGACCCACAAGCCGTGGGAGTGTGGCAGGAGCACCACACCGCCACCCGGAAGGACGCGCCACCGCAGACGTTTGCGCCCCCAACGGAAGCACTGCGGAACCGTCTCGCGGCTGGCAACGTGTCGTTGGTGGACCTCTCACGGATCTACGCATCCGCCTCGATCCACTTCGAGAAGGGCGAGGCCGGCCCCCTGGCCGAAGCCAGCGAACACATCGCAGCTGTGGCCACCAACCCGATGCAGGCCGGACACTCGGCCCGACTCATGGACCGGGCGCTCAGTCGGGATTCCATCGAGGGCTGGACGGCGCTCATGCGCCAAGCCATGAAACTCTCGCAGGTGATGAGCCGCAATCGGTTCGGCGGTGGCCGCGTCCAGCTCGCCGCAGCACATGACCAGGTACTCGAAGACGCCGCGAAGCGGCACAGTTCGGGCACCACAACAGCAGTGCGCGAGCGTTCCCCCGAGACGCGCGAACGCGGCCGAGGAGGCGGCGCAGCGATGAACTCCCGCGAACGGCTGTTCGGGATGCCCGGCAGCAGTGCGAAGCCGACCAAACCACCAAGGCCCGGACAAGGACAACCCACCCGCGACCCGGCGCGCGACCGCGACGACGGGATCGGACGATAGGAGGCGGAACCATGAGTGTGAACCCCGCAGAGGAAGAGACCGAGTCCTTCAACGAGATGGGCCGGATCGCACGCGGCCTCGGCATGGCCGGCATGCAGATCAAGGAAGCCGGCGAACGCAAACGTGAAGCACGAGAGCGAACGTGCAGAGCGCCAAGAACAAGGCGCTGAGGCAGAGCAGCAGCGGCAGGCTCAGGACCGCCACCGCGACGAAGCCGAAGCGGCCAAGGCGCTACACAAGGACGCCTACTCGGCGCAGTTCTGGAAGTCGACATCGAACGCACACCTGGCTCGCTCCATCGTTGACGCCCAGGACCTCGCAGCAAAGGGCCACGGACCGGCGAACAGCGCCTACATGGCGTTCGCTGACCGCGTCCGGGACTTGCACGGTCTCAACATCGAAAACCTGACTTCTCAAGGTGCCGATGGAACCGCACGTTTCAACGCACTGCAAGCTGCCCTCGACGACCACAATGCCGCTGGCCGTCTGCGTGCCGAGGAACGCACGAACGACACCGCCGCCGAGTCGGTCCGGGAAGAACAGCAGGCGCAGGCCGAGGACGAAGCCGCCCACGATCCTGCCCTCCGCGAGGCCGCGATGAGTGAAGCCGCCGAGGCCGGTATCGACACCGACGACTACCTCGACCGGTTGTCAGCCGAGGACAGGGACGCGTTGCTGGCAGACCCGGAGAACCCGGAGGCGCGAGACGCCCGAATCGAAACAGCCACACGCGAGGACGCTGGGGCTGATGCCGACCGCACCCACTCGGAGTCCCACCCTGAGGAAAAGCACTACGACACCGCCGCCGATACAGCCGGCGACGACGCCGACCTTGCGCGGAAGCGCGAGACCGGCCACCTGGCAGCCGCAGCGTCACTGCCTGACTCCCAGCACAACCGGGACATGAGCCGGCATCTGGACGAAGTCGCCAAGCGCGACCCACAGGCAGCTGCCACCAGACGGGAAGCGCTCAAGAACATCTCGGGCGACGCTAAGGACTATCTGCGGCGTTCCGTTGATTCGAAGGCTCATGTCCGCAAGGCAGGCCAGAGTCAGCCCACACGCGAACGCGAGCACGTCCAGCAACGCTGACGCACACATCAAAGGGGCACCCAACCAAAGCGGTTGGGTGCCCCTTCGAGTGCCGGTCAGTCGAGTCGGAACAGGTCTGGAACCGTCAGCGGAGAATGCGGCAACGGCTCCGGCATATCTCGCTCACCGTCCGGGTCCGTCTTGTTCGGATCGTAGGCATGGAACGGCCCCTGCGGGTCGAGGATGACCCGCATCATCGGGTCCAGGTAGTCGCGAAAGAACGTCACGATTCCCGGCCCGCCCTCCAGCCGCATCTTCTCCCAGGACGCCCACAGCGCCTCCAGGCGCATCACGACCTCCGAGTACCGCCACCACTGCGGGTCCCACCGGAACTGCGAGACATCGCGTAATGGCCGCGAGTAGTTCGGCAACAGCCAATCAGTCACCCACTGATCCAGGGACGAGTAGAACGGCTCGAAGGCCGGCTCCGTCTCCGTGATCTCTTCCTCTGTTGCTTCCTCGATGGGTTCGGCCGGTGCGAAGTCATCCGACATGCTGGTCCTCCTTGCCGATCTGCGAGGTCGACGCGCCGCTCTGGGTCGCCGAGGACGTCTACGACCAGGTGAGCGTCGAGACCGAGGTGCAGTCCGAGGACGAGGAAGAGGAGATCAAGGAGTTCCGCGACTTCGTCGAGCACGTCGACCCGGAAGAGTTCGAGAAGTGGACTGACTGAGGGCGCACCGGCCCCGGCCTATCGCGTCAGGTGCGCCTCGGGCGCCAGGCACCTCAGAAGCCTGACTACACCGTCCGCGTTCTCGACAGCGAGGGATCCCAGCCTGACCCAGGGCAATCAGACTTGGGACGCCTCCACGAACTCCGCGTAGTACTTCTGCGCGACGTTGGGGTGCGACCGCAGCCGCGATGCAAAGGCATTCTCCCCGTAGACGGCGTGCAGCGCGTCCCGCTCGTCCTGGGAGACTCCACGGGCGCGGGCGGCGAGCTCCGAAGGCAGCTGCACCTCGGGCAGCGAGCTGCGCAGTGCGGGATTGAAGAAGAACGGGACGGAGATCCGGTCCTTCCCCGGCTGGGTGGGGAGCACCCTGTGAACCGTGGCTCTCAGATACCCGCCGGTGGCAACCTCGAGCAGCTTGCCGATGTTCACGATGAAGACGTCTTCGATCGGGTCAGCGTCGATGTAGCCGTCATCGGTCAGCACCTGCAGACCTGTGGTGCCGGGCTGCGGGTACAACAGCGTGAGCACTCCTCCGTCGCGGTGCTCTCCAACCCCCTGCGTGACCGTCTCGTCAGCTGGGGCCGGGTAGCGAATGATCTTGATGAAGGACTCCGGACCATCCTCGAAGGCCGGAGCGAAGAGGTCTGCCGGCTGCCCGAGGCTCAGCGCCCATTCGGACAGCAGCTTGCCGCCCAGAACGGTGAGCTGCCGGTGCCACCGGTCGGTCACCTCACGAAGCTCGGGCAGAGACGCAGGGTACTGGTTCGGACCGGTCAGCCGATCGAAGGGGAACTGCGGATCTGCAACCGGTTCGCGGTTCGGACCGATGTCGATCTGCTCCCGCCAGTCGACCTTCCCCCGCGTTCGCTCCCCACCCGTCCGCGTGTAGCCGCGGAAGTGAGGGGACTTGGTGTTCTCGATCGCCAGCTTCTCCTCCTCAGGAAGAGCGAAGAAGCGCTGGGCCACGTCGATGATTTCGCCGAAGTCCTCAGCGGGAATGCCGTGGCCGGTGAGGTAGAAGAATCCGATTTTGTGGGTCACGCGACGGAGATCGTCGCGAAAGGCCTGGGCCGTACTCGGATCGTCGGCCCGGGACAGGTCGATGATCGGCAGTGTGGAATCTGACATTGTGCTCTCCTCGTCTCGTTGTCGCTTGCGGCGGGCCGTAATCGCCCGACGTCATGCTCCGCTCGCCGCGACCTCTTCCTCGCTGCGCAGCAATTCGACGAGCTGCTCGGCGGTCCAATCGTCCTTGAACTTCAGATTTCCCCCGTTGAGCTCCGTCACGGCCTCTTGCACCTCGGACGAGTGGTAGACATCGATGAGCGTCTCCCACCGCGGATCGTCGGCGTTCTCCTCTTTGGTGACGAAGGCGTTGATGTACGCGTCGTTCGTCCCGGACTCGAGGTCGTCCTTGTAGATGATGGCTTCGTCGCCGAGCCCGCCCTTCTGCGCCTGGGTGTTGTTGACGACCGCTGCAGCGGCCGAGCCGTTGAGGGCGGTGACGGTCTGATTCGAGTCGACCGGCGTGATCTCCACCTTCGCGGACTCGATCTCCGCCGGGGTCGAAAGCGAGTCGCCACCGTCCTTGAGGGTGAGCAGTCCAGCTTCCTGCAGGTTGAGCAGGGCGCGGGCCTGGTTCGTCGGATTGTTCGGAATTGCGACCTCCGCACCCTCCGGCAGTTCCTCGAGCGAGCCGTAGTCCTTCGAGTACAGCGCGAGCGGATAGACCGCCGTCGCTCCCACGGGAACCAGAGTCCCGTTGTTGTTGACGTTGTACTGCGCGAGGTAGGCGAGGTGCTGGAACAGGTTGATGTCGATATCGCCGTTCTCTGTGGCGGTGTTGATCTGCGTACCGTCCGAGAAGGTCTTGACCTCGGCCTCGATCCCTCCTTCGGCGAGCTTCTCCTGGATGATCAGCCAGTGCTTCTCCTGGCCGTCATCGGTCCCGATGGTGAGGACATCGTCTGGGCCTTCCGCAGAGGCTGCCCCTCCCCCGCACGCTGCCACGCTCAGCAGCAACCCGGCGGCGGATAGGGAAAGGGCGGTCTTCACCCACGAATGAGTTGTCGGACGGGTCATGGCATTCTCCTCGGCGTTGAGTTGAGTCTGATGCTCGGAACGCTATGCCCGAGGCGCATCGGGAGTATGTGGGGAATGTCTCAGAAAGTCGCGATTCGTCACACATCCACCTCAGATGACGCACAAGGTCACCATATGACGATTGGCGGTTCCCGTTCAGCCGGCTCGTCGTTCACTGTCACCTGTGCAGACAACCGCAGGGAGTGATCCGGTGAGTGACATCGATCCCCACATCCGCTTCATAAGTATTTTCAAGGAGTACCCATCCCCGCGCGGCAAGGAGAGCAGCGTGAAGGCTCTCGACGGGGTGTCTCTCGACATTGCACGCGGCTCTGTCGTCGGCATCGTCGGCTACTCCGGTGCCGGCAAGTCGACCCTCGTGCGACTCATCAACGGGCTGGAGCTGCCCACATCCGGCAGCGTCGTCATCGACGGCACCGACATCACCGGACTGCCGGAGACCAAGCTTCAGAAGGTGCGCAGCCGCATCGGCATGATCTTCCAGCATTTCAATCTCTTCGGCTCGCGCACTGTCGCCGGCAACGTCGGGTACCCGCTGAAGATCGCCGGCTGGTCCAGGGAGAACATCAAGGCCAGAGTCACCGAGCTGCTGCGCTTCGTCGACCTCGAGGACAAGGCTGATGTCTATCCGAGGCGGCTGTCCGGCGGGCAGAAGCAGCGGGTGGGCATCGCGCGCGCCTTGGCAACCAGCCCTGAGATCCTGCTCGCGGACGAGGCGACCTCCGCACTCGACCCGGAGACGACGACCGAGGTGCTGGGACTGCTGCGTCGCGTGAACCAGGAGTTCGGAACCACCACCGTGGTCATCACCCACGAAATGGCCGTGGTCCGCGAGCTCTGCGACAACGTCGTGATGATGGAGAAGGGTCGCATCATCGAAGCGGGCAGCACCTACTCCCTCTTCTCGAATCCAGTGACCGACACCACGAGGAAGTTCATCGCCACCGCTACTCAGGGAACTCCGTCCGCAGCCACGCTCGAACGCCTCCGTGCCCGCCATCCGGGCACGATCGTGGCCATAGAGATCAACGAGGAGTACGGCTCGTCGGAGGTCAACCGCATGCTGGCGGCCGCGCAGGTCACGGGCACCGTGGTGTTCGGCGGAGTCACCGAGATCGGCGAGCGCCCGCTCGGCACCCTGACCTACGAGCTGACCGGACCACCCGAGGCGATCACCGCTGCGATCGAGCAAATCGCAGCACACACCCGCACCGAGGTGCTCTCCTCGCAGCAGCCCCAGAAGGAGGTTTCCCATGGACACTGATTGGCCGACTTTGCTCCCCGTCCTCCTGCAGTCGGTGCAGGAGACACTCGTCATGGTCACCGCCACCATCGTGCTGAGCGGCATCGCCGGGCTGATCATCGGTGCTGCGCTCTACGCCTCCCGACCAGGCAACCTGTTCGAGCAGCCGGTGGTGTTCGGAATCCTCAACGTCATCGTCAACATCGTGCGGCCGATCCCCTTCATCATCTTCATCACCGCCATCGGACCGCTCACTCTTCTGGTCGTCGGGACCACGATCGGCACGGCTGCGGCGATCCTGCCGATGACCCTCATGGCCTCGGTCGTCATCGGCCGGGTCGTCGAGCAGAACCTCGTCGCCGTGGACCCGGGAATCGTAGAGGCGTCCCGGGCGGCCGGTGCCGGGCGACTGCGCACTCTGTTCAGCATTGTCCTTCCCGAGGCGCTCGCCCCGCTCATCCTTGGCTACACCTTCATGCTCATCGCCATCGTGGACATGTCCGCGATGGCCGGCGTGGTCGGCGGCGGCGGCTTGGGCAACTTCGCGATCATGTACGGCTACCAGCAGTTCGACTGGAACGTCACCCTCGTCACCGTGACCGTCATCATCGTCATGGTGCAGGTCGCTCAGCTCGTGGGCAACTGGGTCTCACAGCTCATCCTTCGGAGGTGATCACAGTCCGCACGACGAGGCAATGCCACGACGGCACAATGCGTAGATCCCAGTTTCACCGGCGGTCTGCATCCGGATGCGGCACGGTGCGATAGGCGTGCACGGATGTGACGAGCAGCCAGGCGAACCCTGCGACAACCGCAATCCAGAGGGCAAGCACTCCGAGACCGCTCAGGCCGCGCCGAACGCGACACCTGAACTGTTCTGACCGGGGCGTGCAGTGAGCAGCGCAAGCCGGAACTGTTCAGCACTCTGATTTCGCGCCGCGCGGGCCTTCGCCAGTGCGCGCAGGACCATGTAGTCGAGCCGTGGATCGATGTGCTCGCGAAACTTCGACGGCGGCTCGGGTGCGTGATGAACGTGCTGGAAGGTGAGCTCCACTTGAGAGCTTCCCACAAACGAGGTCCGGCCAGTCAGCAGCTCGTAGAGGACGCATCCCGCGGAGTATGCCCGCCTCATGAACGATCGCCCGCCACGTACTGAGCTGAGTCGCCTGCAGCCTCCGACGCCGCCCCGCGTACAGGTTGACGACACCAATGATGCAGTCATTCACGCGCAGCGGCATCGCATAGATCGATCCGAAGCCAACCTCGACCGATTTGGCGCTGAAAGTGGGCCAGCGCCGAACTCAATCTCCATTTGTGCCCCCGTGCTCCGATAGAGCTCGAGTGAGCTTCTGACAATTGCGCACTCCGGGGTCTGAAATGAGCTGCGCTTGGATCCTTCAGCCGTCTGCTTTCCTGCGGCTCAGGTCTAGACAAGGAAGCAGAAGACGGCGGTCGCAATGCAGATCACCAGCATCCCGATGGCGTTGACGAAGAGGTTGCGGCCAAAATCACGAGCGCGGATGTGCATGCTGATGGCGAGGATGAGATACACGATCAGGCACACAGTGGTGAGCGCGGCCAGGCCGGGAATCCGGATCCCGAGGATGAGGCCTGCCGCCGCTGCGAACTTGATCGGTGGAATCACCCACCACCAGCGACGCGGGAAGCCGACGTCCTCGAAGCACCGCCCGATGAACTCCAAGGGCTTGATGCACACGAGCCCGTCGATGAAAGAGATGACCGCCAGCAGGATGACCGGCCATACAGGATCCGGCAGGAGCTCCATAACGCATACCGTACCGTGCAGCGCAGCGACCGGCGGTGCGTCGCGTGGTGAAGCGCCTCTGCAACGACCCATTGAACCCGAGCCCATTTTCTCGACCACGAGTGATCACGGTCCGGGTGATGATGCCACCGGTGATGCCGCCGGTGGCCGCGGGCCCGCCAGCCCCCGCCCCTACCGCAGCGCCCGGGCCACCTCGCGCCGCTGGGCCTGCTCGACCGGATCGGGCACCGGGAGCGAAGCGATGAGACGCCGCGTGTAGTCGTGCTGCGGGTTGCCGAGCACCTGCGCACCTGTCCCCTCCTCCAGCAGCCGGCCGTGGAAGAGCACGCCGATCCGATCGGAGAGCATGTCGACCACGGCGAGGTCGTGGCTGATGAAGAGCGCCGCGTAGTGGAACCGCTCCTGCAGCTCGCGGAACAGCTCGAGCACCTTCGCCTGCACCGAAACATCGAGTGCCGAGGTCGGCTCGTCGGCGATGAGGAGCTCCGGGTCGAGCGCGATGCCGCGGGCCAAGGACGCACGCTGGCGCTGCCCGCCGGACAGCTCGTGGGGGAACCGGGCGGCATAGGACTGCGGCAGCTGCACGGCCTCGAGCAGGTCGAGCGCGGCCCGCCGGCGCTGCTGATCGCCCAGCTCCGGACGGTGCACCGCGAGCGGCTCGGCCACGCACTCGCCGATCGACAGGTGCGGGTTGAAGGAGGCCGCCGGGTCCTGGAACACGAACCCGATCCGCTTGCGCACGGGTCGGAACGCCTTCTCCCTGAACCCGACCATCTCGTGGTCGAACACCGTGAGCGAACCCCCGGTCGCCCGGGTCAGACCCGCGATCGCGCGCCCGATGGTCGTCTTGCCCGACCCCGATTCGCCGACGAGGCCGAACACCTCGCCCGGCCGGATCTCGAAGCTCACGCCGTCCACGGCGGCGAAATCGCTCTTGCCGAAGCCGCCCGGATAGACGATCTCGAGGTCGCGCGCGACGACCACCGGCGCGATATCCGGGCGCACGTCCGCGGCCGGATCGGCACCGGGAGCCGCGGCCGCCGCCCCCGCCGAGGCGCCTGTTGCAGCCTCGGCGACCGGCACCTCGGTGACGGAGAGCCGGGGCACGGCGGCGAGCAGCCCGCGCGTGTACTCGTGGGTCGGATTCGCGAACAGGGTGCGGACGTCCGCGGTCTCGACGAGGTCGCCGCGGTACATCACGGCCACCCGGTCGGCGAGGTCGGCGACGACGCCCATATTGTGGGTGATGAGGACGATCGAGGTGCCCATGTCGTCGCGCAGGTCGCGGAGCAGGTCGAGGATCTCGGCCTGCACGGTGACGTCGAGCGCGGTGGTGGGTTCATCCGCGACGATGAGCCGGGCCCCGAGCGCGAGCGCCATCGCGATGACGATCCGCTGCTTCTGCCCGCCGGAGAACTGGTGCGGGTAGTAGTCGTGGCGCTCCTCGGCGTTCGGGATGCCCACGTTCTCCATCGCCTCGACGACGCGCGCCCGCATCGCCTTCCTGCTCATCTTCGGGTTGTGGGCGCGCAGGCCCTCCGCGATCTGCCAGCCCACGGTGAACACCGGGTTGAGCGCCGTCGAGGGCTCCTGGAACACCATCGACACATCCGAGCCGCGCATCTGCCGCAGCTTCTGCGGGGAGGCGGTGAGGACGTCGGTGCCGGACAGGACGATCGCCCCGCCGGTCGTCGCGGTCTCCGGGAGCAGCCCGAGGATCGACTTCGCGGTCACCGTCTTGCCGGAGCCGGACTCGCCGACGATCGCGAGCACCTCGCCCGGGCGCACGCTCAGGTCGAGGTCGTTGACGGCGTGGACGTCGCCGGCGTCGGTGGCGAAGGTGACGTCGAGGTCGGAGATCGTCAGCCGGGCCCCACCCGCCCCGGTGCCGGCGGCCCCGGTGCTCCGGGCGCGGCTGTTCTCATCGTGCGCTGCAGCGAGGTTGTCCGAGGTCATCGCAGATCCCCCTTCGTCGTCGTGGCGGCCGAGGACCCGGTCGCCGAGGTGCCCGCGGCACCGGGGGCAGTCGCCGAGGACCCGGCAGCACCTTTCGCACGGGCACCGGCACCGGCACCGGCCCGCCTGCGGCCGCGGGCCCGGCGGCGCACGCGCAGGCGCGGGTCGTTGAGGTCATTCATCGACTCGCCGACGAGCGTGATGCCGAGCACCGTGAGCACGATCGCCAGGCCCGGGAACACCGAGGTCCACCAGATGCCCGAGGTGACGTCGGACAGCGCCTTGTTGAGGTCGTAGCCCCACTCCGCGGCCGAGGTCGGCTCGATGCCGAATCCCAGGAAGCCCAGGGCCGCGAGCGTGAGGATCGCCTCGGAGGAGTTGAGGGTGAAGATCAGCGGGATGTTGCGCGTCGCATTGCGGTAGATGTGGCGGGTGATGATGCGGAACTTCGACTCCCCGATGACCTGTGCGGATTCCACGAACGGCTCCGCCTTGAGGCGCACGGTCTCCGCCCGCACCACGCGGAAGTACTGCGGCACGAACACGACGGTGATCGAGATCGCCGCGGCCAGGACGCCGCCGACGACGTTCGACTGCCCGCCGGAGATCACGATCGTCATGACGATCGCGAGCAGCAGGGACGGGAAGGCGTAGATCGCGTCGGCGACGACGACGAGGATCCGGTCGAGCCAGCCGCCGATGTAGCCGGAGATCAGACCGAGCGCCACGCCGATGAACAGCGACATGACGACGGCGACGATGATGACGAACACCGCGGTGCGCGCACCCCAGATGACCCGGGAGAACACGTCGAAGCCGCCGACGGTGGTGCCCCAGATGTGGGCCGCGCTGGGCGGCTGCTGGGCGCCGAACGCCCCCTCCGGGGTGCGCAGCTGGGCGTAGTCGTAGGGCGCGATGAGCGGGGCGAAGATCGCGGCGATGAGCACGAGCGCGCAGATCACCAGGCCGCTGATGAGCATCCCCCGCTGCAGGCCGACGGACTGGCGCAGGTGGCTGATGACCGGCAGGCGCGACCAGCGCGAACGGGAGCTCGACGGGGCGCCGGGGGTCGCGGGCGCCTCGGGGGCGGGCGCTCCGGGAGCGCCGGGGGTGGGGGTGGTCTCGGTGCTCATCAGTACCTCACTCGCGGATCGATGAGAGCGGCGATGATGTCGACGACGAAGTTCGTCAGCGCGACGAGCACGGCCAGCAGGACGACGATGCCCTGGACAGCGACGAAGTCGCGCGCGGCCAGGTACTGGGCGAGCTGGAAGCCCAGCCCCTTCCACTCGAAGGTCGTCTCCGTGAGGACCGCGCCGGCGAGCATGAGGGCGATCTGCATGCCCATGACGGTGATGATCGGGATGAGCGCGGGCCGGTAGGCGTGCTTGGTGACGAGCCGGAACTCGGACACCCCGCGCGAGCGGCCGGACTCGATGTACTGGTTGCCGAGCGTGCCGATGAGGTTCGTGCGCACGAGCCGCAGGAACGTGCCGCCGGTGAGCAGGCCGAGCGCGACGGCCGGGAGCACCGCGTGGCGCAGCACGTCCCCGGCGGCGTCCATGTCGCCGATCCGCAGGGCGTCGAGCAGGTAGAGGCCGGTGGGGCCGACGACGCCGGACATGAGGAGCTCGGTGTTCCCGGTCGCGCGTCCCGCGACCGGCAGCACCGGCCACATCACGCCGAACACGAGCTTGAGGAGCAGGCCGGCGAAGAACACCGGGGTGGCGTAGCCGAGGATCGCGAGCACGCGCAGCACCGCGTCGGGCCAGCGGTCGCGGAACTTCGCGGCGACCATGCCGAGCGGGATGCCGACGAGGAACGCGACGATGAGGGCGAAGAAGACGAGCTCGAGCGTGGCCGCGCCGTAGGTCAGGAGGACCTCGGTGACGGGCCGGTTGTCCGACAGGGTGGTCCCGAAGTCGCCGCGCAGCAGACCGCCCATGTACTCGAAGTACTGGACGATGAGCGGGCGATCGTAGCCGGCGGCAGCGACGCGCTCGGCGAGCTGCGCCTGCGTCAGCCGGCCGCCGAGTGCGGCGGTGATCGGGTCGCCGGTGATCCGCATGAGGAAGAACACCAGGGTGGTGAGGATCCACACGGTCGGGATGATGAGGAGGAAGCGGACGAGGATGTACCGGCCGAGTCCCGAGCCCTGACGGGTCTTCGGGGACTTGACCGGACCCTCGGCGAGTTCCGGGGCTTGCACGCTGGCTGTCATGGATTCGCAATCGGGCTGGGGAGCAGGGGTGTGGTGCGGCGGCGCTGTCCGCGGATCACGCGGGCGGCTCGCACGGGCCGGGCCCAGGGAGACCCGGACGCCGCAGCGGGACGGGCAGGAAGATCCTACCCGCCCCGCTGCGGTGGTGGTGCCGGCGGGCGCCTCGGCCGAGGTGCCCACCGGGTGATCGGGTGACGTCACCCGGCCGGCCGGGCGAGGACCGCCCGACCGTTCGGCATCACTTGCCGAGGAGTGCCAGACGGAACTGGAAGGACGGATCGAGGGTGTCCTCGATGCCGGTGACCTCGGAGTTCGCCACGGCGATCTGCTCGCCCTGCAGCAGCGGCAGGGTGGGCAGGTCCTCGGACAGCGTCTTCTGGATGTCCTCGATCGCAGTGGTGCGCTCGCCCTCGTCCTCCATCGACACCTGCTCGTCGAGCTTCTGGTTGAGCTCGTCGTTGGTGTAGTCGTTGCCGAGGAAGCTCGGGGAGTCCTCGGTGTTGTAGAAGAACGGGACGAGGTAGTTGTCCGCGTCGGAGTAGTCGGGGAACCAGCCGAGCTGGTACTGCGGGTAGGCGTCGATGCGCTCTTCGGCGTACTGCACCCACTCCGTCGACTGGAGGTCGACGGTGAACAGCTCGGTGCTCTCCAGCTGGTCCTTGATCTGGGCGTACTCGTCGCCCGAGGACGGACCGTAGTGGTCCGGGCTGTACTGGAGCTTGATCTCGACGGGGGTCTCCACGCCGGCGTCCTCGAGGGCCTGCTTGGCCTTCTCGACGTCCGCGCCGCCGCTGCCGTCGCCGTAGGCGCTCTTGAGCTCCTCGGCCGCACCGGGCAGGCCGTCCGGCACGTGGCCGAACAGCGGGGTGTAAGTGCCCTTGTAGACCTGCTCGGCGATCGCCTCGCGGTCGATCGAGTGGGCCATCGCCTGGCGCACGGCCTTGGCCTTGTCCTCGTCGGCCTCGTCGGTCTCGGTGCCGAAGGGCATCGAGTCGAGGTTGAAGACGATGTAGCGGATCTCGCCGCCGGGGCCCTCGTGGACGGTGAGGTTGTCGTCGCCGCCGAGGTCCTCGATGTCGGTCGCCGACAGCGAGCGCCAGGCCACGTCGATGGTGCCGCTCTGCACGTCGAGCTTCATGTTGTTCGCGTCGGTGTAGTAGCGCATCTGCACCGCGTCGGACTTCGGCTCACCGAGCGCACCCTGGTACTCCGGGTTGGCCTTGTAGGAGACGAGCTCGTTGAACTGGTAGGAGTCGATGGCGTACGGGCCGCCGAACGCCTCACCGGAGACGATGTCGTCGTCGGCGGTGATCTCCTCGGCGGAGAACACGTCCTCGTCGACGATCGGGCCGGCCGGGCCGGCGAGCACGAGCGGGAACGTCTGGTCGTTCTCACGGGTGAGGTTGAAGACGACCGTCTGCTCGTCCGGGGTGTCGATCGACTCGAGGCCGCCGAGCAGCGAGGACGGTCCGTTGGGGTCCTGGATCGACTTCTGACGGTCGAAGCTGAACTTGACGTCGGACGAGGTGAGGTCGTTGCCGTTGGAGAACTTCAGGCCCTCCTTGAGCTTCACCTCGTACTTGGTCGGCTCGGTGAATTCGGCGGACTCCGCGATGTCGGGCTCGGTCTCGGCGGTGCCGGGGGTGTAGGCGAGCAGGAACGGGAACACCTGCTGCATGACGAAGAACGAGCCGTTGTCGTAGGAGCCGGCCGGGTCGAGCACGGTGACCTTGTCGGTGGTGCCGATCGTCAGGGCCTCACCGCCGCCTTCACCGCCCTCTCCCGAGGTGTCGGTGGTGGAGGTGGAGCAGGCGGACAGCAGGAGCGCGGTGGCGCTCAGTGCTGCACCGGCTTTGAGCAGCGCACGAGTGCGAGTCATCGATACATCCTTATCTCGGTCGGGATCTCAGGGTGGAGATCCGCTGGGGCTCGGCCGACATCGCGCGAGGCGGTGGGCGGCTGCTGCGCTCAGATCTGAGCACGCCATCCCTGTTCCGTGGGCATCGGCTGAAAGACACGGATCATCGTAGTCCCTTCCGGAACTCCCGGCCCCTGTTCGCCGCTTCGAAATGCGAATGCAATCGAATCGTCACTTTCGCGGGGCATGCGGGACGGGCACGCGGCCTCCCCGGCCGCGCCGGCCTCCCCGGCCGCGCCGGCTGCGGCCCTCCCGCACCTCGATGCGACTGATTCTGGAGCAGACGATGGAATTCAGTCGCAAACAGCCCCGAAGGGCCGATATTCGGCTGCCGTCTGCAGGAACAGTCGCATCCCCGGACCGGACGCCTCCCCGGGGCCGGCCTGAGCGGTGCGGAGGACGACCTCCGCACCGTCGGTCACTTGAGCGCGTTGCCGGCGGACCCGAGGTTCTGGCAGGCCTCGACGATGCGCGCGGCCATGCCGGCCTCGGCGGCCTTGCCCCAGGCGCGCGGGTCGTACTGCTTCTTGTTGCCGACCTCGCCGTCGATCTTGAGCACGCCGTCGTAGTCGCGGAACATGTGGTCGGCGACGGGCCGGGTGAAGGCGTACTGGGTGTCGGTGTCGATGTTCATCTTCACCACGCCGTGGCTCACCGCGGCGGCGATCTCCTCCGCCGTCGAACCGGAGCCGCCGTGGAACACGAGGTCGAACGGCTTCTCCTTGCCAACCTCCGCGCCGACGGCGTCCTGGATCTCCTTGAGGAGCTCGGGACGGAGCTTGACGTTGCCCGGCTTGTACACACCGTGGACGTTGCCGAAGGTCAGCGCGGTCAGGTAGCGGCCCTTCTCACCGGTGCCGAGCGCCCGCGCGGTGGCCAGGCCGTCCTCGACCGTGGTGTAGAGCTTGTCGTTGATGGCGTTCTCGACGCCGTCCTCCTCGCCGCCGACCACACCGATCTCCACCTCGAGCAGGGTGTTCGCCTTCGCCGACAGCGCGAGGAGCTCCTCGGCGATCTGAAGGTTCTCGTCGAGCGGCACCGCGGAGCCGTCCCACATGTGGGAGCCGAACAGCGGCTGCTCGCCGTTGCGGGCGCGCTCGGCGGAGAGCTCGAGGAGCGGCTTGACCCACGCCTCGACGGCGTCCTTGGGCGCGTGGTCGGTGTGGAGCACGATGTTGACGTCGTAGCTCTTGGCGACCTCCTGGGCGAACGCGGCGAACGCCACGGCGCCGCGCACGCGGTCCTTGATCGTCGGGCCGGACATGTACTCCGCGCCGCCGGTCGAGATCTGGATGATGCCGTCGGACTCCGCCTCGGCGAAGCCGCGGATCGCGGCGTTGATCGTCTGGGAGGAGGTGCAGTTGACGGCCGGATAGGCGAAGCCGCGGGACTTGGCGCGGTCGAGAAGCTCGCTGTAGACCTCAGCAGTTGCAATGGGCATGTCGTCTCCTTGTTCCACCGGGCCGCGCTCGGAATCGGCGGCGTGCGGGTCCTGCCTCCGATGTTTTCACGTCCGCCCGGCCGGTGCCAGTCATCAGCGCGCCCCTCACGGGGCTCCCAGGAGCCCGCCCCCAGGTGCCCGCCGATTCCGCGCGGCGCGGCACCGCGGCAACGGGGGTGCGCAGAGCACGGGCGGGATGGCGCAGACCACGGACGGGGTGGTGCGGACGGCGCCGAGGCGCCCGCCCGGTGCCGGTCCGGGCGGGCGCCTCGGGCCCGGGTCACTCGCCCTGCGGCGCCCCGCCGTCTGCGCGAGCGGCCTCCCCGGCACCCGGCGCCTCGGCTCGGCCGCGGGTGAACGGGCCGGTGGTGCGGGAGAGCCGGTAGTCGATCCGGTCGTCGACGCGCGTGTCGACCTGCCGGCCGAACGCGTGGTCGAAGTCGTCGGCGAGCTTGCCGCTGAGCATCGCGTAGCGCTCCTCCCGCTCCCGCTTCTCCCGCAGCGCCTGGTCCACCTGCAGGCTCCGCAGGGTGGACACGGCCATGAGGAGCATGACCACGCTGAACGGCAGCGCGGTGGCGAGCGAGGCCGCCTGGAGCGCCTGGAGACCGCCGGCGAGCAGCAGGCCGATCGCCAGCGCACCCTCGAGGAGGGCGAACATCACGCGCGACCACGTGGGCGGGTTGGGGTGGCCGCCGGAGGCGAGCATGTCGACGACGAGCGAGCCGGAGTCCGAGGACGTGATGAAGAAGATCGCGACGAGGACGATCGCGGCGACCGACAGGATGGTGCCCAGGGGCAGGCCGGTGAGCACGTCGAACAGGGCGGCCTCGGCGACGACGCCCGCCTCCGGGTCGACGAGGTCGCCGGCACCGAAGATCTGCCGGTAGATGCCGGCGCCGCCCATCACGGAGAACCAGAAGAAGCCGACGATCGTGGGCACGAGGAGGACGCCGGCGATGAACTCGCGGATGGTGCGCCCACGGGAGATCCGGGCGATGAAGACGCCGACGAACGGCGCCCAGGAGATCCACCAGCCCCAGTAGAAGATCGTCCACGAGGAGTTCCACTCGGCCCCCTCCTCGCCGGTGTAGGCGCCGACGTCGAAGGACATGTCGAGGACGTTGGCGAGGTAGGTGCCGAGCGACTCGATGAAGTTCTGGAACAGGAAGAGCGTCGGGCCGAGGAGCAGCACCGAGATGAGCAGGATGCCGGCGAGGGAGAGGTTGATGTTCGACAGCCACTTGATGCCCTTGCCGAGACCCGACACGACGGACAGGGTGGCGAGGAAGGTGATGACGACGATGAGGATGACGAGGATCGTGTTGTCGACCGTGTCCACGACGCCGAGGCTCGACATGCCCGAGGCGATCTGCTGGACGCCGAGACCGAGCGAGGTCGCGACGCCGAACACGGTGCCGAAGATCGCGAGGATGTCGATGACGTCGCCGACCCAGCCCTTGACGCGCTCGCCGAACACCGGTTCGAGGGCCCAGCGGATCGAGATCGGACGGCCGCGGCGGTGCACGGCGTAGGCGAGCGCGAGGCCGATGACGGCGTAGATGGCCCAGGGGTGGAGACCCCAGTGGACGAAGGTCTGCGCCATCGCGAGCTGCGCGAGCTCGGTCTCGTCGCCGCTCCAGCCCGGCTTCGGGCTCGACGTGGCGTAGGTCAGCGGCTCACCGACGCCGTAGAACACGAGGCCGATGCCCATGCCGGCGGAGAACAGCATCGCGAACCACGACAGGAGCCCGAACTCGGGGCGCTCGTCGTCGTCGCCGAGCCGGATGCGCCCGAACTTCGAGAGCGCGATGCCGACGACGAACACGATGAACCCGGCGATGATGAGCATGTAGTACCAGCCGAGGTTCGTCACGATCCAGCCCTGCACCGCCTGCAGCGCGGTGTCGGTGGGGCCCGGGGCGAGGATCGCGATCACCGCGACGGCGAGGATGACGAGCAGCGACGGCCAGAACACCGCCGGTGCGACGTTGCCGCGACCCAGGCGCACTCCCTGCCGCTTGAGCTTCTCGGTGATCTGCGCGTCGGTGTCGTCCTCGGCGATCTGGTGCTGCGGTTCGAGATCGGGGTCGATCGGGTCGACGCCGTCGTCGCGGGTGTCGGCGCGCGCGCCGGCCGCGCCGGTGCTATCTGATGCGTTCATCCGGGTGTCCGTTCCGTATTCGCTGAATCGTCGTGAGGTCTGGGTTCCGTATGGCCTGGGTTCCGTGAGTCCCGGGTGTCGTACCGTGACGAGGATACTCGGGAGATTCCCAGGTTTCATCCCCTGGACGCCCCGTGTGACGAGGTGCACGGCTAGAGTGCCCGGTATGAGCACCCCCGAGACGGAGCGTCCCGCATCCGAGGTGTCCCGCCCCTCGGGGACCGCGCCCAAGCGCTCCGTGCTGTCGTGGGCGCTGTGGGACTGGGGCGGTTCGGCGTACAGCGCCGTCGTCGTCACCTTCGTCTTCGCCCCCTACCTGACCTCCGGCGTCGCGGCGGACGAGGTCGCCGGCTCCGCGGCGCTCGGCTGGGTCACCGGCATCGCCGGGGTCGTCGTCGCCCTCCTCGCCCCGGCCGTCGGCACCCGCGCAGATTCGAGCGGTCGGCACCGGCTGTGGCTCGGCGTCAACACCTTCCTCGTCGTCGCCTGCGTGCTCGGCATGTTCTTCATCCGGGACTCCCCCGGCTACCTGTGGCCGGGCCTGCTGCTCCTCGGGCTCGCCGGGATCTTCTACGAGCTCGCCGAGGTGTTCTACAACGCGATGCTCTCCCGGATCTCCACGCCGAGCACCGCCGGGCGGATCTCCGGCTTCGGCTGGGGGCTGGGCTACTTCGGCGGGCTCGCGCTCCTCGTCATCCTCCTGTTCACCGTGATCCAGCCGGAGGTGGGCCTGTTCGGCGCCACCGACGAGGACGGGATGCGGTATCGGATCGTGGCGGCGGCCTCGGGCGTGTGGTTCGCGGTGTTCGCCGTCCCGCTGCTCGTGTTCGGCCCGCGCGATGTGCCGGGCGCGGCGGCCGGGCCCGGTGGGGGTGTGCGCGGCATGGTGCGGCAGTGGGGTCGGGACCTCCTCCACGTCGTCGAACGGATCCTCGACCTGTTCCGCAGCGACCGGGAGACGCTCAAGTTCTTCCTCGCCTCGGCGGTGTTCCGCGACGGCCTGACGACGATCTTCGCCTTCGCCGGGGTGATCGCACTCGGCTCCTACGGCTTCAGCGGTGCGGAGGTCATCTACCTCGGGGTGGCGGCGAACCTCGTCGCCGGGATCGGCGCGGTGAGCGCCGGCTGGTTCGACGACCGGTTCGGACCGCGCGCGGTGATCATCGTCGGGCTCGTCTGCCTCATCGCCGGTTCCCTGCCGATCATCGTCAGCGATTCGAAGACGGTGTTCTGGGTCACGGCGATGTGGCTGTGCCTGTTCGTCGGCCCGGTGCAGGCCGCCTCGCGCTCCTTCCTCTCCCGGATCACGCCGCCGGAGCGGGCCGGTGAGAACTTCGGACTCTATGCCACGACCGGGCGGGCCGTGAGCTTCCTCGGCCCCTTCATGTTCTCGACATTCATCACGCTGCTCGGTTTCCAGCGCGCCGGCGCGATCGGGATCGCCCTCGTCCTCGCCGTCGGCCTGATCCTCTTCCTGCCGGTGGGCCGCCCCGCCGAGGTGCGCGCACAGGAGAGCTGATCGCGCGGGCCGATCGATCACGCAGCGCCATCGACCTGCCGCCTGTGCTCGATCCCGCCATCGACCTGCCACCTGTGCTCGATCCCGCCATCGACCTGCCGCCTGTGCTCGAGACCCGGGCGGATTCTCGAGCATCCGTGACAGCTCGACGTGCCGATCGCGCGGTGCCGGCAGCTCGTCGCCCGAGGGCGCCTCGGCGGCGGGCATCCGACCTTACTCAGCAGTAACGGTCAATTGTGACTGTCGCCACTCCGGCTACTACACTGGGATGCAGACCCCATCCCTGAACGAACGATCGAGGAAGATCCATGGATAATCTGCTGAGCAAGGAAGAACTCGAGTTCGCACAGCACATGCGCGAGTTCTATCGCACCGAGATCCCCGAGGACATCCGTCGCCGCAACGCGATCGGCGAGGAACTGAGCAAAGAGGACATGGTCACCTCGATGCAGATCCTCAACAAACACGGCTACGCGGTGCCCAACTGGCCCGTCGAGTGGGGCGGCCAGGACTGGACTCCGGTGCAGCGCCACATCTGGCTCGAGGAGATGCAGCTCGCCTCCGTGCCCGCGCCGCTGGCGTTCAACGCCTCGATGGTCGGCCCGGTGATCGCGACCTTCGGCAGCCAGGAGATCAAGGAGCGGTTCCTCCCCAAGACCGCCAACCTCGACATCTGGTGGAGCCAGGGCTTCTCCGAGCCCGACGCCGGCTCCGACCTCGCCTCCCTCAAGACCACCGCGGTCAAGCAGGGCGACAAGTATATCGTCAACGGGCAGAAGACCTGGACGACGCTCGGCCAGTACGGCGACTGGATCTTCATGCTCGTGCGCACGGATCCGAACGTGAAGAAGCAGGCCGGCATCTCCTTCCTGCTCATCGACATGAGGACCCCGGGTGTCACCGTGCGCCCGATCCAGCTCATCGACGGCGGCCACGAGGTCAACGAGGTGTTCTTCGAGAACGTCGAGGTCCCGGTCGAGAACCTGGTCGGCGAGGAGAACAAGGGCTGGACCTACGCGAAGTTCCTGCTCGGCAACGAGCGCACCGGGATCGCCCGGATCGGCGCCTCGAAGGTCGCACTCGCCCGCGTCAAGGCCTACGCCGCGACCACCCGCACCCCGCGCGGCACGCTCCTGCAGGACCCGCTGTTCTCGGCGCGCCTGACCAAGGTCGAGGCCGAGCTCACCGCGCTCGAGTTCACCCAGCTGCGCATCCTGTCGACCCAGGCGGCCGGCTCCGACAAGCCGGACCCGCGGTCCTCGGTGCTCAAGCTGCGCGGCTCCAAGCTGCAGCAGGACATCACCGAGCTGCTCGTCGACGTGCTCGGCCCGCAGGCCCTCGACTTCGTCGACTCCCGCGAGGTCGCCGACGGCTTCACCACCCTGCCGCCCGGTGCCCCCGACGCCCTCAAGGCGTACTTCAACTACCGCAAGGTGACGATCTACGGCGGCTCGTCCGAAGTCCAGCGGTCCATCATTTCCAAGGCTCTGCTCGGCCTCTGAGCCACGACGATATTCGAAGGAGAATCGCCCCATGGATCTCGAACTCACCGATGTTCAGCAGGAGCTCGGCTCGACCGTCGCCCGCCTGCTCAAGACCAAGTACGACGCGGGCACCCGCGAAGCCCTCCTCGCCACCGACCGGGGTTGGAGCGAGGAGATGTGGAACCAGTACGCCGAGATCGGCCTGCTGGGACTCCCGTTCGCCGAGGAGCACGGCGGTGCCGGCATGGGCTTCGCCGAGGTCGCCGTGGTGATGGAGGAGTTCGGCCGCGCCCTCGTGCTCGAGCCCTACCTCCCCACCGTGGTGCTCGGCGGCGGCCTGGTGGACGCCGTCGGCACCGACGAGCAGAAGTCACAGGTGCTGCCCGGCGTCGCCGAGGGAACGACCTTCCTCGCCTTCGCCGGCCAGGAGCCGAACAGCCGCTACGACCTCACCAGCCCGGCGACCACCGCCGCGGTGTCCGGTGACGGTGCGACGCTCACCGGCGAGAAGTCCGGTGTGCTCGGCGGCGACGCCGCCACGCAGTTCGTCGTGTCCGCGGCCGTCGACGGCGGTGTGGGCCTGTTCCTCGTCGACGCGCAGGCCGAGGGCGTGACCGTCGACGTGCGCACGCAGGCCGACGGCCTCAAGACCGCCTCGGTGCTGTTCGAGAACGCACCGGCCACCCGTCTGGGCACCGGCGATGCGAGCGATGCGATCGCCCGCGTCATCGACACCGCCAACGCCGCGCTCGCCGCGGAGGCCGTCGGTGCGATGTCGGCCTCGCTGAAGATGACCGCCGAGTACCTCCACACCCGCGAGCAGTTCGGGGCGCCGATCGGCCGCAACCAGGTGCTCCAGCACCGGGCGGCGGACATGTACGCGACCCTCGAGGGCGCGAAGAGCATGGCGCTGTACTCGAAGCTCGCGATCACGCAGGACGTGGACGGCACCTCGAAGTCGCGCCACGCCGACGTCATCGCCGCGAAGATCATCGTCGACGACGCCGCCGAGCAGATCAGCCAGGAGTCGATCCAGATGCACGGCGGCATCGGCATGACGATGGAGTACCCCATCGGCCACTACGCCAAGCGCCTCACCGTCATCCCGCGCACCTTCGACGACGAGGACTCGCTCGTCGCGGAGCTCGCCGAGCTCGGCGGACTCATCGAGCCGGAAGCCGCAGACGTGAGCTGAGCGCCGGTCTCCGACAGCACAGAGCCCCTCGGTCACCCGAGGGGCTCTGTCGTGTCAGCCGGTCCTGCCGGTCGACCGCGCTGGGCGCCGCAGCCGACCGCCCGGCTCACCGCTGCGGCCGGGTCGGCGTCGAACTCAGCGCCGCGGTGGCCGGAAGCGGTCCTGCGGGTTCTGTCCCGGATGACCCTGACCCGGGTGGTTCTGACCGGGGAATCCTCCCTGCTGCCCAGGAGGGTACTGCCCGGGCGCGTGCTGACCGGGCATCTGCGGCCCGCCCTGGGGATGTCCTCCGGGGTGGCCGCTGCCCGGCTGCACCGGCGGGGAGCCCGCGGGTCCGCCGTAGCCCGCAGGTGCCGGTCCGGAGCCGTACCCCGGTGCGGGCCCCGAGCCGTACGGGCCGGGCTGCTGCTGACCGGGCTGGGGTCCGGGGCCGTGGTGGCCGGGCGCGGGTCCCGAGCCGTACTGACCCGGCTGCGGACCCGAGCCGTAGGGACCGGCTGCCGCTGCAGGTCCGCCCGGGTACCCCTGACCGCCGGGGGCACCGTACTGCGCACCCGGGGCACCGAACCCGGCACCCGCGGCACCGTAGCCCGCCCCGGCGCCCTGCTGCCGCTTCTTCTTCCTCGACATGAGGACGAGCACGATGATGAGTGCCACGATCCCGAGGATCACGATGATGCCGATGACGATGAGGACCCACCACGGGAACCCGGAGGCCTGCGCCTCGGCGGTGAGCTCTTCGCCCTCGAAGGTCTGCAGGTCCCAGGACGCGGTCGAGCCGTTGACCTCCGCACCGGGCGCATCGATGACCTTACCCGGGAAGGTGAACGCGATGACCGACTCGTCGAGCATCGAGCGGATGCTGTCGACGCCGAGACCGGTGTCGATGCCGGGTGCGGCACCGGGGTAGCCGCCGGTCGGCGGGGCGGGCATGTCCATCGACGGCATCGCCACCGGGTTGGGCATCGACAGGGAGATCGTGCCGTCCTGCTCGCTCAGCGAGAGCTGCGAGATGAATCCGAGCTCGTCCTCGGTGAACTCGGTGGGGTCGACGTCATCGAGGGTGAACCGGATACCGACGTAGAGCTCGTCGTGCACCTCCCCCGTGGTCACGCCGCGGTCGGACATGTCCGGCACGTCCCCGGTCATCTCTTCCAGGGCCTCGTCCGTGGTCTGCCCGAGGTCCTCGATCGCGGACTTCTTCATCATCACCGACATCGTCCCGGACAGTGTGAGGTCCTTGCTCACGTCGAGGTCGGAGTTGAGCTTCACACAGCCGGTGAGGACGAACAGGGTGAGCAGGAGGAGTGCGACCCCGGCGAGACGTGAACGCCGAGCGCGAGGCGGCAGGGACGCGGTGGGTGCCGGGGACATGGCCGAGCCTTTCGACGATGAGTGCTGGCTCAAACCTATGCGGCAGGCGGCCTCCCGCGCCACTGCCGGGCCGGCCCGTGGACAGCGGACTCCCCGGTCCTGCCGTCCCCGTGCCCGAGGTGCGGGCTCACCGGCGCTCGGGCGCCGGGTCCCGGACCGGGGCCCCGGCCGCGAGCTGGCCGAAGGCGTGCCGGCGGATCCAGGCGTGCATCGCGATCGCGGCGGCCGCGGCGGCATTCATCGACCGCGTGGACCCGTACTGCTCGATCGAGAGCACGGCATCGCACGCGGCGTGCGCGGCGTCGGTGAGGCCGGGGCCCTCCTGGCCGAAGAGGAGCATGCACGCCGCAGGCAGCTCAAAGGTCTCCAGCGGCACCGAGTCGGGGAAGTTGTCCACGCCGATGAGGCTCAGTCCGCGCTCGGCGCACCAGGCGGCGAGCGCAGCGGCGTCGGGGTGGTGGTGGATGTGCTGATAGCGGTCGGTGACCATGGCCCCGCGGCGGTTCCACCGCTTCCGGCCGACGATGTGGACGGCGGCGGCGTTGAAGGCATTGGCGGTGCGCACCACGGACCCGATGTTGAGGTCGTGCTGCCAGTTCTCCACGGCGACGTGGAACGAGTGGCGGGACCGGTCGAGGTCGGCGACGATCGCCTCGAGCGTCCAGTAGCGGTATCGGTCGACGACGTTGCGGCGGTCACCGGCGGCGAGCAGCTCCGGGTCCCAGTGGTCGCCTGCCGGCGGCGGGCCCTCCCACGGTCCGACGCCGACGGGCAGGCGCTCTGCTGAGCCCGCCTGCCCGTCGTCCTGGTGCTGCTCGGTCACCGAGCGCCCGGCTTCTTCCGCTTCGAGGCGGCCGAGGAGCCGGCTTTCCCGGACTTCCCGGCGGTACCCGGCTTCGCCGCGGACTTCCCGGTCGCGGTCTTCGCGGCCTTCGTCGCCGGAGCGGGCTTCCCGGTCGACTTCCCGGTCGACTTCGCGGTCGTGGCCGTGGACTCCTCCGCGGCATCCTCGTCCGGGTCGGAATCCTCGACGTCCGCGTCATCGAGGTCCGCGCCATCGACGTCCTCGGACCTGCCAGCGGTCGTCGACTTCCCGGACTTCCCGGACTTCGCGGACTTCGCGCCCGTGGCAGCTTTCGCGCCCTTCGACGACTTCGCGTCCTTCGTGCTCGTCTCCGCGGCGTCGTCGTCGCCGTCCTCGGTCTCGGCGCCCTTGCTCCGATCCCCCTTGACCTTCGCGGTCTTACCGGTGCGACCGGAGCCGCGCAGGAGGTTGCGGCGGTAGGCGGCGGAGGCGAGGGCGAACGCGATGAGTGCGGCGACGAGCACCGAGCCGAGCGCGATCAGACCCTCCCACCACTCGGCCTGGGAGGCGAAGTAGCGCAGCGGGGTCGCCACCGGAGCGGTGAACGGGATCCACGACATCCACTTGAGCGCCTCGAAGTTGTTGAGGAAGAACAGCGGCGCAAGCGCCCCGCCGAGCACGAGGATCACGGTGAGTCCTGCGCCCACCTGGCGGCCGCGGCGCTTGGCGGCGGTCGCGGCCCACAGGTACAGCGACAGGAACAGGAGGTGAGCGAGCAGGAACAGGCCGGCGAACCAGCCGAGTCCCGGCATCATCGACACCGCGAGCGAGGTGCGCGAGGCGATCGAGAGTCCGAGCAGGAGCACGCCGACGGCGATCGCGAGGTACCCCAGCGACAGCAGCGTGAGGCCGTACACCCGGCCCCAGGCCGCGGACTTCGCCGGGATGGTGGCGGCGATGATCTCCGCGATGCGATTGCGCTTCTCGACCCGCATGTTCGAGTAGAGCAGCGCGCCGAGGGTCATCACCGAGGCGATGAGGAGGAACGCCAGGCCCCAGCCGAGCGCCTTCGCGGCCTCGGTGTTGACCGCCGGGGGCTCGAGGTAGGTCACCGGCATCTGCGGGGCGAACTTGTCGAGCACGGCGGTCGGCTCGCTGTTGAGCGCGACGATCGTGTCGTTGCCCTGGCCCGTCACATCGGGGATGAGCGCGGCGTCGGCCTCGCCGTTGCGCACCATCTCCTGGGCGACCTCGACGCTCTCCGCGTCGAGGACCGTCATGCCGAGCTGCTGCTCGAACAGCGGGGCCTGCTCACCGATCCCGACGACCGCGACCGCGGTGTCGGAGCCGTCGCTCGTCGAGTCCGCGTTGCCGAGCCCGATGACGAGGGCGGCGAGCACGGCGAGCCCGATGGCGAGGGCGGTGACGTAGAACAGGGGGCTGCGGGAGGCGGTGGTCGTCTCCCGGTTGGAGACGAGCCAGGCCGCCTGGCGACCGGTGAGGTCACGGAACTCGGAGACGAGGCCGGTGCGCGGCTCGGTCGCCGGGTCCTGCCGGTCCTCCCGCAGCTCGTAGGGCACCTCGTCGTCATCATCGATCGTCGCGACCTCGATCTCCTCGTCGGCCGCATCCGCGTCGAGATCGTCGTCGGCGAGTTCATCGTCATCGGGATCGTCGGTGGCGGGATCCTGCGGGTCGACGGCGTCGTCCTCGGTCGTCGTGGTCTCGTCCTCGGTCGTCGTGGTCTCGTCCTCGACCAGGAATTCGTCGTCCTCGAGGTTCCCGAGGTCGGAGGACAGGTCGCGCTTCGGCCCGTTGGCGCCGGTGTCCTTGGGATTCGTCATCACACCTTCTCCTTGAACAGTTCGGCGAGGCTGGGCTCGACGGTGGTGAAGCCGCGCAGACCGCTCAGTCCGGTGACGGCGGCCCCGGCGGCGTCGACGTCGTTCGCCTCGAAGGCGACGGAATCGCCTGTGCGCGCGGCGGTGGCGACGCCCGGGCTCGCGGTGAGGTGCGCCTCGGCGGCGGTGGCCGAGGCCTCGTCGGCGAAATCGGCGCGGTAGCTGCGGTGGTCGGCGCGGAGCTCGGTCAGGGTGCCCTCACCGGCGATCGTGCCGTGCGAGAGCACGATGATGTCGTCCGCGGCGGCCTGGGTCAGCTCCCAGCTGTCGGAGGTGAACACGATCGGCACACCGGAGTCGGCGTGGTCGCGCAGGAGCTCGAACACCTTCTCCGAGCTCGCGGCGTCGAGTCCGTCGAACGGCTCGTCGAGGACGACGACGTCCGGGTCGGCGGCGAGGATCGCGGCGATGTCGACGCGCGCGACCTCGGTGCCGGAGAGATGCGACAGCGGCGCATAGGCGCGGTCGGACAGATCGAGGCGGGAGAGCAGGGTGACGGCGTTGCGCTCGGCCGCGCCCATGGTCATCCCGTGGAGGCGGGCGAAGAAGACGATCTGCTCGAGCACCTTCATGTTCGGGTAGCCGCCGCGCTCGCTGGGCAGGTAGCCGAAGTTCTGGCGGTCGCCGAACCCGAGCTCGTGGCCCTCGAGGGTGATGGTCCCGGAGTCCGGTTCGATGAGGCCCATGATGATGCGGGTGAGCTCGGTCTTGCCGGAGCCGCGGGGGCCGACGACGCCGGTGATCCGGCGGGCCTTCGCGGTGAATGACACGTCCTTGAGCCAGGTCTTGCGACCCGACTTGAGCGTGATTCCTGTGAGTGTGAGCACTGATCGTCCTTCTGTTCCGCCAGGGGTGCGCACGCGTCAGACCGATGGGTGCGCAGAGACAAGTGTGTCCCGAGGGTGGGACATGCCACAAACCGAGGGGCGGCCCGGCGCTCGTTATCCGGACAATTCCCAGTCGCCGCGCGGGGTGTGCCGGGGTGCCGAGGAGGCCCTGGGGCGCCCCGCAGCTTCGCCGGGGCCTGGGGGCTGGAATCGGGGGCCGGCCGGGGCGTGGAGCGGATCTAGTCGAGGCCGAGGTCCGCGGTGGTGAGGGCGGTGAGGTAGGGCAGGCCGGCCGCCTCGACCCGCTGCTTCGCTCCGGTGTTGCGATCCATCACGACGGCGACCGCGACGACCTCGGCCCCGGCTTCGCGCAGCGCCTCGACGGCGGTGAGCACGGAGCCGCCCGTGGTCGAGGTGTCCTCGACGGCGATGACTCGGCGCCCGGCGACATCGGGGCCCTCGACGCGCCGGCCCATGCCGTGGGCCTTGGCCTCCTTGCGGACGACGAAGGTGTCGAGCGGGGTGCCGCGCACCACGGAGCGGTGCATGACCGCGGTGCCGACCGGGTCCGCTCCCATGGTCAGGCCGCCGACCGCGTCGACGCGGTCGAGGTAGCCCTCGCGCTCGAGCAGGTCGAGCACGACGTCGCCGATGAGCGGGGCGGACCGGTGGTCGAGTGTGACCCTGCGCAGATCGAGGTAGTAGTCGGCCTCCTTGCCGGAGGACAGCGTGACGCGGCCGCGGACCACGGCGAGTTCGTCGATGAGGGCGAGGAGCTGGGTGCGCGCATCCGCGGCAGAGGTCTCAGACATGGCCCCAGTCTACGGCGACGGGGCGCCGGTGCCGGAGCGGTGAATACAGAAGTCCCGGGGCGCGGAGACCGCGACATCCCGGGACTTCTGCAGCACTCCCCTCGAGTACCCGGACGCATCCCCATACGTCCGTTTCATTCGTCCGATCCCCACCGGACGAATGATTCCATTTGACCACAGGATTCCGACGGCTGTAAACCGGGCGTTCACTTTGCTCGATTACTCTCAGTCTTCTCACAAAAAGCATAGACAAGCGCGAATTCGTGCGGGTCACAGGCATCACCCGGGCGCTCCGGGCGTCGGCGCAGGTCAGACCTACTGTGGAGTAGAGCCGCCGCTACTCGCGAGTACTGTCAGATGTCCACACCTCGTCACTGCGCCCGGGCACGCCGCGCCGCCCGATCGGACTCGGACGGCCCCCGCAGCGGGTGCGGCCCGGTCAGGAGTGCGGTCCGGGCCGGGCCGGGCGGCGCAGACGGCGGAATCGGAATCCATTGCTCAGGCCTCGCAGCAGCGGCCGAGGCACGGCCTGCGCGAGGAGGTAGGCGAGCTTGTACTGCAGGCCCGGCACGGACACCGCCTTCCCGGCGCGCGCATCCGCCAGCCCCTCCCGGGCGACCTGGTGCGCTGCGACCCAGGCGATGGCCGGCATCGTCGACATGTCCACGCGCATCCGGTCGTGGAACTCCGTGCGCACGAACCCGGGCAGCACCGCGGTCGCCGTGACCGGGGTGTCGGCGAGCTCCGCGGCGAGGTTCTCGGTGAATACGAGGGCGGCGGACTTCGCTGCGGCGTAGGCACCCATGGTGGTGAGAGCGGCCATCGACACGACGTTGACGATCCCGCCGCGACCCCGTTCGATCATCCGGTGAGCGGCGTGCCAGGAGATCTGCTGGACGGCGGAGTTGAGCACCCGGTCGAGCGCGACGAGGTCTGCGGGGCCCGTGCGGAGCACCGAGTGCTTGAGCCCGTAGCCGGCATTGTTGACCACGACGTCGACCCGTTCGCGGTCGAGGAAGCCGGTGACGGTACGGATCCCCGATTCGGCGGCGAGGTCTGCGGTGAGCACTCGCACCGGGACGCCGTACTCGTCCTCGAGCACCTCGGCGGTCTCCTCCAGCCGGGCGAGAGTGCGGGCGACGAGCACCAGGTGATAGCCGTCGGCCGCGAGCGCCCGCGCGAACTCCAGCCCGATCCCGCTCGTGGCCCCGGTGACGAGGGCGACGGGCACGGGGGTTCCCGGGGCGGGCGCGGCGCGCCTGGGACGGGAGACGGCGCAGGGGGTGCGGGAGTGGGGCGAACGGTCCATGGGATCACCCTACGGCGGGCCGCTGACGCGGCGCCCGCGAAACTCCGGCCTCGCTCCGGGCCGGAACGCCCGGGCCTCGACCCTGATCCCCAGGCAGTGCGCTCCGGGTCCGGCCCGTTCCGGTGTCCATGCGCTCAGGCCCCGGCCCCGTGTCCGAGGCGTCGAATACAGTGGGGGCATGCGAATCGCGACGTGGAATGTGAACTCGATCCGGGCCCGGGCGGAGCGGATCGGAGCATGGCTCGACCGCTCGGACGCGGACGTGCTGGCGATCCAGGAGCTCAAGTGCCGCGACGACCAGTTCCCCGCCCAGGTCTTCTCCGAGCGCGGCTACGAGGTCGCCTTCCACGGGCTCAACCAGTGGAACGGCGTCGCCATCGCCAGCCGGGTGGGGCTCGCGGATGTCGAGATCGGCTTCCCCGACGTCCCGGGCTTCGGCGACCAGGACGATGTCGAGGCCCGCGCGATCAGCGCCGACTGCGGCGGGGTGCGGGTCCACTCGCTCTACGTGCCGAACGGCCGCGAACTCGACCACCCGCACTACACCTACAAGCTCGCCTGGCTCGAGGCGCTCCGCGCGGAGGTCTCCCGGACGCTTACCGTGGACGCCGGCACCCGGCTGGTGCTGTGCGGGGACTTCAACGTCGCACCGGAGGACGACGACGTCTGGGACATGGCCGAGTTCGACGGTGCCACGCACGTCTCGGAGCCGGAGCGCGCGGCATTCGCCGCGCTCCTCGACGCCGGCCTCACGGACGTCACCCGACCCTTCACCCCGGGACCGGGCGTCTACACGTTCTGGGACTACCAGAAGCTGCGGTTCCCCAAGAAGCAGGGGATGCGCATCGACTTCCAGCTCGCCTCGCCGGCTCTGGCCGAGCGGGCCGAGGATGCGTTCGTCGACCGCGAGGAGCGCAAGGGCAAGGGTGCCTCCGACCATGCACCGGTGGTCGTCGACTACAGCGGCTGAGGCGCAGGCGGCCTCCGGATCGCCCTGATCTGACCCCTCATCCGACAAACTTAAAAATTCAGGCCGCGTTTCTTATAGGATCATCCAGTGGACCCTGCCAGATTTGTAAGTTCCGTGTTCGGCACCGTCATCACCGACCCCCTGCTCGTGTGGGACCACCCGTTCTTCAGACCGGCGCCGATTCCGCGTTCGATATCTCTGCGACAGGAGACCAATGATGCACTCTCCCGCGCGAGCCTGGCCCTGGGGAAGCTCGGGGGAGCGAGTCTGATCGTTCCGGACCCTTCGCTCTTCCTGGCCCCGTCGATGGCACAGGAAGCCGTGTCGAGCTCTCGAATCGAGGGAACCCAGGCTTCGCTCAGTGATGTTCTCTCTGCTGAAGCGGTATCCGATTCGTCTGCAGTGGATCCGGACCTCCAGGAAGTCCAGAACTATCTGGCTGCGATGAGGCTCGGTGTCGAGCTCCTGCCCGATCTGCCACTGACGCAACGCTTCATCAATCGACTGCATGAAGTGCTGATGACAGGCGTTCGCGGGGAAGAGAAGAGTCCCGGGGAGGCTCGCCGATCGACGGTCTGGATCGGGGCAGCAGACGCCACTCCCCGAACAGCCGCTTTCATTCCGCCCCACAATGAGTATCTGCCCGAAGCCCTGACCGACTGGGAACGATTCGCCAATGGCGACCACGCCATGTCGCCCGTCCTCAAGAGCGCGCTTCTCCACTACCAGTTCGAGACCATTCACCCGTATCTCGATGGAAATGGCCGCATCGGCCGATTGCTCATACTCTTCGGCTTCATCAGCGACGGGATCCTGCCTCATCCCACTCTCAACGTGTCCGGATACTTCGAAGCCCACCGACGCGAGTACTACGACCGGCTCCAGGCGGTGAGAGAACGCGGTGAGATCGACGAATGGGTGCAGTTCTTCGCCCGGGCCATCGAAGTGCGCTCCGACGCGTCATCCCGCAGACTGCAGCACTTGATCTCCACACGGGAGCGGTATCGAGAAGCTGTCACGCGCAGGAACGAAAGGACTGCATTGACGCATCTCGTCGAAATCATCTTCCGCAATCCCCTGGTCACCGTGGAGAGCGTGAGGCGGGAGCTCAACGTCAGCCAACCGACCGCGTCGACGGCCATCAGAGCAGCCGAGGCCGAAGGGTGGCTGAGATCCGAAGGCAGATGGGGCCGTGGCGGAAAGGAACGATGGGTAGCCCCTGAGATCTGGGACGCCATCAGTGGAGACGAATGATCGCAGGAACGGAATCGGCGCACTGGTGAGTCGCGCTCTCCGTCAACCGTCGACTACAGCGACTGAGGCGCAGGGGGGCATCCCGTGTTGCAGTTCCGCCATACTCCCGCTCGGGCGCTGGTAGGCGGCGGGAACCGTGACCTAGTGTGGACGCCATGAGCTATCCCAACGATCCCTATCGGCGTCCGAATCCCCCGCAGGTCACCCCCCGGCCGCAGACGGGCCAGGGACATGGGGCTCCTCCCGGCACGGGCAGCGGTCAACCGGGCGGCCCGTTGGCCGGACAGCCGGGCGGTCAGCAGCAGCCCGGTCCGGGCGCCGACGGATACCCCGGCGGCCCGCAGCGCCCGGGCGGTCCCGGTGGACCCGGCCCCTCCGGAGCACCGGGACATCCGGGTGCAAGTGGTCCCGGCCGTCCCGGCGCACCCGGGCCCCAGCACCCCGGCACTGCACACCCCGGCAACGCGCAGCCCGGCTATCCGGGCGCCCCGCAGAGCGGCGGACCCGGGAGCACCGGAGGTCCAGGAGGCCCCGGCGGCTACCCGGGGGCATCTCCGGCATCCGGCTACCCGGGAGCGTCCCCGGCCTCGGGCTACCCCGGTTCGCCGAGCGGACCGGGCCACCCGGGCGCACCGGGATATCCGGGCGGGCCCGGCGGCCCCCCGCCCAAGAAGAAGCGCACCGGGCTCTTCATCGGCCTGGGCGTCGGCGCGTTCCTCGTGCTCGCGCTCATCGTCGGCGGCGGTCTGTGGGCCGGCAGCACAATCCTCAACAAAGGCGAGCCCGAGCCCTCCGAGTCGGCCGTCGCCGAGCCCACGCAGGATCCCACCGGGGAACCCACGCAGGAGCCGACCCAGGATGCCGCGGGCGAACCCGACCTGGCCGTGGGCGACTGCATCGCCGATCCGGAGGTCACCACCGCCCTGCAGACCGTCGAATGCGATCAGCCGCACTTCGCGCAGGTGTACGCCCAGCAGGAGATCGATGGCGACACGTACCCGGGCACGAGCACGCTGACGGCGGACGCGCAGGCTTTCTGCGAATCCGGCACTGCCGGAGCACTCGATCCGGCGAAGCTCAGCTCCGACTTCGCCGCGAGCTACGTCATCCCGACCGCGGAGACCTGGGGCCAGAACGACCGCCACATCCACTGCCTCGTCCACCGGGCGGACAAGGGCGACTTCACCGAGAACCTGCTTCCCAGCTCCTGAGGCACGTCGCGTGCACCTGCCCGAGGCGCACGCACCTGCACGCGCTGCGCCCCGGAGCAGGAGTTCTCGCACGCATGAAGCGTCCCCGCTGTGATGTCACAGCGGGGACGCTTGATCTCACGGTCGTCCGATCCGTGCACTCCGGCGGCGCGACGCGGGCGTCCCGACGGGGACGCCGCCGCGCGGGGCACCGGGGCGACCGGTCACACCGGGGCGATGACCAGCCCACCGGAGGCATCGGCCGCGGTGTCCTCCGGACGGTCCACCCGCACGGTGTCGCCGTCGTGGATGACGCCGCCGAGGATCTCCTTGGCCAGCCGGTCCCCGATCTCGCGCTGCACGAGGCGGCGCAGCGGCCGGGCGCCGTAGGCGGGATCGTAGCCCTCGATCGCCAGCCATTCGGAGGCGGCCGGGGTGATCTCGAGCGTGAGCCGGCGCTCCGCGAGGCGCTCCTGCATCGCCGCGATCTGCAGATCGACGATCCGGCTGAGATCCTCCATGGACAGCGGCTCGAACATCACGATGTCGTCGAGCCGGTTGAGGAACTCGGGCTTGAACGCCTGGTGCACCACGTTCATCACCGCGGCCTCGCGGGCCTGCTGGTCGAGCGACTGATCGATGAGGAACTGCGAGCCGAGGTTCGAGGTGAGGATGAGGATGGTGTTCCGGAAGTCCACCGTCCGCCCCTGCCCATCGGTCAGCCGGCCGTCATCGAGCACCTGGAGCAGGATGTCGAACACGTCCGGGTGCGCCTTCTCCACCTCGTCGAGCAGCACCACCGAATAGGGCCGGCGCCGGATCGCCTCGGTGAGCTGGCCGCCGGTCTCGTAGCCGACGTATCCGGGAGGCGCGCCGACGAGGCGCGACACCGAGTGCTTCTCCCCGTACTCGCTCATGTCGATGCGCACGAGCGCGCGCTCGTCGTCGAACAGGAAGTCCGCGAGCGACTTCGCGAGCTCGGTCTTGCCCACACCGGTGGGACCGAGGAACAGGAAGCTGCCGGTCGGTCGGTCCGGGTCGGACACGCCGGCCCGGGAGCGCCGGATCGCATCCGACACCGAGGCGACGGCCGCCTGCTGGCCGATGAGTCGCTGTCCGATGATCTCCTCGGCGCGGAGCAGCTTGTCGCGCTCGCCCTCGAGGAGCCGGCCGGCGGGGATGCCGGTCCAGGCGGCGACCACCTCGGCGATGTCGTCGGCGGTGACCTGGTCGCCGACCATCGGGCGGGCGGTGCCGGTCCCGGACTCCTTCTCCTCCGCCTCGGCGGCGGCGATCTCCTTCTCGACAGCCGGGATCTCGCCGTAGAGCAGGCGCGAGGCGGTCTCCAGGTCGGTGTCGCGGCGGGCGATCTCCGCCTGCGAGCGGAGGTCGTCGAGCTTCTGCTTGAGCTCGCCCACCCGGTTGAGCCCGGCACGCTGGGTCTCCCAGGTGGCATTGAGCCCGGCGAGCTCCTCCTGCTTGTTCGCGAGGTCCTCGCGGAGCACCGCGAGCCGTTCGACGGAGGCCGCGTCGCTCTCGTGCGAGAGCGCCATCTCCTCCATCTTGAGCCGGTCGACGGCGCGGGTGAGCTCATCGATCTCGATCGGCGCGGAGTCGATCTCCATACGCAGGCGGGAGGCCGCCTCGTCGACGAGGTCGATCGCCTTGTCCGGCAGCTGCCGGCCGGCGATGTACCGGTTGGACAGCGCAGCGGCGGCGACGAGCGCGGAATCCGCGATCGTCACCTTGTGGTGCGCCTCGTAGCGCTCCTTGAGGCCGCGGAGGATCGCGATCGAGTCCTCGACGCTCGGCTCGCCGACGAACACCTGCTGGAACCGCCGCTCGAGCGCGGGGTCCTTCTCGATGTTCTCGCGGTACTCGTCGAGCGTGGTCGCGCCGACGAGCCGCAGCTCACCGCGGGCGAGCATCGGCTTGAGCATGTTGCCCGCATCCATCGCGGAATCGCCGGTAGCACCGGCGCCGACGACGGTGTGGATCTCGTCGATGAACGTCACGACCTGGCCGTCGGAGCCCTTGATCTCCTCGAGCACGGCCTTGAGGCGCTCCTCGAACTCGCCGCGGTACTTCGCACCGGCGACCATGCCCGCCATGTCGAGGCTGATGAGCGTCTTGTTGCGGAGCGATTCGGGAACGTCGCCGGCGACGATGCGCTGGGCGAGGCCCTCGACGACGGCGGTCTTGCCGACGCCGGGCTCGCCGATGAGCACCGGGTTGTTCTTGGTCCGGCGCGACAGCACCTGGACCACCCGGCGGATCTCCGAGTCGCGGCCGATCACCGGGTCGAGCTTGCCCTCGCGGGCAGCCGCGGTGAGGTCGACGCCGTACTTCTCGAGCGCCTGGAAGGTGTCCTCCGGGTTCTCGCTCGTGACCTTGCGCCCGCCGCGCACCTCGGGCAGGGCGGCGAGCAGTCCGTCGCGGGAGACGCCGTTGCGGGCGAGCAGCCTGCCGGCCTCCCCGGTGTCCGCGGCGGCGGCGATGAGGAGGTGCTCGGTGGAGACGTACTGGTCGCCGAGCGCGGACATCTCCTTCTCCGCGTTGTTGACGAGCTGGAGGCCGGCGCGGGACAGGCTCGGCTGCGCCTGGTTGGTGCCGGAGATGCTCGGCAGCGTGGCGAGCAGCGTCTTCGCCTCGCTCTGCACGGCCAGGGCATCGGCGCCGAGGTGCTCGAGGAGGGCGGAGGCGATGCTGTCCGGCTGGGACAGCAGGGCCAACAGGATGTGGGCAGGTTCGACCTGGGAGTTGCCCCGTTCGACGGCGTCCTTGACCGCCGTCGACAGGGCCTCCTGGGACTTGGTGGTGAACTGGGATTCCATGGATGTTCCTTTCGAATTCTGGCTTCTGAAAGGTCAACAGCACCAGAGTTGAGTCTATTCCGCTCAAGGTGGCTTCTCTCACGTCCGATCTCGCTGCGCGGATCCGCCTCTCCGTCCAGGATTCATCGGCGCGCACGTGCAGGTCAAGGGTTCAGCGAGGCGTGGCCGCCGGGGCGGCCACCGCGATGAGCGCGGCGGCGGCCGGGGGCGGCTGCGGACTGCGCCACACCGCGCGGATCTCCCGGGTGAGGTCGAGACCGGTCACGGGGATCGCGATGAGGTCGCCGCGCCGCAGGGGCCCGGCGATGACGAGCTCGCTGAGCACCGCCGGATCCGCTCCGGCGGACACGCTGGCGAGCACTGCCGCGTTGCTCCCGGATTCGAGCGCCGGCGGCACCGGCCGGTAGGGGGCGAGCGCCTCGTCGAGGGTGACCCGGGTGCCGGAGCCGGGCTCGCGCACGACGAGCGGCGTCGCGGCGAGCTCCTCCGGCGCCAGCCCGTGTCGCCGGGCCGCCCAGGGGTGCCCGGGCGCCACGACGACGACCAGCCGGTCGCGCGCCACGGTGCGCGTGCGCAGCGTCGGGTGCAGGTACGGGGTCTCGACGAACCCGAGGTCGCAGTCGCCGGCGGCGACGAGGTCGAACACGTGCGAGGAGTTGTGCACCCGCAGGCGCACCTCGGCATCGGGGATCTCGCGCCGGAGCTCGGCGAGCCATCCGGGCACGAGGTGCTCCGCGACGGTCATGCTCGCAGCCACGTCTAGGTGAGCGGTGTGCTGTGCGGCGAGCGCCTCGGCGACGGAGGTGAACTCACGGGCGGCGTCGAGCACGCGCCGGGCCCAGTCGACGACGACCGCACCCTCCTCGCTCACCCGCGAACCGGACGGGCGGCGGACGAGCAGGTCGACGCCGAGCTGCTTCTCGAGCGCCCGCATCGCGCGGCTCGCGTTCGGCTGGGCCATCCCGACGGCGCGAGCCCCGGCGCCCAGTCCCCCGCGTTCGCTCACGGCGGTGAGGAGCTCGAGGACGGCGAGGTCGGGCCAGCGGGCATTCATATCACTATGATATGTCCGAATGCGGGATCGGGGTCTACCGGCGCTCCGGCGCGGGGCGCAGGCTGGAACGCATGCCCTCCGACCCGACGACGCTCCCGCGCAGCAGCGCTCGCATCGCGCGACTGCGGGAACTCGCACCGGGTGCGGGGCTCGCCGCCCTCGGCGCCGCGGCGGCCGTCGGCATCGGTGCGCTCCTTCCCACCGTGAGCGCCCTGCTCGTCGCGATCGTCCTCGGCATGCTCGTCCGCAACCTCGCGACCCTGCCTCCGCGCGTCGAGCCCGGCCTGAACTTCGCCGCCAAGCGCGTGCTCCGCGCGGGCATCGTGCTGCTCGGCCTGCAGCTCGTCCTCGGCGACATCCTGGGCCTGGGCACCGGGGTCGTCCTCACCGTCGTCGCGGTGGTGGCCGTCGGGTTCGCAGCGACACTGCTCGCCGGGCGGCTGCTCCGGCTGTCGTCGACGCAGACGCTGCTCATCGCCTCCGGGTTCTCGATCTGCGGGGCCGCGGCCGTCGCCGCGGTCGACGGGGTGATCCGCACTGAGGACGAGGAGGAGGTCGTCACCGCAGTCGCGCTCGTCGTGGTGTTCGGCACCCTGATGATCCCCGCACTCCCGCTCGCCGCCGCCGCGCTCGGGCTCACCGAGGCGCAGACGGGGCTGTGGGCCGGAGCCTCCGTCCACGAGGTCGCGCAGGTCGTGGCGATCGGCGGCAGCCTGGGAGCGGCGGCGCTCAGCGCCGCTGTGCTCGTCAAGCTCGCCCGGGTACTCCTGCTCGCACCGGTGATGATGATCATCGCCGTCCGGCAGCGCCGGGTGATCCTCGCCGCGCGCACCTCGGAGGCGACGCGCACCTCGGACGCCGGCACGGATGACACGCCGTCGCTGCCGCCCCTCGTGCCCCTGTTCGTCCTCGGCTTCCTCGCGATGGTCGCGCTGCGCTCCACCGGGATCGTCCCGCTGCTCGTCGTCGATGCGGCGGCGATCGCGCAGACGGCGCTGCTCGCGGCGGCGATGTTCGCACTCGGCACCGGGGTCCGGCTGTCCATCGTGAAGCGGGTGGGGGCGCGCCCGTTCGCACTCGCCGCGCTCTCCACCCTCGCCGTCGCGGCCACCGGGCTCACCGGGGTGCTGCTCGCCGCGTGATGCCACCGCGGCCGGCCGGTCCGGCCACCGCGGCCGGCCGGGCGCACCGCTCAGACGGCGATGAACTCCCAGTTCTCCTGGCACGTGATACCGATGATGCTCGGACCCGAGCGCATCTCGTCGAGCTGCGAGGGCACCTCGGCGTCCTGCGTGCGGCCGAGCTCCGTGCCTTCACCGAGGTCGCCGGTGATCTCCTCGACGATGCAGGCGTCGAAGTAGGGCTCGTCGGAGTTCACCGCGAGCTCGAACACGCCTCCGGGTCCGGCGTGGAGGAAGTGGCCGGAGCCGAAGCCGGATTCGGGCACGAGCATCATGTCGCCGATCGGCTCGAACCGGATCTCCCAGTCGGCGTCGCCGGTGACGGTGATCGTCGACCAGTCGACCGACACCCCGCCGATGTAGGTGTCCGAGGTGCCCGTCCCGTCGGCGCCGAGCAGCCAGCCCTGGCGACCGGACTCGTCGGCCTCGACCATCTGGAAGGTGCCCTCGCTCATGATCTCGTAGGTCACGACGGCCGGGCCGGTGACGTCGGCGGGGACATCGAAGTGGTCGGGGCCGGAGCCGGAGACGGTCTGCGGCTCGAAGGTGCCGTAGTTGGCGTCCGCCCAGTCGCGCGCATCCTGCTCGTCGGCGGCGGCGACGTCGATGAGCGAGGGACCGTAGTCGGGGCGCTCGGGCGCCTCCTCCTCGCCTGGATCCGGCGGCGGCACGGGCGCCTCCGTGGGCGGGGCGGAGGCCGCGGCCGGGTCCGAGGCGGAGGACGACTCCGCGGTCGAGCCCGCCGCGGGCTCGTCCCCGATGGTGGCACCGAAGCCGAACCAGATCACCCCGGCAACGAGCGCGAGGATGAGTACGCCGGCTCCCAGGGCCAGGCCGATGATGAGGCCGACCGGCTTCCCGCGCCGCGGCATCGTGTCCGGCCCGACCGGCGGACCGGGGTGGATCGGGGCGCCGGGGAGGATCGGGGCGCCGGGGTGCGGACCACCCGCGGACCGCGCGCCGTCGTCGTACGGTCGGGCGCCGTCGTACGGCGGGGTGCCGTTCCAGTGGGGCGGCCCGCCGGGCGGTGGGGGCGGTGTGCTCATCGAGGGTCTCCGAGGTGGGGGGTGTCCGCTGCCCGCGTGCGTGACCTGGACGAATACCAGCCATCGTAGCCGCCGGCCGGGGTTCGGACCGGCCCGGGATGTGGCAGGTCCGGGACATCGCCGTTCAGCTCGGTGACAGTCGGAGGGGCGTTCGCATCCCGGGCGCGCGGAGACCGTGTCCGTGGCATCGGGCACACTGGGGGCATGAGCGAAGACACCGTACTCCTCACCGTCGAGGACACCGTAGCCACCGTCACCCTCAACCACCCGGCCACCCGCAATGCGCTCTCCCTCGAGCTCATGCGCGCCCTCATCTCCACTTTCCGCGAGCTCGGCGAGCGCACGGACGTCCACGCGATCGTGCTCGCCGCCGCCGGCCACGTGTTCTCCTCCGGCCACGACCTCAAGGAGGTGAGTGCGGCGGACCACGCCGGGCAGCAGGAGATCTTCGGCACCTGCTCCGAGCTCATGCTCCTCATCCAGGAGATCCCGCAGCCGGTGATCGCCCGGGTGCAGGGTGTCGCGACCGCCGCCGGGTGCCAGCTCGTCGCCACCTGCGACCTCGCCGTCGCCTCGCAGGAAGCGCGGTTCGGCACCCCGGGCGTGCGGATCGGGCTGTTCTGCTCGACCCCGATGGTCGCGCTCAGCCGCGCCGTCGACCGCAAGACGGCCATGCGCATGCTCCTCACCGGCGACATGCTCAGCGCCGAGCAGGCGCTCGCCCGCGGCCTCGTCTCCGACGTCGCGGACGCCGCGGAGCTCGAATCGGCCGCCGCCGCGCTCGCCGCCCAGGTCGCCCAGGCGTCCTCGGCCACCGTGGCGATCGGCAAGCGGGCGTTCTACGAGCAGATCCACCTCCCCACCGCGGAGGCCTATGCGCGGATGAGCACGGTCATGGCCGACAACGCGGTCATGCCCGATGCCCGGGAGGGGATCGACGCCTTCCTCACCAAGCGCGAACCGCAGTGGCAGCACCGGCAGTGAGCCGCCCGACCCGTCGGGTCCGAGCGGCTGCCCGGGCCCCGCACGCGCACCGCACCGGCGCCGCGTGTGCACCGCACCGGCGCCGGTGAGGGGTGAGTTCGCACGTGTGACTTCGCTCGACGGCCTGGCTTAGGATCGAAACGGTCGCAGGCCCTGCCCGCGCCCGCCGCCCGGGCCGGTCGGGAACCGCGTCCGGAACCGCCGGCGGACCGCCGCCGCGACCGCACCCGCACCCCATCAGCAGCGTCAGGATCCCAGTGAAGTACGCAGACACCGTGCTCGACCTCGTCGGCAGCACCCCCCTCGTCAAGCTCAACTCCGTGGCCTCCGGGGTCCGAGCGACCGTCCTGGCGAAGCTCGAGTACATGAACCCCGGTGGCTCGATCAAGGACCGGATCGCCGTCAGCCTCGTCGCCGACGCCGAGCGCTCCGGCAAGCTCGCCCCCGGTGGCACCATCGTGGAGCCGACCTCGGGCAACACCGGGGTGGGCCTGGCGATGGTTGCGGCGATCCGCGGCTACGACGCCGTGTTCGTCACCCCGGACAAGGTGGGCAAGGGCAAGCGCGACGTGCTCTCGGCCTACGGCGCCGAGGTCGTCGTCACCAAGACCAACGTCGCCCCCGACTCCCCCAAGTCCTACTACGGGGTGTCCGACCGCATCACCGCCGAGCGGGAGGGCGCGTTCAAGCCCGACCAGTTCTCCAACCAGGCCGGGCCCGAGGCGCACTACCGGACCACCGGGCCGGAGATCTGGAACGACACCGACGGCCGCGTCACCCACGTCGTCATGGGGCCGGGCACCGGCGGCACGATCACCGGCACCGGCCGCTACCTCCACGAGGCCTCCGAGGGGCGGGTGAAGGTCGTCGCCGCCGACCCCGCCGGATCGATCTACGCCGACCACTCCGCCGACCTCCACAGCTACTACGTCGAGGGCGTCGGCGAGGACATGATCCCCGACACCTACGACCCCTCCGTCCCCGACGGCTTCGTCACCGTCGACGACGCCGCTGCCTTCGAGATGACGCGCCGACTCGCCGTCGAGGAGGGTCTGCTCGTCGGCGGCTCGTCCGGCATGGCGGTCGTCGCCGCTCTCGAGACCGCCCGCGAACTCGACGAGGACGCGGTCGTCGTCGTCGTGCTGCCCGACTCCGGGCGCGGCTACATCGACAAGATCTTCAACGACGAGTGGATGGCCGAGCACGGCTTCACCACTGCCGCCCGCCGGGGCGGAGACGTCGTCGCCGCTCCCGGCGCCGAGGTCGAGGACTCGGAGCCCGCAGGATCCGGGCAGCCGGGTGCCGGACACGGGCAGCAGGGCGCCTCGGTCGCGGATGTCGTGACCGGGCTCGGGATCACCCCGGGCGACTATCCCTGCGTCGGTCCCGACACCCGGCTCGCGGAGGCCGTGACCGCGCTCAGCGGGGACGTGCTCCTCGTCGCGGACGCCGGCGCGGCCACCGAATTCAACGTGTTCGGGGCATTCGAGCGCAGCGCACTGACGTCCCTGCTCCTCGACAGCGAGGCGGTCGCCGGGCGCTCCTCCGGCCCCTCGCTCGGCCCCGACCGGGTCGACGGCGACACCGCGGTCGGCACGCTGAGCGACGCGCTGGTCGACCTCCCGAAGGTCGGCATCGGCCAGACCGCCGAGGTCCTGCGCGCCCGTCTGCTCACCGCCCCGGCGGCCCTCGTCTACGACGCCGGCCGGCCCGTCGCCCTCATCGACCGCACCGCCCTCGCCCGCTGGGCCGCCTCCCGAAAGGACCACTCGTGACCGAGAACATCACCCCCTCCTTCTCCACCAAGGCCATCCACGCCGGGCAGGAGCCGGATGCGCAGACCGGCGCGGTGATCCCGCCGCTCCACATGAGCTCGACCTACAAGCAGGACGGGGTGGGCGGATTCCGCAGCCGGTACGAGTACTCGCGCAGCGCGAATCCCACCCGCGACGCCCTGCAGGCGCAGCTCGCCGCGATCGAGGGCGGGGCGCACGCGTTCTCCTTCGCCAGCGGGCTGGCCGCGGAGGACGCCCTGCTGCGCGCGCTCACCGCTCCCGGTGACACGATCCTGCTCGGCAACGACGCCTACGGCGGCACCTTCCGCCTCATCAACGCGGTGTTCGGGCAGTGGGGCGTCAAGCACTTCGCCGTCGACCTCACGGACACGAGCACCGCGGCCGATGCGATCGCCGCCCACCGGCCCAAGGTCGTGTGGGTGGAGACGCCCACCAATCCGCTGCTCAACGTCGTCGACATCCGCGAGACCGCCCGTCTGGCCCGCGAGGCCGGGGCGATCCTCGTCGTCGACAACACCTTCGCCACCCCGTACCTCCAGAACCCGATCAGCCAGGGCGCGGACATCGTCGTGCACTCGGTGACGAAGTACCTCGGCGGCCACTCCGACGTGGTCGGCGGTGCGCTCGTCCTCGCCGACGACACCCACGCCGAGGCGATCGGCTACATGCAGAACGCCGCCGGCGCGGTCTCCAGCCCGTTCGACGCCTGGCTGACGATGCGCGGCATCAAGACCCTCGCCGTGCGGGTCAAGCAGCACAGCCAGAACGCCGCCGCGCTCGCCGCGGCGCTCACCGACCACCCGAAGGTCGAGACGGTCCTCTACCCCGGGCTCGAATCCCACCCCGGCCACGCGGTCGCGGCTCGCCAGATGCGTGAGGGGATGTTCGGCGGCATGATGTCGATCCAGGTGGCCAGCGGGCGCGAGGCCGCCCGGACCCTCGTCGACAGCACCAAGGTGTTCACGCTCGCGGAGTCCCTGGGCGGGATCGAGTCGCTCATCGAGTACCCCTACGACATGACCCACGCCTCGGTCCAGGGCACCGACCTCGAGGTGCCGGCGAACCTCGTGCGGCTGTCGGTGGGCATCGAGGACGTCGAGGACCTCCTCGCCGACCTCACCCAGGCGCTCGACCGCCTCTGACCCTCCCCTCCCAACCGGCAATTTTCGAAGGTTTCTGGGAGCCGTTCCGCGCATCTGTGCAATGTCACGGCGCAGTTCCACAGCGACCCAGCACGATGACGCGGTGCCCCGGCCCAGTGCCACAGTGCCACGGCACGGTGATGCGGACACACGGAAATACATGGGGCGCGAGACACGGTCCCGCGCGACCTCCGACCCGGGGTGACCGCACCGCAGGACACACCGGCCAATGCCCTCTCCTGCCCTTCGGGCGCACTAGCCTGGAGGGGAGGAAAGGACGTGCATGTCGATCGTCGTCACCGGAGCTTCGGGTTTCATCGGGCGCGCCGTCGTCCAGCGTCTGCTGGAGGACGGTCGGCGCGTCGTCAGCCTGGGCCGCACCGACCCGCAGATCCCCGGTCTCGCCCACCACGCCTGGGACATCCGGGAACCCGCCGACGCCTCGGCGCTGCGCGCCCTGCCGTACCTCGAGACGGTCGTGCACTGCGCCGGGCTCGTCGACGACTGGTCGGACGCGGACGACCTCCACGCGGTCAACGTCACCGGCACCCGGCACGTGCTCGACGCGTTCCCGGACCAGCGCATCATCCACCTGTCCTCGACCGACGTCTACGACCCGCAGCGGGAGCACCATCGCCTCTACGAGGAGGCCGGCCCCGTCGCGGAGGACCGCTACCCGGAGCCCGGTCCGGCGCTGTCGAAGGCCCTCGCCGAGGCGGTGGTCCAGCGGGTGCGCCCGCAGGCCCTCGTGCTCCGCCCCGCAGTGGTCTACGGACCCGGTGACACCACGCTGTTCCCGCGACTGCGCGCCACGATCGAGAACGGCACGCTGCGGATCCCCGGCGGCGGCCGCAAGCAGATGACCCTCACCCACATCGACACCCTCACCGGGGCCGTGCTCGCCGGCATCGACTGGCCCGGCGTCTCCGGCCCGATCAACGTCGGCGACCCGAAACCCTACGTGCTCAAGGACGCGCTGCTCACCTACCTCGCCCGGACCGGCGAGGAGCAGGTCGAGCTCGACGAGGTGGCAGCCGACCTCGCGCTGGCGAAGACCTGGTACGCGGAACGGCGCGCGCGGAAGAAGGGCGGCCGCCCGCCCATCACCCGGTACACGATCCGGCAGGTCGTCCACGAGCGGACCTATGATCTCACCCGCCTCGAGCAGCAGCTCGGGTTCACCGGCGTGCAGCACCTCGCCCCGCGGCGGGCGTGACCCGGGCGGGCGTGAGCCGGGCGGGGTCGTTCAGCCGTCCGACCGGCCGGGAGCCGCTTCCGGCCCGGCTCCGCCGAACTCCTGCAGGGCATCCCCGGTGAGCCGGAAGGTGTCCCACTCGTCCTGCGGGAACGCCCCGACACTGCGGTAGAACGCGATCGAAGGTGCGTTCCACTTGAGCACCGACCATTCCACACGCGCGTATCCGCGCTCCACTGCGGTGCGGGCGAGCTGCTGGAGCAGCGCCTTGCCGGCGCCTCGGCCGCGGGCGTCCGGGCGGACGAACAGGTCCTCGAGGTAGATCCCGTGGACGCCCTCCCAGGTGGAGTAGTTGAGGAACCACAGGGCGAAGCCGTCGATCCGGTGAGCGGAGCCGGCCGGCGCCTCGGCGACGTGGGCGAAGATCGCCGGCCGCTCCCCGAACAGCTGCTCGTGCAGCGTCTCGGCGGTGAGTTTGACCGCCTCGGCGGGCTCCTTCTCGTAGATCGCGAGCTCGACGACGAGCTGCTGGATCTCCTCGACGTCGGCGGGCGCGGCGGGGCGGATGCGGGCCTGTGCCATGGGCGGCGGTCCTTCTGTGCGGGGGCGGGGAGAACAGTGGAACAGGGACGAGGGGCGCAGCGGGCGCGCGTCCTCACGCGCTCTACCGGACCCCCGGACGCCGCCGGCCCGGCCACCGGGGTGCGGTCGGCCGGGCCGGCGGGTGCGGCTGGGTCCGTGGGGCTCAGAGCCCGTCGCGGTAGTGCTCGGTGCGCTCGACATTGCTGCCGGGACCGGCCTGCGGTCCGGGGGCGGGGGCCTCACGGTAGGTCACATCGCTGCGACGACGCCGCGAGGCGAGCGTGACGAAACCGAGGATGAGCGCGAGGACGCCCACGCCGATGCAGATGTAGCCGACCATGGTGAGATCCATGACGCTCCAGGCGTCCTGCACGGCGAATGCGAGGATCGCTCCGACGAGGATGAGGAAGACTCCGACTCCGAATCCCATGACTGTCTCCTGACATTGGTGGTGCGGCGACTCGGACCCGGATCCGCGGACTCCGTGCCCGCGGAGAGGGCCGCCCCCGGCGGGGACAATGCGCCTTGATTAGCTGGTACGCCTTTCAAGTATCGACGACACCGGCCCTGCTGACAACAGACACACCGGCCACCTGCGGGAATGAGGCTGCCTCTGAGATCGCAGAGAACGGCGGTTTCGCTCTCAGGAACCTTCGGAAATCGAGTGTTCGGGGCGGGAGGTGGAGAGAACCGTGTCGAGCCAGGCGCGCGCCTCGGCGAAGGAGGTGTCCGTGGTGCGCGGGTCGACGATCACCGTGTCCCCGGCCGCCGCGGGGTACGAGCCGAGGAACTGCATCCGCCGGGCCACCCGGTGCACGCCCATGAGCGCCTCGGCCATCCGCGCCTCCGCGATGTGCCCCTGGAGGTCGATCGAGAACTGGTAGAGGCCGAGCCCGTCCCCGGTGGGACGCGACTCGATGCGCGACATGTTGACCCCGCGTGCGGCGAACTGCTCGAGCAGCTCGAGGAGCGCACCGGCCCGATCGCTCGACAGCACCGCGACGATCGTCGTCTTGTCCGCCCCCGTAGGAGCGGGGAGGTCGGCCGGGGTGCGCACGAGCACGAACCGCGTGATCGCGTCCGCGCGGTCGCCGATCCCGGCGGCGAGGACCTCCAGCCCGTAGCGCTCGGCGGCGAGGGCCGGGCAGATCGCGGCCTGGTACTCAACGTCCCCGGCGGCGAGGTCGCGCGCGGCGGCCGCGGTGGAGGAGGCGGGCAGGAAGTGCGCGTTCCCGAGGTGTTCGGAGATCCACGTGCGCGTCTGCGCCTCCCCGTGCGGGTGGGTCGCGAAGCTGCGGATGTCGGACAGCTGCGTGCCCGGGCGCACCGCGAGGACGAAGGTCACCTGCACGAGGGTCTCCGCAACGATCTGCAGCTTCCCGTTGCGGGTGAGCGCGTCGAGCGTAGCCGGCACCCCACCCTCGAGCGAGTTCTCGATCGGCACGACAGCCCCGTCGAGCTCGCCGCGGACCAGCCCGGCCAGCGCCGCCTCGGCGTTGTGCATGGGCACCCGCTCGGCGTCGGTGATGCCGCGCTCGTCGAGCAGCCGGATGAGGGCGGCCTCGGTGAAGGTCGCCTCCGGGCCGAGGTACCCGAACGCCGTCATGACGGGTTTCCGTTCCCGGCCCGCCGCCTCCGCAGCCGCCGGGTCAGCAGCGCCCGGGCGACGTCGCGGTACTGGGCGGCGCGGTGGAGCTGCGCCTTGAGGTCCTTGCCGGTGACCCGGTGGTGGAGGTCGCATTCGACCTCCTCGACGCGCAGCCCGGCGTTGATGACGTCGATCGTCATCCCGGTCTCCACGCCCCAGCCGGCCGCGAACGGCAGGGCAGCGTCGAAGGCCTCGCGGGTGAGGCAGCGCATCCCGGACAGCGGCTGGGTGGCGGTGAACCCGGCGAGCTCGCTGATGCCCCTGCGGGCGAGCCCGACGACGAGCCCGAACCCGCCGCCGGTGCGCTTCTGCGGGGGCAGGATCGCGATCGTCATGTCGGCCCGTCCCGCGAGCACCGGTGCGGTGAGCGGGGCGGTGTTGACCGCGGAGTCCTCGAGGTCGCCGTCGATGAAGAGGAGCGCGCGGTGTCGCGGCCTCTCGCCGGGTCCGAGCCCGGAGATCTCCCGGTTGCGGACGGCGAACGCGCCGGTCATCATCGCCGCCGCCTTGCCCCGGTTCTTCCGGTGGGTGACGACCCGGGCGCCGGCCGCCGTGGCGAGCGCCCCGGTGTCGTCGCGCGATCCGTCGTCGACGACGATGACGAGGTCGACCCCGGGGATCTCCTGCGCCGAGGCGACGGTCGCGGCGATGCGCTCCGCCTCGTCCTTGGCGGGGATGATCGCGGCCACCGCGACGGGCGCCTCGGGCAGCGCTCCGACGGGAGCCGCCTCGGGCGCGGGTCCGGCGGTTTCCGGGTGCGCAGGCGTCATCAGCGGATCGTGAGCTGGCGGGAGACGACGCCGGCCTTGGCGCGCCGCTCCTCGTAGTCGAGGTTCCCGGACTCGTTCATCGCCTCGGTGAGCTGGGCGTCGAAGGTGCCGAGCGGTCCCTCGACCTCGTCGGGCTGGGTGCCGTCGGGCAGCTCCCACACGGGGATCACGATGCCGTGAGCGCGGAAGCAGCCGAGGTACTTGCCGATCCCGCCGAACGTGTTGTCGCCGCGCGCGTGGAGGCGGGCGAGGCCGTTCATCACGGTCTCCTCGCCGTCGGTGCGGGCCCAGCGGACGTAGATCCGCCCGCCCATCTCGGTCCAGTAGGCGGCCTCGGCGGAGACGAGCTTCTCCGTGGGGCTGATGTTCTCGTTCGCCTGCTCGAGGGCGGCGGCGATGTCCTCGTCCTGCTGCGCGGTGTCCTCCGGCAGCCAGTAGTCGAAGGTCTCGAGCACGCTCACGGAGAACGGGACGGAGGTGTCGAGGATGTCCTGCAGGCGCGGACCCTCGCCGGGGTCGGAGTCCGCCTGCTGGTAGGTGCCGGGTTCGGCGTCCTTGACGGAGAGGATCGCCGCGGCGATGTCGCGCGAGGGGTCCGGTGAGGAGAACGGGACCTGGAGGCCTGCCATGACGACGCCGTCGGCACGGTGGAGCGCCTGCCAGGCGGCGGGGAGGAGGGAGGCGAAGATGATCTCGTCACCGCCGTACTCCTCGGTGAGCTTCGCGGTCGCGGTCGCGGCGGGCACGAGCTCGCGCAGGCACACGAGGTCGGCCTCGAACGGCAGGCCCTCGAAGGGCCGCTGCACGAACGCCCCGGCCTGCGCCTTGGCCAGCCGCTTGGCGATGAGTTCTTCCTTGGACTTCTTGGACTTCTTACCCATGAGGTGCAGTCTACTGGGGCGAGTCAGTCCGACCGAGGCGACCCGGCGGAGTACTGCGCGGAGAGGCCCTCCCAGCCGACCTCCATCGCGTCCGCCCCGACGACCCGCTCGACGTCGACGCCGCGCAGCCGGAGGCTCAGCACGGCGAAGCACACGTGCCAGCCGGCGGCGGTCATAGCCGCCTCGGCGTCGGTGGCGAAGTCCTGCCCGAGGCCGAGGGTGCACCCGTCCGGGCGCTCGACGATCGTCCAGGTGACGAGGCCGCCACCCCAGCGGTGGCTGAGATGGTGGGGTGCGTCTGCGGTGATGACCGTCGCGTCGACGGGGTCGTCACCGGGGTTCTCGCGGGATTCTGCCGCACCGACGGAGTCGAGCGGCCGGTCCGGCACGATCGGCGACCACTGCGCGAGGAGCCCGGGGTCGGTGAGGTGGGCCCACACCTCGGCCGGGGTGGCGGTGAGCTCGAGGGTCTGGGCGAGCGCGAACGCCGGACCGGTGCGGTCCCCGGCCGTGATCAGCTCGGTGCGCAGCGGGAGCCCGTCGATCGCCTCGGCGACGCGGGTCCGGGTGGTGTCGGTGATCATGATGGGCCTTCCCTTCGACGACACCGCCAGCGTACCGGGCCGGGCCGTCCGGGACCCGCGCCCTTCAGCCGCGGGTGACGGTCGTGCGCACCGGCACCGGGTTCTCGATGATGTCGAGGACGGGGCAGTTGGCGTCGACGGCGGCGCGCAGCACCTCGTAGCGCTCCTGGGTCTCCTCACCGCTGAGGGTGATTTGGATGCGGACCTCGGAGAAGCCCGGGCGCACCGAGTCGTCGGCACCGAGCAGGCGGGCGGCATCGAGATCGGCCTCGGCGGTGACGGCGATCTCGTCGAACGGGATGCCGAGAGTCTGGGCGTAGAGCCGGTAGACCACGACCTGGCAGCCGGCGAGCGCGCCGAGCACGTAGTCGACCGGGCTCGGCCCGGCGTCGTCCCCGGCGAGGGCCGCGGGTTCGTCGACGATGAACGCGTGCCGTCCGGCGCGCACGGTGGTCGCGACGGTGCCGACGCCGGCTGCGGTCGCGCGGCTGGTGAGGTGGGCGCTCGTGCGGTCGGCGGCGATGCGCTCGCTCCACTCCTGCCCGGCGCGGGTCAGGCGCTCGGCGCGCTCGGCGGCGGAGGTCGTGGGGACGGTGGTCGGGTGGGCCGTCTGGGCGGCCGGTGCTGTTGTTGTCATGGTGTGGATTCTCGCCGCCGAGGCGCGAGCGGGGTCGGAGTCCCGTCGTCTCCCGTCATCCGGCGTCACCGGATGTCATGTCCGGGCACGGCCGCTGCCGGCGGGGCGTGCTTCAGGGTGTGGGCGGTTTGACCGGGACCGGACGCACCGGTGGGCCCAGCCGGGTGTCGAATCGAGTGCTCGCCAACCGCCGCTCGGTGGCCGCCACGAGATCGAGGACTTCTGAGGCGATGTATGCGCGTCGGCGCTTGCCGATCGCTCGGGTCTCGAGGATTCCAGCGGCCTCGAGTTCGTCGAGCGCCTTGACCGCGGCTGCCGCGGTCACGTCATGGATCCGCTGCACGGTCGCCGGTGTGAGCACCGGCGACCCCGGAAGGTCCCGGAGCACGAGCGTCACGGCCGAATCGCTGCGCAGTCGGCGAGTCCTGCCTTCACGCCGACGGTGCCCGTCCAGGCGCTCGTTCCACTGTCCGCGCAGGTCGTCGAGGTCCTCGGCGAAGCTCAGAGCCTGGGTGCTCGCTTCGATCACCGCGTCGGCGAAGGTGGTGATCCACCGCTCCACGGCTTCGATGGCGTCGGAGGAACCGGGTGCACCGGCATGGCGGTAGGCGGTCAGCCCAGCGACGTACGCTCCGCTGAGCGTCGACAGCACGAGGCTGACCGGCAGCACTGCCCCGGAGGTCAGTCCGCGCCGGGCGAGCACCGTGTGGATGAGAGCACGTCCCACTCGACCGTTGCCGTCGGCGAAGGGATGGATCGTCTCGAACTGCGCATGGACGAGTGCCGCCTGGATGACCGGGGAATGAGCTGCCCCATTGAGATACGTGATCCAGTCCTCGAGCAGCCCGGGCACGTGTTCGGGCGCGGGTGGCACGAAGTCTGCATCGAGCGGATGACGGGCCGATCCGCCGATCCAGTTCTGGCGCCCCCGCACCCCGTGCATCCGAGGCGCATCCGGAAGCAACGCGCGCTGCAGGCTGACCACGTCGTCGATCTGCACCGTCGGAGCGGCGACGAGAGCCGTGGTCGCGGACTTCACGATCGTCATATTGTTCGCGACGAGCTGCGCCTGCTCGCTGATCCCCGAGACCTCCTCGGACAGACCGAGCTCCGCGAGCGCGACATTCCGGGGGTTCGGTACGATCCCCTCGATGCGCGAGGAAGCGATCGCCTCCGAGCGCAACAGGTACCGCGAGACTCCGGCCAGGTCCGTTCCGGCGCGCCGATCGAGCCGGCGCACGGCCTGTTCGGCCTCAGCCACACGCGCGTCGACCTCGCGACCGAGGACGAGCGGCATGCCCACGAGCGCGTCCGGCAAATAAGTGCGGTAGATTCCGGCCTTCCGATCACGGCGCGGGATACCCGAAGTCTCAGCGACGACCCATTCGGCAGACTCCCAGATACCCATGTAGCTCCTAAAGTGAACGCTCGACCCCTACTTGTTGAGTTTAAGCCTTAAAGTAAGCAACCAAAAGGTCGCAGACCGGCAGACCGCCCCCGCGCCCACCATCTGTTCCGCCCCGTCACAGCTCCGGCTGGGACCTCAGGTACCGCCCGAAGTGGGGCACGGTGAAGGCGATGCGGCCGCGCTCGGCGGAGAACACGAGGCCCTTCTTGATGAGGCCGTCGCGCGCTGGGGACAGCGACTGCGGTTTGCGGCCGAGGTGCTCGGCGAGGTCCTTCGTCGCGACCCCTGTCGGATCCGGCGAGGCACCCTCGCGGACCTCGAGATCGGCGAGCCCCTTCATGTACTCCCGCTCGGCCGGGGTTGCCCGCTCGTAGCGGGAACCGAAGAAGCCGACGGCAAGCTCGTTCTGCGCCGCGGGTGCGGCGACGGTGATGTCCTCGGCGGTGATCGGGGACTTCGGGGCGACGTCCCAGGCCGCCTTGCCGTAGGCCTGCACGAAGTAGGGGTACCCGTCGGTCGCCTCGTAGAGGGCGGCGAGCGCCTCGGCGGTGAAGTCCGCGCCCTCGTCGAGCGCCGGGGTGCGCAGTGCGCGGTCCGCCTGCTCCCGGTCGAGCCGGTCGATGCGCCGGTAGTGGAACAGCCGCTCGGAGTACGACTTCGACGCCGAGAGCACCGCCGGCAGGTGCGGCAGCCCGGCGCCGACGACGACGAACGGCAGTCCGAGCTGGGAGATCTCGTGGCAGGCGGCGCACAGCGCGGACACGTCGGCCGGCTGCACGTCCTGCATCTCGTCGATGAAGATCGCCACCCCCTTGCCGCCGTCCTGCGCGAGCCCGGCGATGTCGGTGAACAGCTCGACGAGGTCGATCTCGATGTCACCGGAGTCCGCGCGTCCGGTCACCGCCGGGGCGTCGATGCCCGGCTGCCACTTGTCGCGGAGCTTGGCGTCGGCACCGGCGCTGCGCTGGGCGAAGGCCTTGAGGATGCCGAGGACGTGGTTGCGGGAGTCCTCGTCGCGGATCCCGAGCTCGCGCACCGCCTGGTGGAGTGCGGCGGACAGCGGCCGGCGCAGCTCGGAGTCCGGGCGCGCCTCGATCTTGCCGGTCCCCCACCGGGACCGCACCGCCGAGGAGCGCAGGCTGTTGAGGAGCACCGTCTTGCCGACGCCGCGCAATCCGGTGAGCACGAGGGAGCGCTCGGGCCGGCCGCGGGCGATCCGCTCGAGCACGACCTGGAACATGTCGAGCTCGGTGTCGCGGCCGGCGAGCTCCGGCGGGCGCTGGCCGGCGCCGGGGGCGTAGGGGTTGCGAATCGGGTCCATGGCCTCACGGTACCGGCCTCTAGCCCGCTCTAGCCCCAGCGACATACGAGGCCGGGCCGCCGGATGCGGCTGCTCCGCGGACGGGCCTTCCTCCCTGGACGGGCCTTCATTCCTGGATGGGCCTTCCTTCCCGGACGGGCCTTACTCCCTGGATGCAGCTGTTTCTCCGAACAGCAACCAGAAATCGCCGTCTCGGCCGGGAGCGCCGGAGATTCCATCGCCCGGGAGAGAAACACTCGCATCGACGGGCTCGAGGAACGATGCCGGGTCGAGGCGATACTGTGGCGGGCATGGCGATCCTCTACCCCGGACTGCACAACGATGCGGTCAAGAAGCGGCACGTGCGCTGGGCGCAGACCCTCGTCGATGCCGGGTTCTCCTTCGACCTCCTCGTCGACGAGGGGCGCGAGGAGACCGCCGCGCTCATCCGCGAGGCGACCGGCGCCGCAGGGTCGAGACCTGCCGAGCAGACGGAATCTGCCGAACCGCCGGCACCGACGGGACCCACCCCCGAGCCTGCCGAGCCGACGGACCCCGCCCCCGGCGCACCGCCGTCCGCGCCCACCGGCTTCGCTCTTGAGCCGCAGGACACCGGGCTCGTCGTCCGCGACGCCTCCGGCACCCTCGCCGGCGCGCTCGTCCTCACCGCGGTGAGCTACGACAACGGCACCGCGCTCTTCGTCCGGGCGCTCGCCACGGCACCGGAATTCCGCTCCCGCGGCATCGCCACCGTGCTGCTCGGCCTCGCACCGCAGGTGCTCGGGCAGGCCGGACTGCCCACCCGCGCCCTGCTCACCGGCGCCGCTCCCGAGGCGCTCGCCGGGTTCGTGCACCGTGCTGGCTTCGTCGTCCTCGAGAACGGCGACGAGCCGCCCTTCACCTTCGGTGGGATCGAGGACGAGCTGCTCGCCTCCTCGGCGACGGCCCCGGACGACCGCTGCTGGTTCTTCAAAGAGGTCGCATGACCCGGCTGCTCTCCACCGGCACGGCGGGGGCGCGCTGATGCCCGAGGGCCATACGATCCACCGCCTCGCCTCGGCGTTCGAAGACGGCTTCCGCGGTGCCCGGCTCGCGCTGTCGAGCCCGCAGGGCCGGTTCGCCGCCGGGGCCGCCCGGCTCACCGGGCAGATCCTCGTGAGCGCGGAGGCCGTGGGCAAGCATCTGTTCCTCGGCTTCGCACCGGAGGAACGCGCGCTCGACGACGGCGCGGCGGAGTCCTTCGTCCACGTCCATCTGGGCCTCTACGGCTCGTGGACCTTCGCGGGGGATCAGGAGTTCTCCCGGGTCCACGCGATCGGCGCCCCGCGCAGGCGCCTCGGCGAGCAGGAGAGCACCCCGGGCACCGGCGCCGGCCCCGCGGACCAGCACTCGTGGCGGCACCTCGCGCCCGGAGAGAACGTCCGGCTGCGGGTCGTCGGCCCGCACGGGCTCGCCGACCTCACCGGGCCGACCGCCTGCGCCGTGCTCGAACCCGCCGAGCGGCAGGCGATCATCGACCGCCTGGGACCCGACCCGCTGCGCGCCGATGCGGACCCGCGCGTGTTCGTCGAACGGGTGCGGCGGTCGCGGACGGTGATCGGCACCCAGCTGATGAACCAGGCCGTGGTCGCCGGGATCGGCAACATCTACCGCGCCGAGCTCCTGTTCCGCGCCCGCCTGGACCCGTTCGTGCCCGGCACCGAGCTCACCGCGGGGATCGTGCGCGGCCTGTGGGACGACCTCGTGCCGCTCATCGGCTACGGCGCGCGCACCGGGCGGATCGTCACCACCGAGCCCGAGCACCGCGACATCCACCCGATCATCCGGGAGCGCTCGCGCGGCACCCGGCAGAACGGGGACGACGACCCCGATGTCGTCCCGCGCGAGAAGTCCTTCTACGTCTACCACCGGCAGGGGTTGCCCTGCCGCCTGTGCGACACCCCGGTGCGCGACGCGACCGTCGCCGGTCGCGCCGTCTACTGGTGCCCCCGCTGCCAGACCGCGCGGAAGCGCCGCGCCTCCTGGGACCGCGGGGCCTGGTTGGACTGAGCGCACCGGCTCGACCGAGCGCCGCGACACGACCGAACGCACCGGAGTGGGAATAGACCCGGCCGGTCGGCCGTTGGTCCACTCGGCCCCACCCGCCGGTCATCCGCACGGCCCGGCCCCGGATCCGAGCCAGTGCCAGAGCCCGAGCCCGAGCCCGAAGCGTCCCGCCGCCGTGCATCACCGGCGTACCGCACCCGTCTGCCCCACCCGTCACCCCACCCGCGCGCGTCGATCGATGTGCGCGTCGCCCCCGGAGGAGGATCCATGGCCGCCCGCCTCGCCGTGTTCGCGCTCGCGATCGGCGCCTTCGGCATCGGCACCGCCGAGTTCGCCACCATGGGTCTGCTCCCGCAGATCGCCGCCGGCTTCGACGCGAGCCTGCCCAAAGCGGGCCACGCGGTCTCGCTCTACGCGCTCGGCGTGGTCGTCGGCGCACCGCTCATCACGGTGCTCGGAGCGAAGGTGGACCGGCGGCGCCTGCTGCTCGGCCTCATGGTCGTCTTCGTCCTCGGGAGCATCGGTTCCACGCTGGCGCCGAGCCTCGGCGCGCTGCTCGGATCGCGGTTCCTCACCGGCCTGCCGCACGGCGCGTTCCTCGGTGTCGCCGGGATCGTCGCCGCGTCGCTGGCGCGCCCGGAGCGCCGGGGCACCGCGATGGCCCGGGTGATGCTCGGGCTCACCGTGTCGAACATCGTCGGCGTCCCCGCCGCGGCTGCCCTCGGAGCGGCGTTCGGCTGGCGCGTCGCCTACGCCCTCGTGGCCGCGATCGGCCTCGCCACCCTGCTCGCGATCCTCGCCCTCGTCCCCACCACCGCACCCGCGGCCGCCCCGTCGATGCGCGGAGAGCTCCGCACCCTCAAGCGCCGGCAGGTGATCCTCACACTCATCGCGGGCTCCGTGGGCTTCGGCGGGATGTTCGCCGTCTACACCTACATCGCGCCGACGATGACGGACCTCACCGGCATCCCCGCAGCGGGCGTCCCCTGGGTGCTCGTGTGCTTCGGCGTCGGGATGACCGCCGGCTCGCTCATCGTCGGGCCGCTCGTCGACCGCTCGATCGAACGCACCGCGCTGCTCGGGATCGGCGGCCTCGGCATCGTCCTCCTCGCCTTCGGCGCGTTGGCGCACTTCGTCTGGGCCGCGATCGCGTGCGTGGTGCTGCTCGGCATCTGCGGTTCGATCTTCACCACCGCGCTCCAGGTCCGGCTGCTCCGCGACTCCCGCGACGCCCCCTCCCTCGCCGCGGCCATGAATCACGCCGCCTTCAACCTCGCGAACGCCATCGGGGCGTTCCTCGGCGGCGTCGTCATCGATGCCGGCCTGGGACTGCGCGCGCCGGCGCTCACCGGTGCCGGACTCACCGCCATCGGCCTGGTGGTGACCGCGGCGGCGGTGGTCACCCACGCACGGTCCCGCAGCCGCTCGGTCATCGACCTCTCCGGGCCGGGCTCCCCGTCGGCGGGCACACCGGCCGCCGGCACCTCGACTGCGGACGCCCCGGCCGGCCGCACCCCGGCAGCGGGCGCCTCGACCGGTCGCGCCCCGGCTCCGGGCGCCGGAGATCCCCGCGGGTCCGCGCCCGCCGATTGACGCGGGGGCCACCCATGGGTGAAGGTAGTAAACAATCGTTCGAACCGTGTTCAAAGGCTGAGCCCGGTCCACGACACCCCCATCGCACCGGGAACAGAGGAGAGTCATGACCCGTCGATTCGAGAACACCGTCGCCATCGTCACCGGAGCCTCGCGCGGCATCGGCCTGGGCATCGCCCAGCGCCTCGTCGACGAGGGCGCCAAGGTCGCCATCACCGCCCGCGGCCAGGAGGCACTCGACACCGCCGTCGAGGCGCTCGGCGGCCCCGAGCACGCGCTCGCCGTCGCCGGCAAGGCCGACCGGCCCGAGCACCAGGACGAGGTCATCGCGAAGGTCACCGAGACCTTCGGCCCCATCGACATCCTCGTCAACAACACCGGCATCAACCCGGTCTACGGACCCATGATCGATCTCGACCTCGGCGCGGCCCGCAAGGTGTTCGAGGTCAACGACATGTCCGCGCTGTCGTGGACCCAGAAGGTCTACCGGGCGTCCTTCGCCGAGCGCGGCGGCCGCGTGCTCAACGTCGCCTCCGTCGCCGGCCTCGGCCAGCCGGAGAACATCGGCTTCTACGGCTCCTCGAAGGCCATGCTCATCCACATCACCAAGCAGCTCGCGATGGAGCTCGGCCCGGACGTGCGCGTCAACGCCGTGGCACCGGCCGTCGTCAAGACGAAGTTCGCCGAGGCGCTCTACGCGAAGGACGAGGAGGGTGTGGCCGCCGGCTACCCGATGAAGCGCCTGGGCACCCCGGAGGACATCGCGGCCGCCGCGGCCTTCCTCCTGTCCGAGGAGGCGAGCTGGATCACCGGTCAGGTGCTCGTGCTCGACGGCGGAAAGGGCCTCATCGGCGGGGTGTGACCCCGCCCGGACCCCGCAACGGCCACCGCGAAGGCCGCCTCACCGATGGGTGGGGCGGCCCTTCTCGTGCTCCGATTCCGCTCCCCGGTCACGGGAACCGCTAGCGTGGAGCCATCATGTCTCTCCTCCGCACGATCGCCCTGGCCACCGCAGCGATGTCCACCGCCGTGCTGGGCGGGTGCGCGCTCGGCGGCGACCGGGCCCCGGAGGACCTCGACCTGTCGCTGTACACGGCGGCGCTGATCGGCTCCGCGGTGGAGAGCGCCGAAGGCGGATCCGAGTACTCCCTGCTCACGGTCCGGCCGGACGGCTCGCTCGACCGCTTCGATCTGGGCAGGGACGACGCCGAGCTCGAGGTGCAGGGCGAGAGCCTAGTGCTCCGCAGCGGCCGGATCGTCACCCGGTACGGGACGGACCCGGTGACCGAGCGGCTGGGGAGCTTCGGCGACGGCGGGGGCGGCCACCTGCTCGGTCGGGAGGATTCGACGACGGTCGTCCGTGCGGGAGGGAAGGGCACCGAGGTCGTCGAGATCGGCGACACCGGGGTCACCACCCGCGCCGAGATCGATGGCAGGCCGGTGGCGTCGGCCGTCTGCGGTGGCACCACAGCGGTGCTCACCGGGTCGGACTCCAGTGATGACGACGGGCATCTCTGGACAGTCCGCGAGGGCAGGGCCGAGCAGCTCGACGCGCCCATCGAACCGGGGATCCTCGAGGGCCGCACCGGGGACCACCCCTGCATCGACGGGACGATGGTCCTCACCGAGCGCGTCCACCCCGACGAGGGACTGGGGCACGGAATCCGACTCCGCGCGATCGACACCGCCGACGGCACAGTCACGGAGCGCGTGGTCGACTCCCCCGGGGGACGGGTTCCTCGGCTGGGGCGAACCGCGCGGAGCAGTCGAAGGCGGGGCCGCTGCGGTCGTCTGGCTCGATCAGACCGGAGCGTTCGAGCAGGTGCCGATCGACGCGATCGACGGCAGCCCGGAGCCGGTGGCGGCCCGCATGCTCGACGGCGACTTCACCCCGGACACCGTTCACGGCGCCTGGATCGACGGCACCGAGGCGGTGATCGTCCATCAGGCGGAATCCGTCGCACAGCGCGACGCCGGCTCCCCGGTCCCGCAGCTCGAGTTCGTCGACCTCGCCGACCCCGGGTCGAGCACCCGCCTGACGGTGTCCGAGGAGCTCTCCGACTTCACCTTCCGCGGTGAGAACGCTCTCGTCCTCGACGCCGTCCGGTTACCCTGACCCGCACCGCCCCGGAGGTCGGCATCACTCCCCCGCGGCGGCCTCCGCGACGACGGTGAGGATCGCCTCGCCGTACTCGGCACGCTTCTTCAGGCCCACCCCGCTCACGGTGCCGAGCGCACCGATCGAGGCCGGTCGGGCTTCGACAATGCCGACGAGCGTGGCGTCGGAGAACACCATGTAGGGCGGGATCTTCTTCTCCCGCGCGGTCTCCGTGCGCCAGTCGCGCAGCGCCTCGAACAGCTCCCTGTCCGCACCCTCCAGCCCGTCCGCCGCCGAGGCGCGGGCCCCTCCCGCACCGCTCGCACTGCGGGAGCGGCGGGACGCCCGGGCCGGCTCCGGGTCGTCGCGCAGATGCACGTTCTCCTCCCCGCGGAGCACCCCGGTGGCGCGGGGTCCGGGCACCAGCACGTTGTACTCACCGGCCGCGGCGACGATGTCGGCGGCCATGAGCTGCCGGATGACGGTCCGCCACTGCTTCTCGGACAGCTCCGCGCCCACGCCCCAGACGCTGAGCTCCTCGTGCCGGGACTGCGCGGAGCGCGGGTTGTCGCGGCCGAGCAGCACGTCGATGACCTGGCCGGAGCCGAACTGCTGGCCGCGTTCGCGGTCGAGCCGGATGAGCGCGGACAGGAGCTTCTGCGCCGCGATCCTCGCGTCCCAGGTGCGCGGCGGGTTCAGGCAGGTGTCGCAGTTGCCGCACGGCTCGGACTCCTGTCCGAAGTAGCGCAGCAGCTGGACGCGGCGGCAGTCGACGGTCTCGCACAGGGCGAGCATCGCGTCGAGGTGGGCGCGCTGGCTGCGCTGGAACTCCGCCGAGCCCTCCCCGGAGTCGATGAGCCGCCGCTGGTTGACGACGTCGCCGAGCCCGTAGGCCATCCAGGCGGTCGCGGCGAGGCCGTCGCGACCGGCTCGCCCGGTCTCCTGGTAGTAGCCCTCGATCGACTTCGGCAGGTCGAGGTGGGCGACGAACCGGACGTCGGGTTTGTCGATGCCCATCCCGAACGCGATCGTCGCGACCATGACGATTCCGTCCGCGTGGAGGAACCGGGCCTGGTTCCGGGCGCGGTCGGCGGCGTCCATGCCCGCGTGGTAGGGCAGGGCCGGGATCCCGCGGGCGTCGAGCGCCTGCGCGACGGCGTCGACGCTCTTGCGCGACAGGCAGTAGACGATCCCGGCCTGACCGGAGTGCTCACCGGCGATGAAGTCCATGAGCTGCTTGCGCGGCTGGTCCTTGGGCACGATCCGGTACTGGATGTTCGGCCGGTCGAAGCTCGACACGAAGTGCCGGGCCCGGCCCATCCGGAGCCGCTCGGTGAGCTCCTCGTGGGTGGCGCGGGTGGCGGTCGCGGTGAGCGCGATCCTCGGGATCTGCGGGAACTCCTCGGCGAGGAGGGACAGCCCCAGGTAGTCGCGCCGGAAGTCGTGCCCCCATTGGGAGACGCAGTGGGCCTCGTCGATGGCGAACAGCGACACGTGCCCGCGCCGGAGCAGGGCGCGGGTGCGTTCGAGGACGAGCCGCTCCGGGGCCATGTAGAGGAGGTCGAGCTCGCCGGCCTCGAACGCCGCCTCGACGGCGCGCGCCTCGTTGGGGTCGAGCGAGGAGTTGAGGAACGCCGCCCGGATGCCGAGCGATTCGAGCGCGGCGACCTGGTCGGCCATGAGGGCGATGAGCGGGGAGACGACGATCCCGGTGCCCGGGCGCAGCAGCGAGGGGATCTGGTAGCACAGCGACTTGCCGCCGCCGGTGGGCATGAGGACGACTGCGTCCCCACCGCCGGCGACGTGGTCGATGATTGCACCCTGGTCGCCGCGGAAGGAGTCGTAGCCGAAGACCTCGGAGAGGATCCGCAGCGCCTCCGGGGAGCCGGCGGGAGCCGAGTCCGACTCGCCGGGCCCTCCCCCGGGCGGGTCGTCCACCGTCACCGAGGCGCCCGCCGACTCCCCCGCACCCGCTCCCGGGTCACCAGGCGCGGGGTCATCGGTGGACATCGTGTCCGCGCCGGACATGACAGACTCGCCGGGCACCTCGGGTTCACCGACGGCCGTCGGCGGTGCCGGTTCGACGGGTGGTGCTGCGGTGACGGGTGGTGCTGCGGTGGGGTGGGGGTGCGCGGCCTCGTCCATGCTTCCAGCCTACGGGTCGCCGCGGACACCCCGCGGGGAGGGCGCAGCCGACCCGCGTCCCGGCACCCCGAGCCGCCCGGCTCAGACGGGTTCGCGCGCCGGTTCGACCTGCCCTGCGGGGCCGCCGATCACCGTGGTGAGCAGCGCGACGAGCGCGACGACAGAGGCGCCGGCGTACAGGAGCACCGGCGCACCGAGCGGGTAGATCAGCGCGGCCCAGGCGTATCCCGTGGCCATCCCCATGAAGCGGGAGGTGTTGTGGATCCCGAAGGCCATGGAGTTCTTCGCCGCGAGCGAGCGCGAGATCGCGTACGCCGCGATGCTCTGCCCGGCATTGAGCCCGGCGCCGATGAGCAGGAGGAGCACGATGACGACCGCCACCTGGACCCTGGCGGAGTCGGACTCGCGCGAGGTCCACCAGCCGAGCACGAGCGGCGCGAAGATGAGGACCCCGAGCCCCATCTCGATCACGGTGCGCATCGAGAGCTTCGCCGACAGCCACGAGGTGAGTCGGCCCGACACCGCCATCGCGAAGGCCATCGCGAACACCACGAGGCCCACCGGGCCCGGTGTCAGGCCCAGCCGCTCGCCCAGGTAGAGCGGCAGGCTGACCAGGCACACCCCCATGATGAACATCGTCGAGCCCGCCGACACGGTGCCGCGGATGTAGCGCTTCTCGAGGAGCGAGCGCGGCTCGAACAGGGTCTCCGGGTAGCGCGCGGCGAGCACGACGTAGACGACGAGGCCGAGCGAGGCGATGATCGCCACGACGGCCTCGGCGAGCGGGTCCGCGCGCTGCCCGACGAGGGTGACGAGGAGGACCGAGGCCCCCATCGCGATCATCAGCACCGCCATCCCGATGCCGTGGATGGGCGCCTGCCGCCCGCGCACCTTGGGCACGGCGACGACGATGACGACGGCGAGGAGAAGGCACAGGGAGGCCTGCAGAATGAACACGGCGCGCCAGCCGAAGATCTCCGAGACCACGCCGCCGACCGGCGGTCCGACGGCTTGGCCGACACCGATCGCTGAGGCCCACGCCGCCATCGCGGCCTGGCCCTTCGACGGCCACAGCGCGACGAGGGCGCGCTGCACACCGGGCGGGAAGGTCGAGCACGCGATCCCCTGCACCACCCGGAGCACGATGAGCATCTCGAGGTTGACCGAGAATGCGGCGAAGGCCTGCGCGACGATCATGATCGCGAGTCCTCCGAGCACGATCCGCACGGTGCCGAAGCGATCGCACAGCCACCCGGTGAAGGGCACGAAGATCACCATCGACACGGTGAAGGCCGACACCGCGAGCACCGTCTGGCTGTCGGTCGCCCCGAAATCCTGCTGGATCCGGTGGAGGGGGGCGTTGATGACGTTGCCCGACAGCGCACCGACCGTGGTGGTGCCGAGCATCGCGAGGTAGGCGAGCCGGCCGGGCTCGGCCTGCTTCTCCGGCTTCTCCTGCTTCTCCGGCACGCGCTCCGGTCCCGGTCCGCGCCCCTGGGCGGGGTCGCGTTCCGGGACCGGGTGCGGTCCTGCGGCGTCGGTCACGCCCTTCAGGCCTCGGCGGGTCGCTGCGGTGCGGCCTCGTCGGGGCGGGTGTAGTCCTCGTTCAGCCAGGCGCGCACGAGCTCGGTGTCCTGCCCGAGCGCGGGCGGGGCGAGGTCGTAGACGACCGGGGACTTCGACAGCGAGATCGGGTTGCGCACGGTGGGGATCGCACGGTCCCCGGTGGTCACCTCGACGACGGGCTCGAGGCCGATCCGCTCGGCGAGCTGCACGCCCTGCTCGATCGAGTTGATCGGGGCGCACGGCAGGCCGGCGGCGGTGAGCAGCTCGTACCACTCCTGCGCGGTGCGGTGCGAGAGCGCCTCGATGAGCAGCGGTTCGAGCGCCTTGCGGTTGCTGTTGCGCGGGAAGGCGGTGGCGAAGCGCTCGTCGGTGAGCCATTCGGGGCGCTCGACGGCGTTAGCGAGCACCGCGAACTGGCGGTCGTTGCCGCAGGCGACGATGAGGTCGCCCTCCTGCGTGGGCATCGGCTGGTAGGGGTAGAGGCTCGGGTGCTCGTTGCCCATGCGGTGCGGCACGACGCCGCCGGCCACGTAGGCGGAGGTCTGGTTGACGAGGCCGGACAGCGCCGAGGACAGGAGGTTGGTGTCGACCTTCTGCCCCTCCCCGGTGCGGTTGCGGTGCTGGAGAGCGGCGAGGATGCCGATCGTCGTGTGGAGGCCGGTGATGACGTCGAACACCGCCACGCCACCGCGGTAGGGGGGACCGTCGGCGTCGCCGGTCAGGCTCATGAATCCGGACAGGCCCTGGACGAGCAGGTCGTAGCCGGGCTGCGGGTTGTTCGGCCCGAAGCCGGTGACGGAGGAGTAGATGACGTCCGGGTTGGTCCGTGCGACGGTCGCGTGGTCGAGCCCGAACTTCTCCAGCCCGCCGGGCTTGAAGTTCTCGACGATGACATCGGCGCGCCGGGCGAGCTCACGGGCGAGCGCGAGGTCCTCCTCCTTGCGGAAGTCGAGCACGACGTCGGTCTTGTTCCGGTTGACCGACAAATAGTAGGTCGCGTCGTCCTCGCGCACCGGCGGCTTCCACAGCCGGGTGTCGTCGCCGCCGGGGCTCTCGACCTTGATCACCGTCGCGCCGAGGTCGGCGAGCAGCATCGTCGCGTAGGGGCCGGCGAGCACACGGCCGAAATCGGCGACGATGATGCCGGAGAGGGGGCCGTTGCCGGTGCGCGAGAAGCGCTCGCGCAGGTCCTGCGCCTTGCTGTCCTGAGCCGTGGTGTCCACGTGTCTCCTCCTGTTGCCGCCCGCCGGTGGTGACGGCGGGCGATCGGTCTGGCGGCCGGTGGCGGCCTGGTCGGTCGTGCGCGTCAGCGCAGGTAGAGCCTGACGGTGTCGATCTCGTCGCGCAGCAGGCGCACCTCCTCGATGGTGGGCTCCGCGGTCGTCTCCACGGTGGGGGCGACGGCGAGGTCCCAGCCCGTATTCTCCCGCACCTGCTCGACGGTGACGCCGGGATGCACATGGGTGAGCTCGAGCTCGCCGTACTTGTCGGTGCGCTGGAGCACGCCGAGCGGCGTGATGACGACGCTCACGCCGTGGCCGGCCGGCTGGATGCCCACGGCGGCCTCGCGGGCGCGGACCGGCGAGGGTGAGGTGACGAAGTCGACCGCCTCCGGGAAGGCGGAGAGGTCGTGGCGGCGGACGATGACGAAGATCTCCCCGGCGTTGGCCATGATGTCCGTCGCCCCGCCGGATCCGGGCAGCCGCACCTTCGGCCGGTCCCAGTCGCCGATCACCGTGGTGTTGAGCGAGCCGTGCCGGTCGATCTGCGCCGCGCCGAGGAAGCCGACGTCGACGTTCCCGCCCTGGAGCACGTAGCCGAACAGCGCCTGCATGTTCACGACCGCCTCGGCCCCGGACACGACGACGGAGTCCGCGATCCCCTCGGCCATGGCCTCTGGGTGGGCGCCGGACACACCGGACTCGTAGATGAGCTCGATGTCGGGGTTGATGGTGCGGTGCGCGAGGTCGACGGCGAGCGTGGGCAGTCCGATCCCGGCGAACACGGTGCGCTTGCCGGCGAGCATCTGCGCGGCGGCGCACACGATGAGCTCGGTCTGGGTGTAGTCCGGTGCGGTGCTCATGCCTGCCCTCCGTCGGTGGTCGTGGTGGCCGGGGTGCCGGCGGCGCCGCCGGTGCCCTCGGTGCGGTCCGCTGGGCCGGCGGCGTCCGAGGTGCGGGCCGCTGCGTGCTCTCCGGCCTCGGCGGCGGCGAGCTCGGTGCCGAGCAGGCGGCGGCCGTAGTCGACCGAGCCCGAGGGCCGGGATCCGACGGCGAGGCCGGCCATCCGGTCGCGTCCGAGCACATCGAGGTACTCGGCGTGGTCGGCGGTGTTCCGCACGTGGTCGTCGAGCCATTCCTGCAGACGCTGCGGATCCTTGCTGATCGGTGTCCACTCGCGGTAGAAGGCGCAGTCGCGGTCGTAGGATCCCTGCACGTAGGACGGGTGCGCTCCCTGCGGGACGACGCATACGGCGTCGACCGCGTGGGCCGGGATCAGGGTGCGGTTGGGGTCGGCGCGGATGACCTCGGGCGCGACGATCTCCTCGACGACGACGATCGCCCGCTCCGCGGCGTAGACGGCCTCCTGCTGGACCCCGGTGATGCCCCAGATCTGGGCGTTGCCCCTCGTGTCGGCACGCTGCGCGTGGATGATCGTGACGTCGGGGTTGAGCGGGGGCACGACGTAGGTGGTGCCCCCGGTGTAGGGGTCGGCGACGAGCTTGATGTTCGGGTTGATCGACGGGATGTCGGAGCCGGCGAAGGAGCGGATCGGCATGAAGGGCAGGCGGGCCGCGCCGGCATGGTAGCGCAGCACCATCGCGTGGTGGCTGTACTCCTCGACCTCGAGCGGCTCCGGGTCGTGGTGCTCGAGGCGGCGGCGCACCTCGTAGAGGCTGCCGGCGGATCCGGAGGCGAAGAAGGAGCACACGAGCTTCGACACGCAGCCCGCGGCGAGCATCATGTCGCAGATGAGGTCCGGGGTCATGCGGCAGAACGTCAGGTCGGTGATGCCCTGGCGGATGATCTCGTGGCCGGCGGCGAACGGGATGAGGTGGGAGAAACCCTCGAGCGCGACGGTGTCACCGGAGTGGACGTGCGCGGCGATCGCCTCGGCGAGGTCGACGACTTTGTCTGTGTTCATGTTCGCTTTCACTGGTGGATCCGCGATACTGGCAGTGGACGAGCGCGGTGCGAGGAGCGGCTCGTTCCACATTAAGTCATCTGGCGCACGAATACCACCCCCATTCTTTACGCGACGTGCAATAATGTGGGCATGGAAATACACCAGATCCGCGCGTTCCTCGCCGTCGCCGAGGAGCTCCACTTCGGTCGCGCCGCAGACAAGCTCGGCATGGCGCAGCCGCCGCTGAGCCGCACCATCCGGCAGCTCGAGCGCGAGCTCGGCACCGACCTGTTCCGCCGCACCACCCGCTCGGTGAGCCTGTCCCCGGCCGGCGCCGCGCTCGTCGAGCCCGCCCGCGCCGTGCTCGACAGCACCCGCACCGCGCGCGAATCGATCAAGCTCGCCACCCTCGGGGACATCGGCCATGTGCGCTTCGGGTTCGCCGGCGCCTCCTCGAACAAGCTCGTCGCCAAGCTCGCCTACGCCTCCCGGCAGCGCAAACCCGGGATCACCCTCGACCTCGAATCGACGACCTTCGCCAACGAGGCGCTCACCCGCGTCATCGACGGCTCGCTCGATCTCGCGCTCGTCCGCTGGCAGGCCAAGCCGCCGCGGATCTCCGGCCGGCCGGTGATGATGGAGCGCCCCGTGGTCGCCGTGCACACCGAGCACCGCTTCGTCGGCCGCTCCTCGATGGACATCGCCGAGCTCGCCGACGAGGATCTCATCCTGCTGCCGGCGGAGTCCGGGGCGAACATGCGCGACCTCATCGACCACTGGTGCTTCCGGGCCGGCTTCACCCCGAACGTCATCCAGGAGGCCCCGGACTCGTGGATCGTCATCGCGCTCGTGTCCGCGGGGATGGGCATCACCATCACCTACGATTCGGTGGTCGCGAGCTTCAACGACCCGAACATGGTGACGATCCCGCTCACCGTCGACCACGACCCGATCAAGGTCTACCTCGCCCACCGCGAGGACGACGACAACCCCGCCCTGCGCGAGGTGCTTGCCGCCGCCGAACTCGCCCTCCCCACCGTGGGCTGAGCGGCGGGTCCGCGGGGTGAGGGGGCGCGGGCCATGGGTTGAGCGGCGGGCCGAGGGTCCGCAGCACCTGCTCTCGCATCGACCTGCCACTTCTGTTCGATCCTCCCGTCGAGCTGTCGCTCCCGCTCGAAGCACCCATGGATCCTCGAGCACAGATGGCAGGTCGATGCCGGGGTCGCGCAGAAGTGGCAGCTCGACGGCACCCGCGGCGGGTGGGCGAGACCGAGGTCATCCCCAGGAGCCCTCCGCAGTCATTTCAGTGCGGTGCCGGCCTCGCCCAGCCAATCCAGTGCGGTCCAGCATCACCCCAGCCACTCCAGTGCGGTCCTGTATCTCCGCAGCCACTCCAGTGCGCTTACCCGCCAATATCCGCACTGGAACGACCCGGGAACCCAGCCGGCGACCGTGGTCCCGCTCGGCGACCCTGGTCCCGGCCGGACCGCCGCCGTACGATGGGATCCCGGGGCCGTGCAGCGCAGCACCGCATCACGGCGCACCGCAGCACCCCAGCACCGCAGCACCCCAGCCCAGCAGCACTGCAGTACCACCCCACCGCAGCGCACCACCGCACCGCCCCCGCGACCCGCCCGCCGAGGAGAGCCATGACCGCGACACCCACCGGACGGACACCGACCGGACGCCTGTCCGCGCACCACCCGCTCACGCTCGAGATCAGCCGCGAGTTCGCCGTCGAACCCGCCGATCTCTGGGCCGCGCTCACCGAGTCGAGCCGCACCGCGGCCTGGATCGGCCCGTGGTCCGGGGACCCGGCCTCCGGCACGATCGCCATCCGACTCAACGCGGAGGACGGTGCCCCGGAGCAGACCGCGCGCATCACCGCCTGCGAGCCCCCGCACCGGCTCGGTGTGACCGTCGACGCCGGGGCCGGGCAGCCGTGGCGCCTCTCCGCCGAGGTCTCGGCAGCACCCGACGGAAGTCGCGTCACCCTCCTGCACCACCTCGACGATCCCGCGACCGCGGAATTCAGCGGCCCGGGCTGGGAGTTCTACCTCGACCGGCTCGCCGCGGTGATCACCGACGCCGAGGACCCCGCGGAGATCGACTTCGAACCCGACTACGTCCCCGGCATGTGCCCGCACTACCGGGCACTCGTCGAGGACGCATGAACGGCTCCGCGGAGGCACGTGGAGAGGAAGGCACCTGAACCCCTCCCCGCGAACGCCCTGCCCGCACACCGGACACCTCGCCCGCACACCGGAGCCCACCCGAAGGCCCTGCCGGGGGCCCACCCCGGGGCCCGATTACCTGTCGAAAAAGTATTAATCCAACGTGAATACCCCCTGGACAGGTATAGATGACCCGTGACACAGTGGACCCATACGGTCACGACTCCCGTCACCCATCGCCTCCAGGAGGGCACCCATGTCTGAAGACATCGTCATCTGCGAACCCCTGCGCTCCCCCGTCGGCGCCTACGGCGGCCAGTTCAAGGACATCGCTCCCGAGGAGCTCGGCACCCAGGTCGTCAAGGCCCTCATCGAGCGCACCGGCATCGCCCCGGACGTCATCGACGACGTGATCTTCGGGCAGTGCTACCCGCAGATGGAGGCCCCGGCGCTCGGCCGCGTCGTCGCGCTCAACGCCGGCCTGCCCACCACCGTTCCCGGCCGCCAGGTCGACCGCCGCTGCGGCTCGGCCCTGCAGGCCGTCATCGACGGCGTGTCCGCGATCGCCACCGGCGGCGCCGAGGTCGTCATCTCCGGCGGCGCGGAGACCATGAGCCGCGCCGCGTTCTTCAACGAGAACATCCGCTGGGGCGTGCGCGGCGGCAACATCGAGCTCAAGGACAGCCTGGTGCGCGGGCGCCTCACCGCCGGCGGCACCCACTACCCGGTGCCCGGCGGCATGATCGAGACCGCGGAGAACCTGCGCCGCGAGTACGGGATCTCCCGCCAGGAGCAGGACGAGCTCGCCGTCGAGTCGCACCGCCGCGCCGCGGCCGCGACCGACAACGGGACCTTCGCCGAGGAGATCGTGCCGATCACCATCCCGGCCACCCGCAAGACGCCCGAGCAGCAGATCACCCTCGACGAGCACATCCGCCCGGGGGCGAACCTCGAGTCGCTGTCCAAGCTCAAGCCGATCATGGGCAAGCAGGACTCCGAGGCGACCGTCACCGCCGGCAACGCCTCGGGTCAGAACGACGGCGCCGCCGCGACCATCGTCACCACCCGCTCCAAGGCCGAGGCGCTCGTCCTCAAGCCGCTCGCCCGGTTCGTCAGCTGGGGCGTGGCCGGGGTCGAGCCGAACCGGATGGGGATCGGCCCCGTGCCGGCCGTGGAGAAGGCGCTCGGCCGCGCCGGCCTGACGATGAAGGACATCGACCTCATCGAGCTCAACGAGGCCTTCGCCGCACAGGCGCTCGCCTGCACCCGCGAGTGGGACTTCGGCAAGGCCGACTTCGAGCGCACCAACGTCAACGGCTCGGGGATCTCGCTGGGTCACCCGGTGGGCTGCACCGGCGTGCGCATCCTCACCACCCTCGTGCGCGAGATGGACCGCCGCGGCGCCCGCTACGGGCTCGAGACCATGTGCATCGGCGGCGGCCAGGGGCTCGCGGCCGTGTTCGAGCGGGTCGAGGCCTGATGGCGCTCAAGCCGCTCGCCGGGATCACCGTCTTCGAGAACGACTCCTTCGTCGCCGGACCGTCCTCCTGCCTGGGCCTCGCCCAGCTCGGGGCCGAGGTCATCAAGATCGACCCGATCAAGGGCGGCCCGGACATCGACCGCTGGCCGATCACGCCGGAGGGCCGGTCGATCTACTGGGGCACCCTCAACCGGAGCAAGCGCTCGGTCGCGATAGATCTGCGCAGCGAGGCCGGCCAGGAGCTCGCGCAGGCGCTCATCACCTCCCCGGGCGAGGACGCCGGAATCTTCGTCGAGAACAACGTCGGCCGCCCGTTCCTGTCCGATGAGGTGCTCCGCGGCAAGCGGGCGGACCTCATCCACGTCAAGGTGCAGGGTTCGGCCGACGGCGGGCCGGGGGTCGACTACACCGTCAACGCCGAGGCCGGCATCCCGCTCATCACCGGCTCCGCCGAGGTCGACGGCCCAGCCAACCACGCGCTCCCGGCCTGGGACCTGCTGTGCGGTCAGGCCGCCGCGACCGCCGTGCTCACCGGACTGCTCCACCGCCGGTCCACCGGCGAGGGCCTCTACGAGGAGATCGCGCTCAAGGACATCGCGCTGGCCGCGGTCGCCAACCTCGGGTGGTACACCGAGACCCTGCAGCCGGCCGGTGAGCGCGCCAAGCACGGCAACCACATCTTCGGGTCGTTCGGCTCGGACTTCGCCACCTCCGACGGGCGCTACGTCATGATCACCGCGATCACCAAGCGCCAGTGGGGCAACCTCGTCAAGGTCACCGGGCTGACCGAGGTGGTCGCCGCCCTGGAGACCGCCCTCGGCACCGACTTCGCCCTCGAGACCAACCGGTACACGCACCGGGAGACCCTCGAAGCACTGCTCAAGCCGTGGTTCGCCGCGCGCACGGCCGCACAGATCACCGCCGACCTCGAGGGGTCGGGAGTGCTCTGGGCGCCGTATGCCTCGCTCGGCGAAGTGGCGCAGGACACCCTCGCCGCCGCGCAGGACGACCCGGCGGGAGCCGGCGTGCTGCGCACCCTGGAATCCGAGGCGCTCGGCACCATGCTCGTGGGCGCCTCGCCCATCCGGGTCAACGGGGAGTACCTCGCCGAGGATTCCCCGACGGTCTTCGGATCCGCGACCGAGGCGGTCCTCACCGAACGCCTCGGCTTGGGATCTGCTGAGATCGGCAGACTCCATGATGAAGGCATCATCGCCAGTTGATAACGTTAGAGAGCTATCCCTTTCGAAGGTGCACGTCTTCGCGTTCGAACGGGTACCAGGTTCTTCAGGAAGGATGAATCTCCCCATGCGGATTGTCACTTTTGTCAAGTACGTCCCGGACGCCGCCGGTGACCGCTCGTTCGAGTCGGACAACACCGTCGACCGCTCCGTCGACGGCCTCCTCTCGGAGCTCGACGAGTACGCGGTCGAGGCCGCCCTCAAGATCGCCGAGGACGAGGACGACGCCGAGGTCATCGCCGTCACCGTCGGTCCCGACGACGCGGTCGATGCCGTGCGCAAGGCCCTGCAGATGGGCGCCGACTCCGGCGTCCACGTCGTCGACGACGCGCTCGAGGCCTCCTGCGCCCTCGGCACCGCGAAGGTGCTCGCCGCTGCCGTGAAGAAGGTCGAGGAGGAGGAGGGCCCGGTCGATCTCATCATCACCGGCCTCGCCTCCACCGACGGCCAGATGTCGGTCGTGCCGGTGCAGGTCGCCGAGCTGCTCGGCCGCCCCGCCGCGACCCAGGCCTCCGTCCTGGAGGTCTCGGGCGGAACCGCCAAGATCCGCCGCGACGGCGATGCCGCCTCGCAGCACATCGAGGTCACTCTGCCGGCCCTCGTGTCGGTCACCGACCAGATCAACGAGCCGCGCTACCCCTCCTTCAAGGGCATCATGGCCGCGAAGAAGAAGCCGCTCGAGGAGTACGAGCTGTCCGAGCTCGGCGTCGACGCCGGAGAGGTCGGCGCCGCCGGTGCCACCACCGAGGTCGTCGAGCTGACCGAGCGTCCGCCGCGCACCGCCGGTGAGATCGTCACCGACGAGGGCGAGGGCGGCAACCAGCTCGTCGAGTGGCTGGCGTCGAAGAAGCTCGTCTGATCCGCCGGTCCGCACCCGAATCGCACAGACTCCTCCTGACTGAAGGATTGATCACACACCATGTCTGAAGTTCTTGTTCTCGTAGACCACGTGGACGGCGACGTCCGCAAGTCCACCCTGGAGATGCTCACCTTCGCCAAGCGCCTGGGCGAGCCCACCGCCGTTTTCGTCGGCGACGCCGCCCAGGGCGAGGCAGCCGCCTCGACCCTCGGCGAGTACGGCGCCGAGAAGGTGCTCGTCGCCTCGGATCCGGCCTACTCGGAGTTCCTCGTGGCTCCGCAGGCCGAGCTCCTGGCGAACCTCATCGAGACCCGGCAGCCCGCCGGCGTGCTCGTGCCCGCCACCGCCGACGGTCGTGAGATCGCCGCCCGCGCGGCCGTCCGCACCGGTTCCGGCATCATCACCGATGCCAGCGACATCGCCGAGGGCTTCGTCGCCACGCAGTCGGTGTTCGCCGGTTCCTACACCGTCTCCGGACGTGTCACCAAGGGCACCCCGATCGTCGCCGTCAAGCCGAACTCGGTCTCCCCGGAGGCCGCCGCCGGTGCCGGTGCGGTCGAGACCGTCGACTTCACCCCGAGCGATGCCTCGAAGACCGCCCGCGTCGTCTCCGTCGAGGAGAAGCCGCAGTCCGGTCGCCCGCAGCTCAACGAGGCCGCGATCGTGGTCTCCGGCGGCCGCGGCACCGCCGGCGACTTCGCTCCGGTCGAGGCGCTCGCCGATGCGCTCGGCGCCGCCGTGGGTGCGTCCCGCGCCGCGGTGGACGCCGGCTGGTACCCGCACGCCAACCAGGTCGGGCAGACCGGAAAGACCGTGTCGCCGCAGCTCTACGTGGCGGCCGGCATCTCCGGTGCGATCCAGCACCGCGCCGGCATGCAGACCTCGAAGAACATCGTCGCCATCAACAAGGACGACGAGGCGCCGATCTTCGAGCTCGCCGACTACGGCGTCGTGGGCGACCTGTTCCAGGTCCTCCCGCAGGCGACCGAGGCGGTCAACGCCCGCAAGTGAACCACCCCGGCTGAGCCCTGACCCCTGAGGCTCATCCAGAACGCGATATCCCGCGGTTCCTGAGAACGGAACCGCGGGATTTCGCTGTCTCGGCGCCGGGCCGGACCGTCCTGGCTCCCACCAGTCGGGTCGAGCCGGCTGCAGGCGGCGCCGTGCCGGGCCCGGCACCCGCAGTGTCAGCTCAGCGTCGGGAGCGGGGCGGAGTCGTCGAGGGGGACGCGCTTGTCGATCGTGCCGTCGTGGCCGATGAGGGTGAGCACGCCCTCGCCGCCGCGGTCCGGTCCGGCGGCGATGCGCGCGCCGGGCGCGACGATGCAGTTGCGCAGCCGCACCCCGGATTCGACCACGGCGCCGTCGAGGAGGACCGAGTCGCGCACCTCGGCTCCGGCCTCGATCCGGCAGTCGATGCCGACGACGGAGTGCTCCACGCCGCCGTGCACCTCGGCCCCGGCGCTGATGAACGCCCGGTGCGCCTGCGCCGACCCGCCGAGGTACGCCGGCAGCCGCTGGGGCTGCGCGGACCACAGCGGCCAGTCGGGGCGGTGGAGGTCGATCGCCTCACCATCGATGAGCTGGAGGTTCGTCGTCCAGTACGACTGGAGCGTGCCGAGGTCCATCCAGTACCCGCCGAGGTCGTGGGACACCACGGTGCGCTCGGCGAGGAAGTGCGGGATGAGCTCGTCGCCGTAGTCGGAGAGCTGCCCGTTCTCCTCGAGCAGCTCCTCGAGCGCCTCGAACAGCGCCTCGGCCCGGTAGAGGAAGATCTCCGTCGTGACGTAGGTGTCGCGGGCGCCCTCCGGCTTGTACTCGAAGCTCGTGATCCGGCGCTCCGGCCCGATCTCGACCACCCCGTAGCGCGAGGCGTCGCCGTCCTGATGGGTGGTGACCATGGTGAGGTCCGCCCCGTGCTGCAGGTGGGTGTCGTAGACGTCGAGGAAGTTGAGGTTGTAGAGGTGGTCGGCGCTGAGGACGAGCACGTGCTCGGGTGCGAACTCCCTCATCGCGTCGAGCTGGCGGGCCAGGGAGTCCGCATTGCCCTGCGCGAATCCCTCCCCCTCCCCGCCCTCGAACGGCGGGGTGACGACGAGCCCGCCGTGCGTGCGGTCGAGGTCCCACGGCCGCCCGTTGTCGATGTAGAGGTTGAGCTTGTGCGGCTGGAACTGCTCGACCATCCAGACGTCGCGGATGTGGGAGTGCGCGAGATTGCTCAGCGCGATGTCGATGAGTGTGTACGTGCCGCCGATCGGCAGGGTGGGCTTGGGCTGGTCCTGCGTCAGGCTCTCGAGCCGGCTGCCCTTGCCGCCGGCGAGGACGAGTGCGAGGATGCGGGGGATGCGCACGGGAGGGACCACCCTTCATGAGGAACATGCCTTGTCGGAACCCGTCCCATCCTAGAGCGCGGAACCGGCGTGCACCGGCTCTCCGGCCCCGTGAAGTCGCCTAGACTTTCCCTGTGAGCACCCAGTCGAAGCAGGACCCGCGCCAGGATACCCGCCAGGACGCCGCCGGCGGCCCGAACCCGGGCCGGAGCGCGTCCGGGCATCAGCATTCCGAGTCCGACCGCCGGCACACCGGCAGCACCGCCGATGCCTCGCCCCACCGACTGACCAAGGCCTCGTGGAAGTACGCGTGGGCCCGCACGGTCCACCAGTTCAAGCACAACCGGCGGCAGAACACCGCCGCCACGCTCTCCTTCTACTTCATGCTCGCGCTGCTCCCGGCGATCGTCGCCGTGCTCTCGATCCTCAACGTGTTCGGCCAGGGCCAGCAGACGGTGACCGCGGTGATGGACTGGCTGTCCCAGGTGTCCGGCGAGGGCAGCCTCCAGCAGCTCGAGCAGCCGCTCCTCGACCTCGCGGAGTCCCCCGGCGGCGGGGCCGCGTTCGGGCTCGGCATCCTCGCCTCGCTGTGGTCGGCGAGCAAGTTCGTGCGCGCCTTCGGCGCCGCGATCAACGACGTCTACGGGATGGCCGAGGGCCGTTCGAGCTGGGTCCGGTTCCTCCAGACCTACCTCGTGACGATCGTCGCGATCACGCTCGTCGTCGCGATCCTCCTGTGCCTGCTCGGCTCGTCCACGATCGTCGCCCCGTTCGGCCTCGACGAGACCCTCACCACGATCTGGGCGTGGGGCCGGTTCCCGCTCGCCGCGATCCTCACCCTCCTCCTCATCACCCTCCTCTATGCCGGGACGAGCAACGTGCGCCGCGCGAAGTTCGTGCTCTCGACGATCGGCGCGCTCGTCGCACTGTTCGCCTGGGCGGTCCTCACCGCCGGCCTCTACCTCTACGCCGTGGTGCTCGGCGGCTTCGACTCGACCTACGGGGCGTTCGCCGGGGTGCTGATCTTCCTGTTCTGGCTGTGGCTGACGAACATGGCGCTGCTGTTCGGCGCGGAGTTCGACTCGGAGATCGAGCGCGCCCGGCAGCTCCAGGCCGGGGTCCTCGCCGAGGACACCATCCAGCTCCCGCCGCGGTCGACGAAGAAGATCATCGACGACGCCCAGGTGCAGGCCCGCTTCCAGCGCAAGGGCCGGGCACTGCGGGAATCCCGCGGAGCCACCGACGGGGACGAGAACTCCCTGCCGGTATAGACTGGCACCGAACCGGCAGGCGCTCTCGCGCACGATCGCGCGGAGCAAGGATGCTTGCCGTGATAACCATGCGCCGATCAGGGCGCTGACCCCAGGGAGGGACCATGAAGAAGCGACTCATTCTTCTCGCCGGCGTCGGAGTCGGGTTCGTGCTCGGTTCGCGCGCCGGCCGCCAGAGCTACGAGAAGCTCAAGGCCCAGGTCGAGGAGTGGTGGCAGGACCCCCGCGTCCAGGACTCGGTGACCAAGGCGACCGACACCGTCAAGGAGCAGGCGCCGATCGTCGCCGACCGCGTCAAGGAGAAGGCTCCCGAGGTGGCCGGCAAGGTGCAGTCCGCCGCCGGATCCGCCGTCGGTGCGGTGCAGCACAAGGTCGACGACGTCAAGACCAACCGCGAGCAGAAGAAGGCGGAGAAGAGCGCCGCTGCCGGCGCAGACGACCTCGACGCGAAGAAGGACGCCGAGGCGAAGGCCGCCGCCGCCGCCACGCCGGCCGCCGGCAGCGTCGCCGACCCGTCCGCGCAGGCCCAGCAGGACACCGGCGTCGAGGCCGGGTCGAAGGCCGCCGCGGGCGGATCCGTCACCGAGCCCTCGTCGAAGGCCACCGGCACGTCCGGCGGCGCCGGCAAGGCGAGCGCCTCCGGCAAGACCGCGGGCACCTCGTCCGACGCCGTCATCCTCGACGACTCGATCTCGGACCCCTCGACCCCGCTCGAGGCCGAGGGTCCGACCACCGGCGCCTCGAACTGAGAGACCCGCGCATCTGACGCTGCGCAGCGCTCTGAGCCCGCTGAGCGCCCAGCGCTCTCCGCACTGCTCGGCGAGCAACACGAGGCCCCGTGCACCAGAAGGTGTGCGGGGCCTCGTGCGTTCTCGGCAGACCGACGGTGCTAGAGCAGGGAGCTCGTGAGCCGGCACAGGCTCTCGAGGTACTTCCGGCCGAGCGAGCGCTGACGCCAGGCCTCCACGTCGAGCTCCACGGAGTTCGCACGATAGTCGTCGACCTCGAGGCGGTACATCCGGTCGGTGAAGTCCTCATCGACGATGAACAGGGTGACCTCCATGTTCATCGCGAAGGACCGCTCGTCCATGTTCGAGGAGCCGATGAGCGTGACCTCGTCGTCGATGAGGAGGAACTTCGAGTGGAGCACCGTGGGTGCGTGGTACTGGAAGATCCGCACCCCGGCGTCGACGAGCTCGTCGTAGTACGACTCCTGGGCCTTCTGCGCGATCGCGTGGTCGCTCGTCGCGCCGACGTAGAGCCGCACGTCCACGCCGGACAGCGATTCGGTGACGAGCGCGTGCATGAGCGACTCGTCCGGGACGAAGTACGGCGAGCACACCACCACGGTGTGGTTGGCGTTGTAGATCAGGTGGTTGAACAGGCGGAGGTTGTTCTCGAGCTCGAACCCCGGTCCGCTCGGTACCACCTGCGCCATGATCCCGCCGTCGTAGGGCGATTCGACCTCGGAGTCGAACTCCTCGGTGAGCATGACTCCGGTCTCGGAGTACCAGTCGGAGGCGAACACCGCGTTGAGCTCGGCGACGACCGGGCCGGTGCACCGCACCGACAGGTCCTTCCACTCGAAGCCCTTCTTGAGGTTCTTGCGCTTGTTGTACGTGCGGTGGATGACGTTCTGCGAGCCGGTGTAGGCCACGGTGCCGTCGACGACGAGGATCTTGCGGTGGTTGCGGAGGTCGGGCCGCTGGTACTCGAGCTTCCACGGGCGGACCGGCAGGCACCGGCGCCAGCTCACCCCGGAAGCGTTGAGCATCTTGACGAGCTCCGCGTACCCGGGATAGCCGAGCGAGCCGACGTGGTCGATGAGGATCCGCACCTTGACCCCGCGGGCGTGGGCGGCGAGCAGCGCGTCGAGGAGGGGGCGGGTCGCCTCGTCGATGGCGACGATGTAGAACTCGAAGTGGACGTAGTCGGTGGCCCGGTCCACCTCGGCGGCCATGTCGAGCATGCACTGGTGGTTGTCCGGCTCGAGGGTGAAGTCGTTGCCGTGGGTCATCGGCAGGGCACCGAGCCGGTAGTTGAGCTGCGCGGAGGTGACGAGCGCCTCGCTCAGGTGGTCCTCCCGGCCGAGGATCGCCTCCTCGTCGGTGCGGCTGCGGATGAGCTCGTTGACCTCGCGCTGCTGGGCACGGCGGCTGTGCGGCAGCTTCGCGGAGCCGAACATGAGGAACGCGAGGATGCCGACGTAGGGGATGAAGAAGATCGCGAGCAGCCAGCCGAGCGCCACCGAGGGCTTGCGGCGGTAGGGCACCCAGCCGAGCGCGACGATCCGGATGACCGCATCGATCGCGACGAGCGTCACGAGGACCCACGTGGGCCACCGCGCGTCGAAGGGGAAGATGATGAAGGATTCCACAGGCCGTCGTTCTCTCGCAGATGCGGCGCCGGGTCCCTGCTGGGAGCGCGCCGTGATCCTCTCATCCTACGTCCCCGCCCGCTCCCGGGGCCCGCCCGTCCGCTCCGGCACCGCGTCCGGCGCTCCTGTTCCGGCCGGAACGCCGTCGACCTGCCGTTCGTGCTCGAGATCCGGTGCGGATCTCGAGCACGAACGGCAGGTCGACGTGCGGTGCATCCCGGCTGCGCTGCGTGGGCGCGGCCGGGCGGTGCTCAGATGTGGCGGCCGCCGGCGATCTCGAGCACGGTGCCCGACATGTAGGAGGACATGTCCGAGGCGAGGAACAGCACGACCGAGGCGACCTCGCTCGGCTCGCCGGCGCGGCCCATCGGGATCTCGGCGAGCTTCGCGTCGATGACGTCCTGGCGCATCGCGGCTGTCATCGCGGTGTTGATGAAGCCGGGCTGGATGGCGTTGACGCGCACGTTCTTGAAACCGACCTCCTTGGCGGCGGCCTTCGTCATGCCGACGATGCCGGCCTTGGCCGCGGAGTAGTTCGTCTGGCCGAGCATGCCGACCTTGCCGGAGATCGAGGACACGTTGATGATCGAGCCGCCCTTCTCCTGGTCGCGCATGATGCCCGAGGCGGTCTTGAGCCCGTTCCAGGTGCCGCGCAGGTGCACGGCGATGACCTGGTCGAACTGCTCCTCGGTCATCTTGCGCATGGTCGCGTCGCGGGTGATGCCGGCGTTGTTGACCATGACGTCGACGGCGCCGAACTTCTCCTGCGCGAGCGCGCACAGCGCCTCCACCTGGCCGAGGTCGACGACGTTGCAGGCCAGGCCGACGGCGCGGTCGCCCACGCCGAGCTTCTCAGCGGCCGCGACGACGGCCTCGTCGTTGAGGTCTCCGAGGACGGCGTTGGCGCCCTCGGCGACGAGCGTCTCCGCGATGGCGTAGCCCAGCCCCTGAGCGGCGCCGGTGATGACGGCGGTGCGGCCTTCGAGCAGACCCATGATGTACTCCTTCGATCGGTGGTGCGGACGTGATGATGATGCGGTGGACGGGGTGACGGGAACCGGTGCGGCCAGCGGTGCACGGACCCGTGCGGGCGGCGCGCCGACCGCTGCGGTCGCGACCCGCCGGGCCCGGCGGGCTCACTCCCCGGTGAACTCCGGGGAGCGTTTGTCGAAGAACGCCGCCTTGCCCTCGCGGAAGTCGGCGGTGAAGAACAGCGCACGCTGCCCCGCCGCCTCGGCCGCGAAGGCCTCCTCGAGGCTCGGCGCGCCGACGGACAGCGCCTGCTTGATCGCCCGCACGGAGCCCGGCGCCCGGGCAGCCAGGCGGGCGGCCACCTCGGCGGCGGTGCTCAGCGCGGCGCCGTCCTCGACGAGGTGGTCGACGAGCCCGTAGGCGGCGCCGTCCTCGGCCCGGACCGGGTCCCCGGCGATCATCAGGCGCCGCGCCCGGGCCAGGCCGACGCGCGCCGGCAGCAGGGCGAGGAGCCCGCCGTCGGGCACGATCCCCAGGCGCGTGAACGGCAGGAGGAACTGTGCGCTGCGCCCGGCGACGATGACGTCGCAGGCGCAGGCGAGGCCGACCGAGGCACCGGCCGCGGCCTTCTCCACCGCGGCGACGGTGACGACCGGCAGGCCGGCGACGAGGCGGATGAAGTCGGCCACGGCCACCATCCGCTCGTCACTGGCCTCGGGGCTCTCCGGCGGCATCGAGGCGAGGTCGCCGCCGGCGGAGAACACGGAGTCGGCACCGGTGAAGACGACCGCCCGCACCTCCGCCGGCAGCGGGAACAGCACGGCGGAGATCTCCGCGCGCATGTCCGCGCTCAGCGGGTTGCGGCGGGCCGGCTCGTCGAGCGTGATCGTGAGGATCCCGGCGGCGAGCTCCGTGCGGATGAGGCTCATGCTCAGCGGCCCTCGAGGTGGGCGCCCTTGAGCATCTGGCGGGCGATGACGAGCTTCTGGATCTCGGAGGTGCCCTCGTAGATCCGGAACAGGCGGGCGTGGCGGTAGAATCGCTCGACCGAGGTCTCGCGCATGTAGCCCATCCCGCCGAACACCTGGACGCCGCGGTCGGCGACGCGGCCGAGCATCTCGGAGGCGAAGAGCTTGCAGGAGCTCGGGCCGAGCTTCTTGTCGGTGCCCTCGTCCCAGCGGCGGGCGGCGGCGAGCACCATCTCACGCGCGGCGGAGAGCTCCGCGTAGGACTCTGCGAGGAGCGCCTGCACGAGCTGGAACTCACCGATCGCGGTGCCGCCCTGCTTGGCGACCTTCGCGTGCTCGACCGAATCGTCGAGGATGCGGGTGGCCTGGCCGACGCACATCGCGGCGATGTGGAGACGACCCTTGTTGAGCGAGGCCATGGCCGCCTTGAAGCCGACCTCCTCCTCGCCGCCGATGAGGTACTTCGAGGGCACGCGGACGTCGTCGAAGAAGATCTCCGAGGTCCAGGCGCCGGCCTGGCCCATCTTCTTGTCGTGCGGGCCGACGGTGACGCCGGGGGAATCGGTGGGCACGAGGAACACGGAGATGCCCTTGCTGCCCTTGGCCTCCGGGTTGGTGCGGGCGAAGACCATGAGGACGTCGGACAGCGCGGCGTTGGTGATGAAGCGCTTGGCACCGTTGATGACGTAGTCGTCACCGTCCTTGACCGCCTTGGTGGTCAGGCCGGACGGGTCGGAGCCGGCGTCGGGCTCGGTGAGCGCGAAGGAGGCGACGACCTCGCCCGAGGCGATCCGCGGCAGCCACTCCTGCTTCTGCTCGTCGGTGCCGTAGTTGACGAGCACCTGGCCGGCGATGCCGTTGTTCGTGCCGAACAGCGAGCGGAAGGACGGGGTGGTGTAGCCGAGCTCGAAGGAGAGCTTCGCGTCCTGGTAGGCGTTGAGGCCGAGGCCGCCGAACTCCTCCGGGATCGCCCAGCCGAACAGGCCCATCTCCGCGGCCGCGACACGGATCTCCTTGGGGATCTCGTCCGTGTCCTCGATCTCGAGTTCACGGGGGATCACCTGCTCGCGGACGAACTCGCGGACGGTGGACAGGATGTGCTTGAGATCGGAATCGTCCATGATCTGCTTTCTCTCGGTGACGGCGGCAGGTGATGCCGGGCGGGGTTCCGGCGGTCTGCCGGGATGTCGATGGCGCAGGGCCGTCGGCGCCGAAGGCTGGGCCGAACGGCGCCGACGGGACGGCGGGAGGAGCTCAGTCGTCCTCGACCATGAGGGTGACGGCCTCGGCGATGCAGGCCGGGCGGTCCGAGCCCTCGATCTCGATGACGTGGTCCATGACGACCTGGATGCCCGAGCTCTTGCGGACGATCTCCTTGAGGGTGACGACGTCGCGCACCTTGGCACCGGCCGGCACGGGCTTGGGGAAGCGGACCTTGTTGAGGCCGTAGTTGATCTTCATCTTCATGCCGGTCACGTTCATCACCTCGGCGCCGAGCAGCGGCAGCAGGGAGAGGGTGAGGAAGCCGTGGGCGATCGTGCCGCCGAACGGCCCGGCCTTGGCGCGCTCCTCGTCGATGTGGATCCACTGGTGGTCGCCTGTGGCATCGGCGAAGGTGTTGATCCGCTCCTGGTCGACGGTGACCCAGTCGCTCGTGCCGAGCTCCTGCCCGAGGTGCTTCTCGAGCTCTGCGATTCCCTGGAATTCTCGCACCATTGCGCGTCTCCTTCTGTGCGGTGTGGAGGGGTGTCCGGGTGCGTGCGGCCCTCGGTGATTCTTACCTCAAACTGCATCAATCGCGCCGGACTTTTTGTGTTTTCTGCAACAGTCTAACCCGCTAGAGTGAACTTCGGTAGTACTGCCCCGGACTTCTTCGAAGGACATCCCATGGCGGACACCGCCCGGTCGGACGCTGCAGCCCCGCGCAGCCTCGATGTCGCCCAGACCCTGCTCTTCGTGCCCGCCACGCGACCGGACCGCTTCGCCAAGGCGCTCGCCTCCGGCGCACACGCGGTCATCATCGACCTCGAGGACGCGGTCGCCCCCGAGGACAAGGCGACCGCGCGGGATTCCGTCGCCGCCTGGCTGTCGGAGGGCGAGTGGACCGGCGCCGGCTCGGACACCGCGGTCGTGGTGCGGATCAACTCCGCCGACACCGAATGGTTCGCCCCCGACGTCAGCACCCTGGCGGCGGTCGCGTCCCGCTTGAGCACCGTCGCCGCCGAACGCTCGGGACACTACGCGCAGTGCCCGTTCGGGGTGATGATCCCCAAGTGCGAGTCCGAGGACCCCGTCCACGAGATCCGCCAGCGCTTCACCCAGCACGGCGTGGCCGCGCCGTACTTCATCGGCCTGCTCGAGACCCCGCGCGGCATCGTCGCCGCCGAATCCCTGGCCCGGGCCCATTCGGTGCACCGGTTCGCGTTCGGCAACTACGACCTCGGCCTCGAGCTCGACGCGATCGTCGGACCCGAGGAGACCGAGCTGCTCCATGCGCGCTCCCGGGTCGTCATGGCCGCCCGCGCGTTCGGCATGCCCGGGCCGATCGACGGCCCGTGCGCGGACATCTCCACGGACGGGGCGACCGAGGCCTCTGCGCAGCGCGGTCGGGCGCTCGGCTTCGCCGGGAAGCTCGCGATCCACCCCCGTCAGCTCGCCGCGATCGACGCCGAGTTCGGCGATTCCGCCGAGGACGTCACCTGGGCCCGCCGTGTGGTCGACGCCGCCGAGGCCGCCGGCGGGGCCGCGGTCAACGTCGACGGCGCGATGGTCGATGCGCCGGTGCTCAAGCGCGCCCAGCGCATCGTCGCCCGCGCCGGACGCTGAACCGGGCGCCGAACCGGGCACTGGGCCGGGGCACTGGGCTGGAGCACTGGGCTGGAGCACCGCGCCGGAGCACCGAACAGTCCGCCGCAGTCCTTCCGGTCAGTGCTGACTGCCCGGATGCCGGACCCGCGCGTGACCTGGATCACGGCGCCGGTACAGTACGGAGAAGACACGTCCGGCCCGCACCTGCAGCGGAGCAGCCCGAGCGGCGGAGCCGGCTGAGCCGAAGGTGGATGAATGGTGCGCGACCTGCACGACGAAGGACATGATCGCTCCGACCGCGTGGGCACATCTCTCAAGAGCAATCTCGCCTCGCCCGGGGTCGAGATGCCGGTCAAGCCCGCGGTGAGCGTCATCGTGGCCCGCGATACCGCGGACGGCCTCGAGGTCTTCGTCCAGCATCGGGTGACGACCATGGACTTCGCCGCCGGCGTGCTCGTCTATCCCGGCGGTCGGGTGGATCCGCAGGATCACGAGATGGCCGCTGCGCTCGAGGTGCCCGGGGAGGTGCTCGACGCTCACGTCCGCGCCTGGGCGAAGACCGAGCTCGGCGCCGAGCCGGAGTTCGCGAAGGCGCTCATCGCGACCGCGCAGCGCGAGGTGGGCGAGGAGGCCGGGGCCACAATCGCGACCACCGCGCTCAAGCCCTGGGCCAACTGGATCACCCCTCCCGGGCGCACCCGCCGCTTCGACACGTACTTCTACGTGGCGCGCGGCGACGAGATCGGCGATCTGCGGCACCAGACCACGGAGGCGACGAACTCCGAGTGGATGAATGTCGAGCACATCCTCGCCGAGGAGGCCGCCGAGCGGCTCAAGCTCATGCGTCCGACCCTCGTCCTCCTCAACGAGGTGCACTCCTTCGGCAGCGTCGAGGCACTCATGGCCGCCGAGCGCGGCATCGAGCCGGTGCGCCCGGTGATGCCCGGCAAGCACGGCTGACCCGGGTGGGGCACGGCCCAGCCCCACCCGGCGGGCCCCACCCCAGGAGCACCGACCCTCACCTGTCATCGGCCTGCTGTGCGCCCACATGGCCGCACAGCGGACGGACGGTGAAATCTCAGCGCCGTCCGAGCCGCAGGCCACGGGGCGCACAACCTGCACTGATACCCTCAATGAGATCCACATCACACCAGCGCGAAAGGGTCGCAGGTGCATTCTTCGCCCCAGGCTCACTTCTCCGATTCCTCGACCTCCACCTCATCGGCCCCGCCGACGCCCCTTGCGACACCCGTGCGTCCTGCGCCGCCTGCACTCGACTCCTCCGCACCTGAATCCTTCGCACCGAGCGGGTCCTCCGGCCCCGCGGCGGACCTCGGCGCGGTGTGGTCCCGGGCGGTCGCCTGCCGTGGCACCGCTCCGTTCCTCACCTTCATCACCGGCACCGGTGACTCGAACACGTGGTCGTACCGCCAGTTCGCCCAGCTCGTCGGGCTCACCGCACAGCGCTTCCGGGCGCTCGGCGTCGCACCGGGCACCGCGGTCCACCTCAATCTCGCGAGCTCGCCGGCCTTCATCATGAGCTGGCTCGCCTGCGCCTCGCTCGGCGCCGTCACCGTGGCGAGCGATCCCGAGGCCGAGGTGCCCGCCCTGCTCCGGGAGCTCTCCGGCACCCACCCCGTGCTCGGGATCGTCGGCCTCCGGCGTCGCTGGACCTACCGCAACGCGGTCAGCCGCTCCGCAACCCCGGAGTTCCCCGTCATCGAGGTGTCCGAGGACGAGCCCGACACCCTGGCGGGCTCCCCGCTCTTCACCCCCGGGCCCGTCTTCGGCGCCGTCCGACGCCGCGACAGCGCGGGTCGATCCGGACACCCGCCCCGCCCCGCCGCGGGCTCCCGGGCAGCCGAGCGTCCCCGGCCCTGCGGTCCCACCGCCGCGGCCGCCGGCTCCCTGCCCGAGTCCGTACCGATCCGAGCACTCCCGGCCGGTGCGCTGAGCATCGTCGTCGGCGCTGAATCGGCTCACGACCCGACCGCAGCAGGGGCGCACCTCCTCACCCATGCCGACGGCCTCAGCGAAGCGCACGAGGCAGCGGCCGCCGCCGGGCTCGGCCAGGACCACCGCTGGCTCATCACCGGCGATCTCCACACCCTCGCCGCTCAGGCGCGCGAGCTCACCGCCGTGATCACCGCAGGCGCCACCGTGGTGCTCGCCGCTCGCTTCGCTCCCGCAGCCTGGCTCGAGCAAGTGCGCACCCACGCGGTGACGCACACGTGCCTGACCGCGGACCGGGCCCGCGAAGTGCTCGGCGATGAGTTTGCCGGTGAGGATGATGAGTCTGCCGGTGAGGATCTCGATCGCCTCGCAGCGCGCACCGGCGTGCGCATCGGACCCGTCGCGTCGGACCCCGCAGTCGGCACGACATGGGCCCTCGCCGCGCCCGACGCCGCCGTCGCCGTTCCCGCCGGTCTCTGAGCCGGGCCGGCTCGCGCCGGAGCCCCGGTCACGAGCGAGGCGGGGATCCGGCCGCCAGGTCAGCGGCAGGCCGCCCGGTCACGGGGCCAGCCGGTCAGCCGGTCAGCGGCAGGGATCCCGCCTCGAAGTCGAGCACCCACTGCTTCCGGTCGTGGCCGCCGCGGTAGTTCCCGAAGCTGCCGTCGCTGCGGACGATCCGGTGGCACGGAAGGATGAGCGGGATCGGGTTCTTCGCGCACGCCGTGCCGACGGCCCGCACCGCCTTCGGGTTCCCCAGATGCGCAGCCATCTCCGCATAGCTCATCGTGCTCCCGAAGGGGATGTCGGCGAGCGCCTGCTGGACCTCGGCCCGGAAGCCCCGGGTGAGTCGGAGGTCGAGGGCGATGTCGAAGGACCTCCGCTCCCCCGCGAAGTACTCCCCGAGCTCCGCCACCACCGTCCGGGTCATCCCGCTGTCCTCGACGACCACGGGTCCGACCGCCTCGGCGACCTCGGCGAGTACGGCGGAGAGCTCCTCGGTGTCGAAGCCGATCCGGAGCAGGCCGCGGTCGGTGACGACGACGACGAGTTCGCCCATGGGTGAGGGCATCAGGGTGTAGGCGGCATCGACGAGCCCGGTGGCGTCACCGCGGGCGAGGACCTCGGCGTTGAGGGCAGCCACCATCGATTCCTCGAGCGCCGACGCGGGTCCGGAGAGCCGGTCCTCCGGAACGGCGCCCCCTGTTCCGGGACCCGGCTGCGAGCCGAGCCCGGCCGATGCGAATCCCTCGGGTGGTCCCGGGGTCGTGGTCACGGTGCGCGTCATGAGTGGTGCGCGGGTCATGGTCTCTCCTCCTCGATCATCCGCCGCAGTGCAGCGATCCCGTCCGCCGCCGCACGGCGGGCGGCCGCCGGTGTGCCGCCGACCTGGGCAGCGACCTCGGCGTAGGGCAGTCCCCACACGTGGTGGTAGGCGACCGCCTCCCGCTGCCGGTCGGTGAGCCGCCACAGCAGAGCGAACACGTCGATCTCGCCCTCGCTCCCCCGGCCGGGGTTCTCCGGCCGGCCGCCGAGCGAGAAGCCGCCCGACCAGGTGCCGCCCGGCCCGGTGCCCACCGGCTCCGGCAGCTGCTCGACGGGGACCGCCCGCCGCGCGTTGCGCCGGTGCACGTCGATGCAGGCATGGCGTGCGATGGTGATGAGCCAGGCCTCGAGGTTGGCGTCCTCGGGCAGGGATGCGTATCCGCGCAGCGCGGCGAGGAACGCCTCGGAATAGGCGTCCTCGGCGTCCACCGGCTGCGCGTGCATGGACCGGCAGAACCGCAGGATCCGCACCGAGTGCGTGCGGACGAGCTCGTCGAACGGTGGCTTCTTCATCATCCTGCAGACGTTCGGGAGGCCCGGAACGTGAGGTCGGTGGGGAGGTTTCTCACTCCTCGCCGAACAGCGCGCGGCCCACCGCGTCGGAGATCTCCCCGGAGCCCACCTGGGAGAGCCCGCCGTCGACGAGGAACTGCGCGCCGGTGACGTAGGCGCCGAGCGGTCCGGAGAGCACCGCGGCCATCGCCCCGATCTCCTCCTTCTCCGCGTAGCGGCCCAGCGGCACCGCCTTCTTCCACATGTCGTCGCCGGTCGGCCCGGCCAGCCGCGACATCCCCTCGGTGCCGGACACCGGGCCGGGGACCAGGGAGTTCGAGCGGATCCCGTGCCGGCCCCATTCCACCGCGAGATCCTTCATGAGCATCTCGATGCCGGCCTTCGCGGCCCCGACGTGCGCCTGGTAGCGGGTGGCCTTGAAGGCCTGGGAGGCGGAGATGAAGAGGATCGAGCCGCGGGTGCGCTGGAGGTACGGGAATGCGCAGCGGGCCGTGTGATAGGCGCCCATGAGGTCGATGTCGACGACGGTGCGGAAGGCGTTGGAGCTCATCTCCTCCGCCTTCGCGAAGAAGTTCCCGGCGGCACCGGCGACCGCGATGCTGATGTCGCCGAGTTCGGCGGCGGCATGGTCCATGGACGCCTGGAGGGCGTCCATGTCGCGCACGTCCGCGGCCCGGTAGGCGACCTTTGCACCGAGCGCGGCGAGCTCCTCGGCGGCGGCGGCGAGCTTCTCCTCGGTCCGGCCGCAGATCGCGACCGCGGCACCGCATCGGGCGAAGGCCTTGGCGATGCCGAGGTTGATGCCGGATCCGCCGCCGGTGATGAAGGCGACCTGCCCGGCGAGGAGATCGGAGGACAGGTGCCCGATCGGGTCATGGGCGGACTCGGCGCCGTGCGGCGCGGTCCCCTGCCGGCCGGTCATCACTGCGCTCCCTTGCGTGCGGCGAGAGCGGCGAGTCGCTTGTCGACGGCCTCGATCTGCTCGGGCCCGCCCATGAGCTCGGCGATGACCTCCTGCTCCGCGTCGAATCCCTCGGCGAGGTCCGCGGTGGCGGCGAGGTCGATGAGCATCTTCGATCTCACCAGCGCGGTGCGGGACTTGTCGGCGATGGCGCGGCCCACCTCGAGCGCGCGCTCGACCGGGTCGTCGACGACCTCGTCGGCGAGCCCGATCTCCCCGGCCCGGGCGCCGGAGAAGACCTCGCCGGTGAAGATCAGCAGCTTCGCCCGGGAGGGGCCGACGAGCCGCGGCAGCAGCTGGGTCCCGCACATGTCCGGGGCGAGGCCCCAGTTGATCTCCATCATCGACAGCTTGGTGTCGGGTGCCATGATCCGCACGTCGGCGCCCATCGCGATCTGCAGTCCGCCGCCGAATGCGACGCCCTGGACGCCGGCGATGACGGGCACCTCGAGCAGCTGCCAGATGTGCACGGCCTGCTGCGCGATCGCACGGGCCGAGCCCAGCCGCTCCCCGAGGGCCACAGCAGGGTTCTTCTCCCCCGACTTCATCTTGCCGAACTCGCCGAGGTCGAGGCCGGCGCAGAACGCGCGCCCCTTGCCGGTGAGCACGACCGCGGCGACGGAATCGTCGCCCTGCAGTCGCGTGCCGATCTCGACGAGGTCCTCGAAGACCTCGCGGGTGAGGGAGTTAAGCGTGTCGGGACGGTTGAGCTCGACGCGGGCGAGGCGGTCCTCGATCGTCAGGGTCACGGTCCCGTGGGATGCGGTCTCGGTCATCATGCTCCTTCGCAGTGACAGGTGAGTGGCAGGTGATCAGCGACGCGCATCCGATCGCGCGGCACTGCGGCGCACTCTCCGATCTTAAACCGAAACCGAACGATCGTTAAGAGGTGGGTGCGAATCGGGTCGACTCCCCCGATCCGTGCACCCGCCCCGTAGTGACCGATCAGAGTGCAATTTCCGAAGGTTCCTGTGCGTGGAACCTTCGGAAATTGCACTCTATAGATCAGCCGATGAAGGCCGTGGAGAAGAACGGTACGAAGGTAACGATCGCGAATGCCGTGAGGAGCGGAGGCATGGTCTGGAGTGTGATGTCGTATTCGCCTCCAGAGGTGCAACAGATAGAAGGATAAGCACAGCGAGCGATTCGAGATCGGAGCCGGACGTCGCGCACACCCAGCCCCTGGGGACATTTCGCAGGATTTCAGTATTCTTCTCTGAATGATGCATGATCATCTGGCCGGAGGATCCGCACCGTCGAATGACATGCCCCCACCGGACTGCACCCACCAGGGCGCGCACCCGCCTGCACCGCCTCGGGAACCGTGCATCCATGACACCGGGACGATGACTTCGACCGAGGAGCCGAGGGGCTGGCAGCGAAGGCGCGAGAGCGCAGCGGGTGACGCGGCTTGAGATTGCACAAACGTGCGGATTCGCGTCGGTGGTTTCATACGGTTGTTGCAACGGTGTCCCTGAGTGGCGGGGATGGCTTTGATGATCGTGGGTGATCGAGGTGCCTGGACCCAGATTGACAGTGACGGAACGTGCGCAGATCGAGGTGCTCTTC
>NZ_JALLGN010000015.1:0-66005 GCF_023072605.1 Brevibacterium sp. R8603A2
CAACGAGCTCCGGCCCCACGAGGCCATCTCATGGAACCGGCCCAAGGAGGTGCACCTGGGCCTGGCCGACCCCACCACCCCGACATTCAAAACCAAGGAAATCCTGCCAACTACTTGACGCGGGACAGATCGAGCTCCGCGGTGGTGAATATGTATTGAGACAGGTGTTGACGATGTACTGAGACTCAACACCGCTAGCCCGACAGATTTTTCCGACACAGTGTCGGAACCGTAGGTCCGGAATCCACAGGGATTCCGGACCTCCGTCATTCAGTGCACCTGACGCCCTCCGCGTCACCGCAGCCCCCTCCTTCCTCGCCCCTTCCTCACCCCTTGACCGGCGTTAGAACATGTGTTCGAATCGTTGTATCGGGCGCAGAGCGCGCCCCGCGCTCCGACGATGCAGGCGCCGGTGGTGCGCACAGCGCCCGGCATCAGGAGGGCAGCGGCAGGTGGACGGAGGACGACCATGAGGTGGAACCAGCAGAGCATCCTCGATCCGATGGCGATGGTCAACGTCCGCGGCCTGCTCCGCACGGTGAGCACGCCGGAGTTCGCCGGGATGACCTTCCACGAGGTCCTCGCCAAGACCGCGCTCAACAAGGTCCCGCCGGCCAGCGCCATGCCGTTCCCCTGGACGGTCAACCCCTACCGCGGTTGCTCGCATGCCTGCGTCTACTGCTTCGCGCGCAATACCCACCGCTACCTCGACCTCGACGCGGGTGAGGACTTCGATTCGCAGGTCGTCGTCAAGGTCAATATCGCTCAGGTGCTCGCCGCCGAGCTCGCGCGGCCCCGCTGGGTGGGTGAGCACGTGGCGCTCGGCACGAACACCGATCCCTATCAGCGGGCGGAGGGCCGCTACGCGCTCATGCCCGGGATCATCGACGCGCTCGCCGCGCACGGCACCCCGTTCTCGATCCTCACCAAGGGCACCCTGCTGCGCCGCGACCTGCCGCTGCTCGCCCGTGTCGCCGAGGACGTCCCGGTCGACCTCGCGATGTCGATCGCGGTGTTCGACGACGCACTCCAGCAGATGGTGGAACCCGGTACCCCGACGACGGCCGCCCGGCTCGCCACCGTGCGCGCCGCGGCAGACCTCGGGTTCCGGGTCACGGTGTTCCTCATGCCGGTCCTCCCCTACCTCACCGACTCCCCCGCACAGCTCGAGACCGCGGTGCGTGCCATCGCCGCATCCGGTGCGACCCGGGTCGTCCACGGCGCCCTCCATCTGCGACCGGGTGCGCGCGAGTGGTTCCTCGCCTGGATCGACCGTGAGCACCCGCACCTGAGCCGCCGCTACCGCGCCCTCTATGCGCACTCCTCCCACGCACCGCGTTCCTACCGCGCCCAGCTGTCCCGGCGGATCGGCCCGCTCCTCGACCGGTACGGGCTCAGTTCGCGGGCGGACGACGACTACGCGCGAGGACGCTCCCGGGATCGGCAGGCAGTTCCGGCCGCCGCCCCCGCGCTCACACCGACGCTCTTCTGACGAGGCCTGCACCCGGAACACGGACTGCAGCAGGAACTGCACCGGCGGGCGGAGACTGTGCAGGCTGCGCCCGCCGGTGCGGTTTCCATCGCACTCCCCCAGCACCCAGCGACCACGCGGGCTCGAACCCCGGAATACCCCGCCGGGGCGTGCTGTTGGGGTTGATGGACACGTCCGCACCAAGGCCTCTGCAGCCTCGACGGACACCGACCGCATTCGACGAAGGGACCCCCATGGGCTTCAGCATCGCCACCACCGCGCTCCGCGCCATCCCCGGCGCCTTCATCCTCAACTCCGGCGTCGGCAAGCTCGGCATGCCGCGCGAGATGGCCGAGGGTCTCCAGGGCATGGCCGCCTCCGGCGTGCCGAAGCTCGGCGAGATCACCCCGGAACAGTTCGCGAAGTTCGTGAGCTACGGGGAGATCGCGGTCGGCGCGGCGCTGCTCGCCCCCATGGTCCCCAAGCGCATCGCCGGAGCCGCGCTGGGCACCTTCGCCGCAGGGATGCTCGCGATGTACTTCCGCAACCCGGCGATGACCGAGGAGGACGGTGTGCGTCCCAGCCAGGACGGCACCGCGCTGGCCAAGGACGCCTGGCTCGCCGCGATCGCGATCGCGCTGATCTTCGGCCGCAAGTGACGCGCGTCCTCCGGCCGTGACACGGCAGCGCTGAGCGCGGCCGCACGACGGGCCCGAGTTCACGAGCGCACCCTGAGGACGACACAGGCGGGGCACCCGGATTCCGGGTGCCCCGCCTGCGTCGTCTGAACCTGTCCCGGCTCGGGCCGATCCGCCCCCGACTTGCGATCCGGAGCCGGTCCCGAGGCGGGAACCGCGGGTCAGGCTGTGCTCACCCCGACCGTGGCCTTCCGGGCGCGCCGCCGCAGGGCCTTGTCGACCTCGACGGTGAGGAACACGACGACCCCGACGATCACCGGAAGCAGCCAGCCGCTGAGCGGCACGGCGGTGGTGGCGAACGCGACCTGCATGAACGGCAGGTACCCGAAGGCGAGCTGCAGCCCGATCATCAGCGCGACGCACAGCCACGAGATGCCGTTCGTCGTGAACAGCTCACGGCGCATGCTGGACGCGGTGGTGAAACGGCTGGCGAACAGGTAGAAGATCTGCCCGACGACGAGCGTGTGCACCGCGATCGTCCGCGAGGTCTCGAGGTCGAGCCCACCGGACTGCGCGAGCAGGAACGCCCCGATCGTCGCCCCGCCGAGCAGCAGGGACACGTAGGCGATCCGCACGACCGCCTCGGAGTCGAGCAGGGAGGCCCGCGGATCCCGGGGCGGCCGCTCCATGATGCCGGGCTCCGAGGGCTCGAAGGACAGCGCGAGCGACAGCGTCACCGCGGTGATGAGGTTGACCCACAGCACCTGGAGCGGGGTGATCGGCAGGGTCATGCCGGCAACCATCGCGACGAGGATGACGAGACCCTGCGCGCCGTTCGTCGGGAGCATGAAGATGATCGCCTTGCGGAGGTTGTCGTAGATCGTCCGGCCCATCTCCACGGCGGCCGCGATCGAGGCGAAGTTGTCGTCGGTGAGGACGATGTCGGCGGCCTCCTTGGTCGCCTCCGTGCCCTTGATGCCCATCGCCACGCCGACGTCGGCGCGCTTGAGCGAGGGGGCGTCGTTGACGCCGTCGCCGGTCATCGACACGACTTCGCCGTCGGCCTGGAGCGCCTGCACGAGCCGCAGCTTGTGCTCCGGGCTCGTGCGCGCATAGACGTCGTGCTCGCGGACGATCTCCCGCAGTTCCTCGTCGGTGCTCGCCTCGAGCTCCGCCCCGGTGATCGCGCGATCACCGATCCCCATCTCCCGGGCGATCGCGGTCGCGGTGCCGGCGTGGTCACCGGTGATCATCCGCACCCGAACGCCGGCGCGCTGCACGGTGCGGATCGCCTCGATCGCCTCCTCGCGCGGCGGATCGATGATCCCGAACAGGCCGAGGAGCACGAAGCCGCCCGCATCGACGTCGTCCGTGGTGAGCTCATCGGTGCCCGGGTCGGCGCGCCGTTCGGCGGCGGCCAGCACGCGCAGGCCCGAGGCGCCGAGCCGGTCGATCTCCGCCTCCCAGTGGGCCCGGTCGAGCGGGGTGCCCGCATCGGGGCCGTCCCCCTGCCGGTCGCAGCGGTCGAGGAGCCGGTCGGGTGCGCCCTTGAGGTGGACCAGCCGGGTGCCGTCCGCCCCGGCATCGAGGGTGGCCATGTACTTGTACTCGGAGTCGAAGGGCACCTCGGCGAGCCGCTCGGCCTGCGGGTGGGCGCCGGACTTGAGGGCGAAGGTGCGGATGCCGCCGTCGGTCGGCTCCCCGTTGAGGACCCATTCCCCGTCGCGCTCGACGACACGGGAGTCGTTGGCGAGCGCGGCCACCTCGGCGATGGCGGCGAGCCCGGGGTGCGCTGCGAGCTCGATCGTCCCGCCTGCGGCGGCGTCCTCGGTGCCGGCACCCGGGGCGCCCGCGGTGGCAGGATCCGCGGCGCGGATCTCGCCGTCGGGCGCGTACCCGGTGCCGGTGACCTCGAACCGGCCGGCGGTGGTGACGACCTCGCGCACGGTCATCTCGTTGCGGGTGAGCGTGCCGGTCTTGTCCGAGCAGATCGTCGTCACCGAGCCGAGCGTCTCCACCGAGTTCATGCGGCGGGTGATCGCGTTGCGCGAGGCCATCGCCTGCACGCCGAGGGCCAGGGTGATCGCGAGCACGGCGGGCAGGCCCTCGGGGATCGCGGCGACGGCGAAGCCGATCGCGGACATGAGCAGGCGCGGCCACGGGTGGTCGTAGAGGAGCCAGGACAGGAGCACCATGCCGACGGCGAGCACCACGGCGACGATCGCGAGCAGCGAGGAGAAGCGGGTCATCGAGCGGGTGAGCGGGGTGTCCATCGACTCGACCTCGCTGAGCATCGTGGTGATGCGCCCGATCTCCGTGCCGGTGGCGGTGGCGGTGACGACGCCGGTGCCGGAGCCCGCAGCGACGACGGTGCCGGAGTAGGCCATCGACGAGCGGTCCCCGAGCACGGCGTCCGCGGCGACCGGGTCGACGGCCTTCTCCGCCGGCACCGATTCCCCGGTGAGCGCGGACTCCTCGATGCGGAGGTTGACGGAGCGGAGCAGCCGGAGGTCGGCAGGGACCTTGTCGCCGGCGCGCAGCCGCACGATGTCACCGGGCACGAGCTCCTCCGCGTCGACCTCGGTCCAGTCGCCGTCGCGCAGCACCTCGCTGTCGAGGGACAGCATCGAGCGGATGCTCTCGAGCGCATCGGCGGCCTTGCCCTCCTGGAAGAACCCGACGAGCGCGTTGATGAGGACGACGGCGAGGATGACGATCGTGTCGATGACCTCGCCGAGGATGCCGGTGAAGACCGCGGCGGCGAGCAGCACGTAGATCATCGGGTCGTGGAACTGGCGCAGCAGCCGCTGCAGCGTCGTCTCCTGCTCGCTCGGCGGCAGCGCGTTCGGGCCGGTCGCGGCGAGGATCTCGGCGGCGCGCGTCGAATCGAGTCCGGAGTCGTCGGTGTCGAGAGCGGAGAGCACGTCCTGCTCGGGCAGCGCGTGCGGCGGGCGGTCGGCGGAGAACAGCTGCGGGCTTGCGGTCATCAGGTCTCCTGCCCCGGTCGGCCTGCCGGCCGGTTCCGGGTATGCGTCGGGTACGGGTCCGACCGGGCGGTTCGGGGACCGGTCGGACGGCATCCGACCCGGCGCCCCCGGCGACAGGGTTCCTTACCGCTCACGAGGTGGTGACCAGCGGTTTCCCCGTCCGGATCGGCTCTGTCGTCCATGCTACGCCCCGACTCCGGTGCGCCTGCTCGCCGGTGTCCCGGAATGGGACGCGCCGTCCCGTCGCACAGCACCCCTCGGTCCCGGTGCACCGCACCTCGCGCCGGGCGGGCCGTGGACTACCGTGGCCGCATACCGGAGAGAGGGACCGCCATGACCGACCCGACCAGCCGCACCACCGAGCCCGGCCCCGCCACGGGATCCGCGAACGCGGCGCCTGATCCCGCTCCGCTCTCCCCCGTTCTGCCGCCGGACACCGTCGCCGCGTGGGTCGCCGCCGACCGTGTGCAGGAGACCGCGGGGTCTGGGTTCCCCCGGGGCCGTCGAAGTGGGCGATCCCGCTCGACAGCGCGGGGAACCCGTGGCGCAGGGCGGCGACGTCGTAGGTCATGGCGGAACTCCTCTCCCGGCCGGCCCGGTCCCGGCCCTCGCCTCACACGCTAGGTGCCGGGACGTCGGGAGGGAAGGGGTGGCCGTCGGGCCCGCGGGTCCGTCAGTCCGCCTGCCTGCTCGCCTGCCCGCTCGCACGGTGCGCGGTGCTCACGAGCACCGGATCGTCACCGCCGGCGAGGTGGTCGGCGAGTTCGACCTCCGGATGACTCGTGCAGGTCGGCGGGTCCCAGGGCGGGCCGAGGACGATCGCAGCGGGGTCGAGACCGCCGCGGGCGGTGTCGAAGCCGGTGCCGAGCGCCTTGAGCACCGCCTCCTTCCGCACCCAGGTGCGCAGCAGTGCGGCGAGGCGGTCGGCCTCGCTGCCACCCGCGGCGGCGCGGAACCAGATCCGCTCCTCCGCGGCGAGCACGACATCGGCGAAGGAGCCGGCGCGGGTGCCGGAATCGCGGAACGGGGCCCACGCCTCGGCGTCGATGCCCACGCTGCCGGGCTCTCCCGGCCCGCTGCACGCCGCGGCGACCCAGCCGGCCGTCCGGGACAGCGACACTGCCACCGGGGCGGCGCCGGCCCGGGCCCGCCGGCCGCGGACGGTCGCTTCGATGCGCACCGCCTCGGCCGGCACCGAGTGCACGCGGGCGACGAGACCGGTGAGGAGGGCGTGCGCGGGGTCGACGCCGTCGGGCGCCTGCTCGATGGTCCACTCCACGACATCCTCCTTCCCACCCGCGCGCCCCTGGGGTCCGACTCCGTGCGGTCGGGTCCAGTATCGCCGACCCGGCGCCCTCCCCTCCTCGCTGTGGCCGACGCCTCGGCGCGGGTTCCGGGCCCCGTCACCTGCCCGACGTAGACTCCGGGTGAGACATCGCCGTTCGCACGAGATCGAGAACGAGGCCTGTGAGCATCCACCCCCCGCAGTTCCCCGGCACGCACCGCACCCCGCTGCCGCGCACCCTCATCGACATCATCCTCTCCGTCGCCGCGACCCATCCCGAGGCGCCCGCGCTCGACGACGGCCGCCGCAGCCTGAGCTACACGGAGCTCGTGTCCGAGATGCGCGCTCTGGGTTTCGCGCTCCACGAGGCCGGCGTGGGACCCGGCGACACAGTCGGCGTCCGCGTCTCCAGCGGCACCCTCGACCTCTACGTCTCGATCCTCTCCGTGCTCATGATCGGCGCCGCCTACGTCCCCGTCGACGTCGACGATCCCGACGAGCGCGCCCGCACCGTGTTCTCCGAGGCCGGTGTCGCCGCGGTCGTCACCGACCCCGCGGCGCCGAGCGAGGAGATCCGCCCGACGATCACCCGCACCACGGACCGGCCGCTCGCCGACACCCCTGCCCTGCGCGCCCCGGAGCCGGGAGACGACTGCTGGGTGATCTTCACCTCCGGGTCCACCGGCACCCCCAAGGGCGTGGCCGTGACCCACCGCTCGGCCGCCGCGTTCGTCGACGCCGAGGCCCGGATCTTCTGCACCGCGGAACCGCTGGGCCCCGGCGACCGGGTGCTCGCCGGCCTGTCGGTGGCCTTCGACGCGAGCTGCGAGGAGATGTGGCTCGCCTGGGGGCACGGCGCCTGCCTGGTGCCCGCCCCGCGCGCCCTCGTCAAGTCCGGCATGGACCTCGGCCCGTGGCTGTCGAGCCGCCGCATCACCGTCGTCTCCACGGTGCCCACGCTCGCCGCGCTGTGGCCGGCGGAGACGCTCGACAACGTGCGGCTGCTGATCTTCGGCGGCGAGGCCTGCCCGCCGGAGCTCGCCGCCCGCCTGTCCGACGGCACCCGCGAGGTGTGGAACACCTACGGCCCGACCGAGGCGACCGTCGTCGCGTGCGCCGCCCCGCTCGGCGCCACCGGTCCGGTGCGGATCGGGCTGCCGCTCGACGGCTGGGACCTCGCCGTCGTCGACGCCCAGGGCGTCCCCGTTCCCGAGGGGGCGACGGGTGAGCTCATCATCGGCGGGGTGGGCCTCGCCCGCTACCTCGACCCGGTCAAGGACGCGGAGAAGTACGCGCCGATGCCGACCCTCGGCTGGGAGCGCGCCTACCGCTCCGGCGACCTCGTCGTCAACGACCCGGCCGGCCTGCTGTTCGTCGGCCGCGCCGACGAACAGGTCAAGCTCGGCGGACGGCGGATCGAGCTCGGCGAGGTCGACTCGGCTCTCCAGGCGCTGCCCGGGATCGCCGGCGGTGCGGCCGCGGTGAAGACGACGCCCAGCGGCACCCAGCTGCTCATCGGCTACCTCGCTCCCTCGCAGCGCCCGGCCGCGGCGGACGAGCCCGCACTGCTCGCCGCCTACGCCGAGCAGCTCCGCCGGGTGCTCCCGCCGGCGCTCGTCCCCCGCCTGACGATCGTCGACGAGCTGCCGACGAAGACCTCGGGCAAGGTCGACCGCAACGCCCTGCCGTGGCCGCTCGCCGCGGTCGCCGAGGACGAGGCGGCCGGCCCCCTGCCCGCGCACGCGGAGTGGATCGGTCAGCAGTGGGCGGCGGTGCTGGGCGGCACGCCCGGCATGGACACCGACTTCTTCGACGCCGGCGGCGGCTCGCTCGCCGCCGCCCAGCTCGTGTCCCGGCTGCGCACCGAGCACGCGCAGGTCACCGTCGGCGACGTCTACGCCCACCCGCGCTTCGGGGCGCTCGTCGAGCTGTGCACCGGCGCCGACGCCCCGGAGAACGTCCACCGCCGGCCGCGCCGGGTGCGCCGCACCGGCCGCTCGATGCAGCTCCTGCAGACGCTCCTCGGGATCCCGGTGCAGATCCTCTCCGGCATGCGCTGGGTCGTCCTCACGCTCGTCGTGTGCAACGTCGCCGGCGCCCTCGGTGCGCCGCTCGTCACCACCCCGTGGTGGTTCGTCATCGCGCTCTACCTCGTGTTCGTCACCGCGTGGGGCCGCATGCTCATCTCCGCGACGGCCGCGCGCCTGCTCCTGCGCGGGGTCGGCCCGGGCGTCTACCCCCGCTCCGGTGGGGTGCACCTGCGGCTGTGGCTCGCCGAGCACATCGCCGAGCAGGCCGCGGCCGTGTCCGTCGCCTCCGCGCCGTGGGTCACCCGCTACGCCACCCTGCTCGGCAACCGGATCGGCCGCGACGCCGACCTCCACTCGGTCCCGCCGATCACCGGCCTGCTCACGCTCGAGGACGGCGCGGCGATCGAACCCGAGGTCGACCTCAAGGGCTGGTGGGTCGATGGGGACCTGCTGCGGATCGGCCCGATCCACGTCGGCGCGAACGCCACCGTCGGCGCCCGCTCCACGCTCATGCCCGGTGCCCGGGTGGGGGCAGGCGCCCACGTCGAACCGGGCTCCGCAGTCACCGGCAAGGTGCGGAAGAACCAGGTGTACTCCGGCTCCCCCGCTGCCCGTGTGGGCAAGGCGAAGAACACGTTCCCGGACCCGCCCTCGCGCCGCCGCCACACCCCGTTCTGGTTCTACGCCGTCGGCTCGATCTTCCACGCCGCGATCCCCTACGCCGCGGCCGTGCCCGGGCTCGCGCTCATGGTCGCCGTCTCCGGGGTCGAGGTGTTCGCGGCTCCGCTCGCGCTGCTCGCCTGGGCGCCGGTGCTCGCCGCCGTGTGGTTCGTGTGCACCGCGGTCCTCATCGTCCTCGCCGTGCGCGGACTGGCGCTCGGCCTGCGCGAGGGCACCTACCCGGTGCGCTCGGCGATGGGCTTCCGGGTGTGGGCCACCGAGCGGATCATGGACATGGCCCGCGACCTCCTGTTCCCCATCTACGCCAGCCTGCTCACCCCCGTGTGGCTGCGGATCCTCGGCGCCCGCGTGGGCCGCGGGGTCGAGGCCTCGACGGTGCTGCTCGTGCCGAGCATGACGCAGATCGCCTCCGGGGCGTTCCTCGCCGACGACACCATGGTCGCCTCCTACGAGCTCGGCCACGGGTGGATGCGGATCGGGCGGGCCAAGGTCGGCAAGCGCGCCTTCCTCGGCAACTCCGGGATGGCCGCCGCCGGGCGCCGGGTGCGCGCGAATTCGCTCGTCGCGGTGCTGTCGGCCGCCCCGCAGAAGGCGAAGAAGGGCAGCTCGTGGATCGGCTCTCCGCCCGTCGAGCTCCGCCGCGCGGAGGTCGCCGCCGACGAATCCCTGACCTACGATCCGCCGCTGCGGCTCAAGGCGCTGCGCGGCACCTGGGAGACGCTGCGGATCCTCGCGGTGCTCACCGCCGGGGTCGTCGTCGCCGGAGTGTTCCTCGCCCTCACCGGTCTGCTCACCGCCGCTGCCGAGGTGACGGGCGCCGGCCCGGCAGCGGGCGCCTCGGGCACGGGACCGGTGACTGCCGGGGTGTGGCCGGCGGTCGTCATGACCGCCCTGTCCGGTGTCGTGATGATGCTCGCCGGTGCGGTCACCGCCGGGATCGCCGTCGTCACCAAGTGGCTGTTCGTCGGGCGGGTCAGCGCCGGGGAGCACCCGCTGTGGTCGTCGTTCATCTGGCGCAACGAGGTCGCCGACTGCTTCGTCGAGCTCGTCGCCGCCCCGTGGTTCGCGCGCTCGGCCGTCGGCACGCCGGCGCTCGTGTGGTACCTGCGGGCGCTCGGGGCGCGGATCGGACACGGCGTGTGGTGCGAGACCTACTGGCTGCCCGAGGCCGACCTCGTCGACCTCGCTGACAATTCGACGGTCAACCGCGGCTGCGTCGTGCAGACCCATCTGTTCCACGACCGGGTGATGGCACTCGATACCGTGGAGCTCGAGGCCGGAGCGACGCTGGGACCCAACAGCGTGATCCTGCCGGCGGCGACCCTCGGGCGGTCGTCGACGGTCGGCCCGACCTCGCTCGTCATGCGCGGGGAGTTCGTCCCCGCCGACGCCTACTTCACGGGCAACCCGGTGGTGCCGTGGGTCGATGCGCCCGCACTGCCGGAGTCCTCGTTCGCCGCCGAGGCGCCCGCCCCGGCCACCACCGCTGAAGGGAGTCCGACGTGACGGTGCTCGACCGCTGCACCCCGCATTCAGGGACGGCCGCGGTGCGGATCGTGCACTACGATCTGCACCTCGACTACAAGATCCTGCCCAACCGGCTCGCCGGGCAGGCGACCCTGCGCGGTTCGATGCTCGCAGATGCCCGGACGATCGAGCTCGATCTCGTCGGCCTCGCGGCCGGTCGGGTGCTCGTCAACGGCCGTCGGCACCGCTACAAGCAGACGCGGAACAAGCTCGTCATCCGAGCGCAGGAGAAGTTCCTCGCCGACGAGCAGCTCGAGATCGAGATCCAGTACTCCGGCACCCCCCGCCCGGCGATGGGCACATGGGGCGACGTCGGCTGGGAGGAGCTCGCCGACGGCGTACTCGTGGCCGGCCAGCCGACGGGCGCGGCGACGTGGTTCCCCTGCAACGACCATCCGAGCAGCAAGGCGACGTTCCGGGTGACGATCCTCGTCGACTCGGAGTACACGGCGGTATCCAACGGCGAGCTCGTCGACACCCGCCGGCGGGCCGGGCGCACCGCGTGGACCTGGGAGTCCGCCGAACCGCTCGCCACCTATCTTGCGACGATGCAGATCGGTCAGTACCGGCGCGGGAGCGTCGACAGCGGCTCGCACGTGCCCTCGCAGGTGCCGATGACGCTCGCGTGCAGTGCGGGCCTGTGGCAGCAGGCGCAGCGGATCCTCGCCAAGCAGCACGCGATGATGACGGTGTTCGAGCGCCGGTTCGGCGAGTACCCGTTCGGGCACTACGGGATCGTCGTCACCGACGACGTGCTCGAGATCCCGCTCGAATCGCAGCCCCTGTCGATCCTCGGGCGCAACCACCTGGCGCAGACGTGGAACGCCGAACGGCTCATCGCCCACGAGATGGCTCACCAGTGGTTCGGGAACTCGGTGACGCCGAAGTCCTGGTCCGACATCTGGCTCAACGAGGGCTTCGCCTGCTACGCGGAGTGGATCTGGTCCGAGGAGTCGGGCCAGAAGTCAGCCCAGCAGCGCGCCCGCGAGCAGCACGTGCGGCTGGCGGACCTGCCGCAGAACCTCGTGCTCGCCGACCCGGGAGCCGCCGACATGTTCGACGACCGGGTGTACAAGCGCGGGGCGCTCACGCTGCACACGCTGCGCCTCCACATCGGGGACGAAGACTTCTTCCGGATCCTCCACCGCTGGACCGGGCAGTACCGGGGCGCGAACGTCACCACCGAGGCGTTCCTCGCGCTCGGCGAGGCGGTGGTCGGCCGCCCGATCGAACCGCTAGTCCACGACTGGCTCTACGCGAAGCCGCTCCCGCCGCTGTCGCTGCAGTGGTAGGTGCGGTCGCGAGGCGGGTGCGTCCCGGCAGTGACGCCGCTGCCGGGGCGCCGGCTGCGGGGTGGATTCGACCCGCGGGTGGTGCGATGCTGGGGTCTCCGTCCGAGCACGCGAACGGCGCGGCTCGACCCCGATGAACGAGGTGGCAGGTCGAATGGTGGAATCACCGAGGAACGGCATCCAGGTCTCCGACACCGCAGGCAGCGGCATTCCCAGCGCGGCCCAGGGAGCCGCGGTTCCCAATCCCCTCTCGCTCGGGCTCGACGAGCTCCGGCAGCGGACGAGCATGAAGTGGCGCGCCCACCCCGACGACGTGCTGCCGCTGTGGGTCGCGGAGATGGACGTCCGGCTCGCTCCGCCGATCGCCGCGGCGCTGCACCGCACCATCGACGCCGGTGATACGGGCTATCCGCAGGGCACCGCGTACGCCGAGGCGTTCTCCGCCTTCGCCCGGGCGCACTGGTCGTGGAACGGACTGGCCGTGGAGCGGACGGCGATCGTCCCCGATGTCATGCTCGGTGTCGTCGAGGTGCTCCGGCTGGTGACGGATCCCGGTGACGCTGTCGTCGTCAACTCGCCGGTCTACGCGCCGTTCTACGCCTTCGTCACCCATGACGGCCGGCGGATCGTCGAGGCGCCCCTCGGCGCGGATCACCGGGTGGACCTCGACGTCCTCGCAGACACGTTCCGGCAGGTGACGCAGGGCGGGCGCGGGGCCGCCTACCTGCTGAGCAACCCGCACAACCCCACCGGCACGGTGCACACCCTCGAGGAGCTCACCGCGATCGCGGAGCTCGCCCGCGCCCACGGGGTGCGGGTGGTGTCGGATGAGATCCACGCACCGCTCGTGCTGCCCGGCGCGCACTTCACCCCCTATCTCAGCGTGCCCGGAGCCCAGGACGCCTTCGCACTGATGTCGGCGTCGAAGGCCTGGAACCTCGCCGGGCTCAAGGCCGCGCTCGCGATCGCCGGTGAGGACGCGGCAGCGGACCTCGCCCGTATGCCCGAGGAGGTCAGCCACGGCCCGAGCCACCTCGGCCTCATCGCCCACACCGTCGCGCTCCGGGAGGGACAGGAGTGGCTCGCGGCGCTGCTGCAGGGACTCGATGCGAACCGCGCCCTGCTGCGACAACTCGTCGACGAGCACCTGCCCGAGGCCGGCTTCCGCGAGCCCGAGGGCACCTACCTGGCCTGGCTCGACTGCAGCTACCTCGGCACCGAACCGCCGGCCGCGCAGGACGGACTCGCGGTGGTGTCGGATCTGGCGGGCCCGGCCAAGCTGTTCCTCGACGAAGCCCGGGTGGCGCTGAGCTCCGGCCACGTGTTCGGCACCGGCGGCGAGCGCCACGTCCGGCTGAACTTCGCCACCTCGCCGGCGATCCTCACCGAGGCCGTGGAGCGGATGGGACGCGTGCGGCCGCTCCGGTGAGGGCCGCGGAGCCGCGGGAGCGGCGCCGGCGACGACGATGATCGGGGTGATCCGGTCGGCGATCCCGGGGTCAGCTCGTCGAGCTCGAGGGCACCGCCGTGAGATGAGACGCCCCCGCTGTGACACCCCTGGCTGAGGCGCGTCACAGCTGTGACATCACAGCGGGCCCTTCGTCCCGTGATGATCGTGCCGCCGCGTCGGAGCAGGAATGTGAAGGCGCCGCGAGCAGAGATTTCACGTCACAGCAGGGACGTCACCGGGGACGGCGTCGCATCACCACGGTCACGCAGCAACCCGCTCACGTCACATCGGGGACGCACCTCCCCGGCGCCTACACCGCGGCCCCGCGCGCCCGGATCCGCGGGAACACCCGCCGCAGGAGTCGGATCCACGGCGACCAGCGGGGCGGGCCCGCGGCACCGGCGGCACGGTCGAGCAGGTCCTCGAGCACGGCGTCAGCCCTCCCGCGGTGCGAGGTCGAGCACCATGATGTCGGAGCCCTCGGTGCGGCCGACCACGGCGAAGCCGAGCTCGTCGTAGAGGTGGCGTGCGCCGTTGGTCTCCTCGACCGCGAGGCTGACGGCCGTGACCCCGGTGAGCCGTGCCATCTGGAGCAGGGTCTGCATGAGCCGGTGGCCGAGCCCCGCACCCTGCGCCGCGGGCAGGACCGCGATGGAGAGCTCGGGGATGTCGTCGGCGACCCAGCCGTAGCCCGGCTTCTCCCCCATCGTGCGGAGCCAGGCCGCCCCGAGCACGCGGGGATCCGCCTCGGGTCCTGCGGCGCTCGGGTCGGCGTCGCCGTCACCCGCCTCGCCGTCGCTCGCCTCGCTGTCGGACTGCTCGGGTCCGCCGTCCTCACTCACCGCCATGACGCCGAGGTCCCCGGTCCTTCCCCAGCCCTCGATGTAGCGGTTGAGGTGGTCGTCGGCGCGGACCGCCTCGGCGTCGAGCGGCGGGCGGTCCATCGACCAGTTGCAGCACAGCACGAGGAACGGCAGGAGGATGTCCTCGCCGTCGCGGGGAACCGGAACGATGCGCATGCGGGCCTCCTTCAGCGGGCGGACGGGCCGCTGCCGGCCCGGTGACGATGTCGATGCAATCGTATCTGCCGGTGACAACGGAATCGCGGCCGGAGGGCGGGTCCGAGGCCGTGATCGGGTTGTCGTTCGCTGAAACAGTCGCATCGAGGATGCTCGCCCGCGCGTGCAGGGCGCGCGTCGGCTCAGCTGCGGGCTTCCGCGCGGAGGATCCAGCCGTCGTTGCGCACCCGCCAGCCGAGGCTGATCGCGCGGAAGGCGACGAAGCCGATCCCGAAGCACGCCCACAGCACGTGGACCGTCGGCCACTGCGTGAACACGAGGAGCAGCAGGACCGCGTACCCGAGCAGCGCCCCGAACTGGGCGAGCGCCAGGTAGCGGGCGTCCTCGGCTCCCATGAGCACACCGTCGAGGGTGAAGACGTACCCGGCGATCGGCATCCCGGCGGCGAGGATGAGAGCGAGCGTGCCGATGAGGGCGGCGACCTCGGGATCGCCGGTGAACACCGCACCGAGGACCGGGGAGGCGGCGGCGAGCAGCACGCCGACGACCACCCCGAAGCCGATCCCCCACTGGATGAGCCGCCGGTTGATCGCCGCCACCCGCTCCCGCCGGCGGTGCCCGAGCTCGAGGCCGATGAGCGCCTGCCCGGCGATCGCGAGCGAGTCGAGGACGAGGGCGAGCGCGTTGAACAGCGTCTGGATGACCTGGATCGCGGCGAGCTGCACGGTGCCCAGACCGGTGGCGAGCACGATGAGGAGGATCATCGCAGCGCGCAGCGAGCCGTTGCGCACGAGCAGCCAGCCCGAGGTGCGGGCCGCCCGGATGACGCCCGCCCAGTCCGGGCGCAGCGAGGCCCCGGTGCGGCGGGCGGCGCGGACGGCGATGACGAGGTAGATCGCGCACATCCCGAGGTGGGCGATGAGCGTGCCGAGCGCGGACCCGGCCACGCCCATGTCGAGACCGTAGATGAAGAGCGCGTTGAGCCCGATGTTGGAGAGGAAGCCGCCGGCGGCGACGTAGAGCGGGGTGCGCGTGTCCTGCAGCCCGCGCAGCAGCCCGGTCGCGGCGACGACGGTGAGCATGAAGGGCAGCCCCCACCAGGAGATGGTGAGGTAGGCCGAGGCGCCGGCGGCCACCTCGGGCGTGGGATCGAACCAGCCGATCGCCGTGTCGATGAGCGGCAGCCCGATGACGAGCAGGACGCCCGAGGTGATGAGCGCGAGCCAGATCCCGTCGAAGCCGGCGCCGATCGCGCCCGGGGTGTCACCGGCGCCGAGCCGGCGGGCCACGCGCGGGGTCGTCGCGTAGGCGAGGAAGATCATGAGGCCGAGGACGGTCTGGAGGATCGTGCTCGCGATCGCGAGCGAGCCGAGCGCCTCGGGCCCCAGGTGCCCGACCATCGCGGTGTCGGCGAGGAGGAACAGGGGTTCGGCGGCGAGCGCCCCGAGTGCCGGGACGGCGAGCCTGAGGATATCCCGGTCGAGTGCACGCATGACCACCATCGTAGGACCGGGACGCCTGGACGGGCACGTCAGGCCGGGCTGTTAGGGTCGCCCCCGTGAGAACGGTCGACAACGCACGCACCACCGACACCCGGGCCGGTGCCTTCCAGCGGCACCTGCCCCTCCTCGCCACCGAGGTCATCTGCCTCGCCGCGGTCGTGGTCTCCGTGCTCACCCGGCAGTGGTCCGACATCATCATCCCGGCGCTGCTGATTCCCGCCGGTCTGGTGCCGCTCCTCCTCGAGCACTGGGCGCGCACCCCGATCCCCGCGTGGCTCCAGGGGCTCTACGCGGCGCTGCTGCTCTCCGGCCCGTTCCTCGGCAGCCACCTCCACTTCTATGCGGTGTGGGGACTGTGGGACACCGTGGTCCACTTCTACTCCGGCATCCTCATCGCGCTCGGCACGGTCTACGCGCTCGGCATCGCCTACCGGCGGACCGATCTCACCACCCCACCATGGTTCGAGGCCGTCGTCGTCATCGCCGTGAGCGGCCTCGTCGCGCTCCTGTGGGAGATGTCCGAGTTCACCGCGGACATCGTCGTCGGGACGAACGCGCAACGGAACAACACGGACACGATGGTCGACCTCGTCGCGGGCACCTCGGCGGCCCTCCTCGTCGTCATCCCGCTGCTCCTCCACCGCCGGCGCGGGTGGTTCGCGGCGTTCGGCTCCCTCGTGTGAGCCGGCCCGCCCGGAGGGGGCCGTTCGGAATATCTCGCTCCGCGCGGTGTTGTGCCCAGTGGAAGCCGCAGCCTCATGGTCCGCGGAGCCCCGGCCAGATCACGGGTGACGGACCGGTCCGCTGCGGGACATCTCGGCGCCGGGTCCGGCGCGGAAGGAGAACCCCATGACCGACACTGATGGCATCGTCATCCTCGGCGGACACGGCAAGATCGCCCTGCTCGCCGCCCCCAGGCTCACCGCGGCCGGGTTCACCGTCGACTCCGTCATCCGCAAGGAGGACCAGCGCGATGACGTCAGGGAGGCCGGCGCGAATCCCGTCGTCCTCGACATCGAGACCGCGACCGAGGAGGACCTCGCCAAGCAGTTCACGGGGGCGAAGGCCGTGGTGTTCTCCGCCGGCGCCGGCGGGGGCGACCCGCAGCGCACGCACGCGGTCGACTTCGAAGCGGCCGTGCGCGCGATGAAGGCCGCGCAGCAGGCCGGCGTGCAGCGGTTCGTCATCGTCTCCTACGTCACCGCGGGGATCGACGTCGACCGGCTCGAGGAGGACAACTCCTTCTTCCCCTACGCCAAGGCCAAGCACGACGCCGACGCCCACCTGCGCGAGACCGAGCTCGACTACACGATCCTCGGCCCCGGCCGCCTCACCCTCGGCCCGGCGAGCGAGCAGATCCAGGTCGTCGACTCCCACGGCGAGGCCGAGGGCCGCACGCTCACCGACGAGGAGAAGGTCACCTCCCGCGACAACGTCGCAGCCGTCATCACCCACGTCCTGCGTGACGGTGCCGGAGTCCGGGAGACCGTCAACTTCTTCGACGGGTCCACCCCGATCGCCGAGGCGATCCGCTGAGACCGGGCGTACGAGTGTAGGACTTCCGACGGAGGGTGGTGGCGTTGATGCCATCATCCTCCGCCGAAAGCCCCACAGTTCGGTCGGACGCCCGGTCGGGCACTGTCAGAACAGGGTGCTGATCCAGCGGCGGGTGTCGGCGGGGTCGATGACGTCGTCGACGTCGAAGAACATCGCCGCGGTCATCGCCCGGCCCTGCTCGTAGGACTCCGCGACGAGCTTCTCGTAGAGCGCCTCGCGCTCGGCCGGGTCCTCGACCGCGGCGAGCTCCTTCGAATAGCCCAGGCGCACCGCGCCCTCCAGGCCCATCGGCCCCATCTCCCCGCTCGGCCAGGCCACGGTGAAGCGGGTGGCGTGGAAGGAGCCGGCGGCCATCGCCATCGCGCCGAGCCCGTAGCCCTTGCGCACGACGACCGCCCCGAACGGCACGCTCAACCCCGCCCCCGTGGTGAAGAACCGACCGAACGCGGTGACGCCCGGCTCGTGCTCGGCCTCCGGGCCGACCATGAACCCGGGGGTGTCGACGAAGGACACGACGGGGATCCCGTGCGCCTGCGCGGTCTCGAGCAGCCGCACGAAGGAGTTCGCGGCATCGACGTCGACCGCCCCGCCGAGGTGGTGGTTGTCGTTGGCGATGATCGCGATCGGCCGGCCGGCGACGAGCGCGAAACCGGTGATCGCGCCCGGTGCGTGATCCGGGCGCAGCTCGAGGAACGTGTCCGCATCGACGACGCTGCGGATCACCTCGCGCATCTCGAAGGCGCGCAGCCGGTCCCCGGGGACCACGGCCCGCGCGCGCTCCGGATCCGGGGCACCGGAGTCCGCGGCCGAGGCGCCCTGCTGGGTATCCGGGGACACGGCACCCGGCCCGGCACCGCCGTCCCCTGCCGGCACGAAGTAGCGCAGGTACTGCTGGGTGGCGGAGACGGCCTCGGCGTCGCCGGCGACGAGCAGGTCGATGACACCGCTCACGGTGTGCACGTCGACCGGGCCGATGTCCTCGGGCCGGTAGCGTCCCAGGCCGCCGCCCTCGACCATCGCCGGCCCGCCCATCCCGAGGTTCGCGTCCTCGGTGGCGATGATGACGTCGCACACCCCGGCGAGCGCGGCGTTCCCGGCGAAGCACCGCCCGGACACGATCGCGACGAGCGGCACCCGGCCCTTGAGCCCGGCGAGCGCGGCGAAGGTGTGGACGTTGAGGTGGGCGCCCGGGGCCCGGTCGGTGTCGCCGGGCCTCCCGCCGCCGCCCTCGGCGAACAGCACCACCGGCAGCCCCTTGGACGCCGCGACCTGGATGAGCCGATCGGTCTTCGCGTGGTTGCGCGAGCCCTGGGTGCCGGCGAGCACCATGTAGTCGTAGCTCATGACGACGGCCTCGAGCGGCCCGCTGGGCGTGTCGACGAGTCCGATCCCGCCGATCAGCCCATCTCCGCTCGTGCGCGCGATGAGGTCTTCCAGCGAGCGCCTGGCCATCTGGGCGGCGATGACGAGCGGCCCGTACTCGACGAACGAGCCGGGCACGAGCAGGTCGTCGAGGTTCTCCCGGGCGGTCCGCCGCTGCCGGGCGTGGATCTTCTCCACCGCTTCCGGCTTCGCCTCGTCGAGCACGTCGGCATGCCGCTGCACGACCTCGTCGACGAGCGGGTGCGCTTCGTCCCGGGCGGCCTCCGCCTGGGCGGCGGGGTCGTCGGAGGTCCGCACGAGGAACACCGGGTCACCGGCTGCGACGGTGTCCCCGACCGCCACGAGGGCGCGCGCCTCCGCATGGGCCGGCGCCGGGATCGGGTGGTGCATCTTCATCGCCTCGATGAGTCCGAGCTCACCGGGCTTCGCGTCGAGGGACACGATCGTGCCGCTGAGCGGGGCGGCGACGAGCTCCTCCCCCGGCCCGGGTGCGGGCGCGGTGCGAGCCGGAGCCGAGGCGCCCTCGGCCGACGAGGCGCCCGCACCTCCCGGCGCACCTCCGGAACCGGTGCCGGCGCCGCCCGCACCACCGTCGTCCGCCTCGAGCTCCGCGGCCCGGGCGACGAGCGCTCCCATGTGCTCGTCGATCCACGTCGTGTGCGCCTCACCGAGCGGCGCGCGCTCGAGGACGGCGCGGAGGAACGCGGTGTTCGTGTCCAGCCCGGTGCAGCCGAGCTCGGCGAGCGCGCCGGCGGTCCGGCGCTCGGCGGCCTCGAGGCCCGGCCCGTGGGCGATGACCTTGGCGATGACGGTGTCGTAGAGGGCGCCCACACGGGTGCCGCCGCGCACCCAGGTGTCGACGCGGATCCCGGGCCCGCTCGGCAGGTCGAAGCGCTCGATCGTGCCGGTGGCCGGGTGCACGGTGCCGTCGGCGGCGAGGGTCTCCGCGGCCACCCGCACCTCGATCGCGCTGCCGGCAGGCTCCCACGTCATGTCCTCGGCCACGCCGTGGACGGCGAGGTCCTCACCCAGGCCGAGCGCGATCTGGCAGGCGACGAGGTCGAGCCCGGTGACCGCCTCGGTGACGGTGTGCTCGACCTGGATCCGCGGGTTGACCTCGAGGAGCACCCAGTCGTCGGCGGCGACGAGGAACTCGACGGTGGCGAGCGACAGGTAGTGGAGCGAGTCGAGGAGCTTCTCCGCCGCCCGGTGGAGGTCCGCCCGCAGGTCTGCGGACAGTCCGGGGGCCGGGGCGAGCTCGACGAGCTTCTGCCGACGGCGCTGCAGCGAGCAGTCGCGGTCGCCGAGCGCGTACACGCCGTCGGGCGTGCCGATGCACTGGACCTCGATGTGGCGGGCTGCGGGGAACCAGGTCTCGGCGAACACGCGCGCGTCCCCGAACCCGTGCTCGGCCTCCGCCGCACAGCGCGCGATCGCCGGTTCGACGTCCTCCGGGGAGGTGACGACGGCGATGCCGCGCCCGCCCCCGCCGGCGAGCGCCTTGATCGCGATGCCCGCCGGGTGCCGCTCGAGGAGCTCGAGGGCCGGCGCGGCGGTCTCGAGGACCCCGGTCGCCTCGGCGACGGGGATGTCGAGGGCGGCCGCCCGGTCCTTCGTCGAGGTCTTCGTCCCGGCGATCTCGAGGACGTCGGCGGACGGGCCGAGGAAGGTCAGTCCCGCCTCGTGGCAGGCGTGGGCGAACGCGGCGGATTCGGCGAGGAACCCGTAGCCGGGGTGGACGAGCTCGGCCCCCTCGTCGACGGCGATCCGGATGAGCTGCGCGATGTCGAGATAGGCGCGCGGCCCGATCCCCTCGAGCTGCCGGGCCGAATCGGCGAGCCGGACGTGGAGGCTGTCGGCGTCGTCGGCGGGGTGGACGGCGAGCGTGCGCAGCCCCTGGTCCTGCGCGGTGCGGATGATGCGGGCGGCGATCTCGCCCCGGTTCGCGACGAGCAGCGTGGTCATGCGGTGGGCAGCTCCTTGAGCAGGTCGACCTTGCGGATCTTGCCGGTCGCGGTCATCGGCATCGTGTCGACGACGACGACCTCGGGCACCTTGTACGACGCCATCTGCTCCCGCGCCCAGTCCCGGATGCTCTCCGGCGTCGCCGCGGAGTCCTCCGTGAGCTCGACGAAGGCGACGGGCCGCTGTCCGGTCTCCGGGTCCTCGCGCGGGGCGACGGCGACCCGCACGACGTCGGGGTGGCCCTTGAGGAAGGATTCGACCTCGGCGGGGAACACGCTCATCCCCTTGACCTTGATCATCTCCTTGGTCCGGGCGAGGTACGTCAGCGCCCCGTGCGCGTCGAACCGGCCGGTGTCCCCGGTGAGCAGCCAGCCGTCGACGAGCGTGTCGCGGCTCGCCTCGGGCCGGTGGTAGTAGCGGGTGAGGACTGAGGGCGAGTGCACGAGGATCTGCCCGGTCTCCCCGACCGGCACCGGTGCGAGGTCGGCATCGACGACGACGATCCGGGTGCCGGGCACCGGGTAGCCGCAGTAGATCGGCTCGGCGCACAGGTCCTGGTCATCCGCATCGAGGCCGAGGGTGAAGGTGTCGGCGGTGTGCGTCTCCGTCATCCCGTAGGACGCCTCGCGCAGCAGCACGCCGGTCGCCTCCCGCCACTGTCCGCGCAGCTCCGGGTCGAGTTTGCGCACGAAGCTCACCGCAGTGCAGTTGCGCAGCGAGGACGTGTCGGCGCCGGCGAACCCGGGCAGCTCCATGAGCTCGACGTAGTTGTCCGCCGGCGCCACGATCGAGGTGACCTGCTGGGAGGCGATGAGCTCGAGCGCGACCTCGGGGTGCCAGCGGGTCATGAGCACGACGGTGGACCCGTCGACGAGCGGGTTGAGCATGCACATGTCCTCCCCGGCGATCCAGAACATCGGGAGGAAGCCGAGTGCCACGTCTCCACCGGCCCCGGGGGTGCGCCCCTGGCCCAGGAGCGCGCTCACCGCGGTGTAGACCATGTGGCCCTGCGTGTGCTCGCAGCCCTTGGGCATGCCGGTGGTGCCGCCGGTGTAGTTGAGCGCGGCGAGCGCGTCCCGGTCCGCCGGCACCGGGTCGGCCGGCGGGCTGTCGATGATCGCCTGCCAGTCCGAGGGCTGCTCCGGGTCGATCGCACCGAACGGGGCGCGCGGCACCGGTTCGCCGTCGATCATGTCCGCCATCCGGGTGTAGGCGACGGTGAGGTCGGGATCGACCCCGTCCGCACCGCGCACCGCGTCGAGGAGCGGGGCGAACTCCGGGTGCGCGAGCACCACGCCGACCCCGGCGTCGGCGAGCTCGTAGGCGAGCTCGCCGGCCTTGAACAGCGGGTTGATCGGCACGTACACGGCGCCGAGGCGGAGGATCCCGAGGAACGCGATCGTCAGCTGCGGGCAGTTGACGAGGTACGCCCCCACCCGGTCGCCGGCGCGCACGCCCTGGGACCTGAGCCACCCGGCGAACGCGGCGGCCGAGCGCTCGAGCTCCGCATAGGACACATCGCGCCCGTAGAAGTGGATGGCGACGATGTCCGGCCGCTCCACCGCCCACTTCTGCGTGTAGTCGGCGAGCACCGCACCGGGCAGCGGCTCGCTGTACTCCCGGGGGACCTCGGCCGGCCACAGGTCGCGCATCCCGGCGAGCTCCTCGGCCACCGCCTCCCACTGCTCATGCATCGGTGTCCGGGTCATCTCAGCCGTTCTCCGCCTGCTCGGCACCGACCTTGCGCATCTCGCGGCGCAGGATCTTGCCCGATGCGGTCTTGGGCAACGCGTCGATGAAGTTGATCTGGCGCGGTGCCTTGTAGGAGGCGAGGTGCTCGCGGCAGAACGCGACGATCTCGTCCTCGGTGATCTCCGCGCCCGGCTGCAGGCTGATGAACGCGACGACGTTCTCACCGCGGTACTCGTCGGGGACGCCGACGACAGCGGCCTCGAGGATCGCCGGGTGGGTGTAGAGGACGTCCTCGACCTCGCGCGGCCACACCTTGAAGCCCGAGGCGTTGATCATGTCCTTCTTGCGGTCGACGATGAACACCCAGCCGTCGGGGTCCATGAAGCCGACGTCGCCGGTGCGCAGCTCCCCGTCGGGGATGTTCTCCGCGGTGGCCTCCGGGTTGTTGATGTACTCCAGGGACACCATGGGGCCGCGCACGCAGATCTCGCCGACCTCGTTCGGGCCGACTTCCTGGCCGTTCTCGTCGAGGATCCGCAGCATCACGCTCGCCAACGGCAGGCCGCAGGACAGGTTGCCCGATTCGGGGTCGACGGGGGCACGCAGGTGGCGGGGCACGACGACGCACTGGGCAGTCGTCTCGGTGAGTCCGTAGCCCTGCCCGATGTAGTGCCCGGTGCGGTCCTCGAACTTCTTGACGATCGCCTCGGGCAGCGGGGCGCCGCCGGACATGATCGAGGTGAAGGAGTCGAAGGCGTCGGAGGTGAAGTCCGGGTGCGCGAGCAGCGCCATGTAGGCCGTCGCCGGGCCGGCCATGTACTGCGGCTTGTCGGTGCGGAACGTCTGGAGCGCGGCCGCGGGGTCGAAGCGGTAGTTCATCGACAGGGCAGCACCGCAGGCCGCGGCGGCGAGGAACTGGCACACGAACCCGGTGATGTGGAAGACCGGGGCGAGGGTGAAGATCGTCGCGGTCTCGTCGAAGCCCTGGTAGTCGCGCAGCATCTGGGCGTTGACGGACAGGCCGCGGTGGGTGACCGCCGCGCCCTTCGAACGGCCCGAGGTGCCCGAGGTGTAGCCGATGATGCCGACCGAGTCGGGGGTGAGCACGGGGTCCGGCACGGACTTCCCGTCGTACTCTGCGACGACGGTGGCGAAGTCTGGCTTGCCGGTGTCGTAGGAGTCGGCGAACATGCCGAAGATCCGCTCGTCGTCCGTGCGCTGGTAGTCCTTCTCGTTGCAGGTGACGACGATCGGCAGGCCCTCGGCGTAGGGCTTGACGCGGTCGAGGTAGGCCGCGGCGGACACGACGAGCGCCTTGACCCCGGCGTCGGAGAACACGTGGGCGAGCTCGTCGCGGTACATCGGATTGAGCGGCACGACGACGCCGCCGGCCTTCCACGCGCCGTACACCGCGACGTAGTAGTGGGGGACGTTCTGGAGGTAGACGCCCAGCCGGTCGCCGGGTTCGAAACCCTGGTCGACGAGGTAGGCGGCGAAGGCATCGACCATCCGGTCGAGCTCGGCCCAGGTGGGCTCGTAGCCGTAGTACTTGATCGCGGGTCGGTCGGGGAAGCTCTCCACCGCGCGGTCGAAGAGCGCGAGGGTGGTCGTCTCCTCGATCTGCTTGTTCAGCCGCTCGTCGTCGGCGACGGTCTTCAGCCAGGGGCGGGTTTCGAAGAAGCTCATGGTGGTCATTCCTTCACGTCGATGTGATCGGATCAGCGGTTGGGGCGGGGAGGGCGGACGACCGGGATCGACCGGCGCGCACCAGGGGGACGCAACGATGGGATCGTGGTGGTGCAGTGGGCGTGGCCGAGGGGAGGGCCCGGGGCGGGTGCGTCGACGCACCCGCCCCGGTGGGATGGATCAGGCGACCTCGAACAGGCCGGCGGCTCCCATGCCGCCGCCGATGCACATCGTCACGACGACGTACTTGACGCCGCGGCGCTTGCCCTCGATGAGGGCGTGGCCGACGAGCCGTGCTCCGGTCATGCCGTAGGGGTGGCCCACGGAGATGCCGCCGCCGTCGACGTTGTACTTCTCCGGGTCGATCCCGAGCTTGTCGCGGCAGTACAGCGCCTGCACGGCGAAGGCCTCGTTGAGCTCCCACAGGCCGATGTCGTCGACGGTGAGGCCGTGGCGCTCGAGCAGCTTCGGGATCGCGAACACCGGGCCGATGCCCATCTCGTCCGGGCCGCAGCCGGCGACCGCGATGCCGCGGTAGATGCCGAGCGGCTCGAGGCCGCGGCGGGAGGCCTCGGCGTCGGACATGAGCACGGAGGCCGACGCGCCGTCGGACAGCTGCGAGGCGTTGCCGGCGGTGACGGTCGGGTTCTGCGAGGCCACGCCCGGGGCGAGCACCGGCTGGAGCTTGGCGAGGCTGGCGAGGTCGGTCTGCGGGCGGTTGCCCTCGTCCTTGCTCAGGGTGACCTGCTTCTCCGAGGTCTCCTTCGTCTCCTTGTCGACGACGATCTGCGTCGACTCGAGCGGGACGATCTCGGCGTCGAAGCGGCCGGCCTCCTGCGCGGCGGCGGTGCGCTGCTGGGAGGACAGGGCGTACTCGTCCTGCGCCTCGCGCGGCACGCCGTAGCGCTCGGCGACGATCTCCGCGGTGTTGAGCATGGGGAGGTAGATCTCCGGCAGGTTCTCCACGAGCCACGGGTCCTTGGCGCGGAAGGTGTTCTGCTTGTCGTTCTGGACGAGCGAGATCGACTCGACGCCGCCGCCGACGGCGATGTCCATGCCGTCGTGGACGATCTGCTTGGCCGCGGTGGCGATCGCCATGAGGCCCGAGGAGCACTGGCGGTCGAGCGTCATGCCGGAGACGGTGACGGGCAGGCCCGCGCGCAGGAGCGCCTGGCGGGCGACGTTGCCGCCCTGCGCGCCCTGCTGGAGAGCGGCGCCGAGGATGACGTCCTCGACCTCGCCGCCCTCGAGCCCGGCGCGCTGCACGGCGTGCTTGATCGCGTGGCCGGCGAGCTCCTGGGACTGGGTGTTGTTGAACGCGCCGCGGTAGGCCTTGCCGATCGGCGTGCGGGCGGTGGAGACGATGACTGCATCAGTCATGAGAGGTCCTCTCTGTGGTCGGACCGGCGGAGCGCCCGCCGGCCGGCGGCGGCCGGAGCCGCCTATGGGTCATGCTGTCAGATCGATGAGCGGAGCGAGCGCGCGCCGCTGGGCGGCGGCGTGGCCGAGGATGAGCTCGTCGGCCTTGGCCCGCTTGAGGTAGAGGTGCAGCGGGTACTCCCAGGTCATGCCGTTGCCGCCGTGGAGCTGGACGGCCTCCTCCGCGGCGTGGACCGCGGTGGTCGAGGCGTAGGAGCCGGCGACGAGCGAGCACAGCTCGACCTCGTCCTCCGTCTGTTCCCCGGCCTGCCAGGCGGCGGCGACGCGGGCGGCGTAGATCGTGGCCGCCCCGGTCTGCGAGACCTCGAGCCAGAGGTCGGCCATCCGGTGCTTGATCGCCTGGTAGGAGCCGATCGCACGGCCGAACTGGCGGCGTCCCTTGATGTACTCGAGCGTGAGGTCGAAGGCCCGCTGCGCCACACCGTACTGCTCGGCGGCGAGGATGATGCGACCGAAGATCTCGGCGGTCCTCACGGCCTGCGCGGCCTGCTCGCCGCGTCCGAGCACCGTGGCCGGCGCGGACTCGAAGGTCACGTCGGCGAGGCGACGGGTCTGGTCGAAGCTGAGGAACGCCTCGGTGCGCACGTGCTCGGCCGCGACGAGCGCGACGACGGTGTCGGAACCGGTGCCGGTGACAACGAGGTACTCGTCGGCACCCGCACCGTCCATCACCCCGGCGACGGTCCCGGACACGGTGGCGGAGTCCCCGTCGCCGCCCACGGTGAGCTCGGCACGGATCTGCGGGGAGGACGCCGTGAACGCGATCGCGGCGAACGATTCGCCGGCGGCGAGCCGGCCGGCGAGGTCGCCGGCGCGGACGCCGACGGCCAGGGTGGTCGCGAGCACGCCGGAGCTGAGGAACCGCACGGGCGCGACGGCCCGGCCGATCTCCTCGGCGACGACTGCGGCCTCGGCCGCGCTCGCGCCCGCTCCCCCGAGGTCCTCGGGCACGAGCAGGGCCGCGAGGCCGAGCTCCTGGGCCCAGGCCCGGTCAAGTCCGGAGGTGTCGGTGTGCGGGTCGTCGTAGAGCTTCGCGACGGACTCGGCGTCGCTGCGGTCGGTGAAGAGCTTGCGGACGCTGGACCGCAGATCCTCTTCGACTTCGCTGGGCAGGAGATCGATATCGGTCATTTCGGAAGGTCCTTGAATGCCACGTCCTTGTCGACCCGGTGCTCACCGGGCAGACCGAGGACTCGTTCGGAGATGATGTTGCGGATGATCTCGCTCGTGCCGCCCTCGATCGAGTTGCCCTTGGCGCGCAGGTACCGGTAGCCGGGGATCCGGCCGGTCATCGAGTACTCGCTCGGGCGGCGCATCTCGTAGGTGTCGTAGCGCAGGCCGTCGACGCCGCGCATGGTGATGTCGAGGCTCGACAGCTCCTGGTTGTTCAGGGCGAAGGAGAGCTTGGCGCCCGAGCCCTCCGGTCCGGGCTGACCGGCGGCGAGCTTCTGGCTCAGCCGCTCCCCCATCATGCGGGCGACCTCGACCTCGACCCACAGCTCGAGCAGGCGGTCCTGGAGCAGCGGGTCGCGGTACTCCGGGTGATCGCGCCACGCCTGGGCGACGACGCCGATCATCCCGCCCTCGCGCGGGGACCCGCCGCCGATCGCCACGCGCTCGTTGTTGAGCGTGGTGTTGGCGACCTTCCAGCCCTGCCCGGGCTCGCCGAGCATGTTCGCCGCAGGGACCTCGACGTCGGTGAGGAACACCTCGTTGAACTCGGCCTCGCCGGTGATCTGGCGCAGCCCGCGGACCTCCACGCCGGGGGCGTGCATGTCGATGAGGAAGTAGCTCAGGCCCTGGTGCTTGGGCACGGAGGTGTCGGTGCGGGCGACGAGGATCGCCATGTCGGCGTTCTGCGCGCCCGAGGTCCACACCTTCTGGCCGCTGACCTTGTACACGTCGCCCTCGGCGACCGCGCGGGTCGCGACGGCGGCGAGGTCGGAGCCCGCGCCGGGCTCGCTGAAGAGCTGGCAGAAGATCGTGTCGAGCGTGTAGATGTCGCGCAGGATCTTCTTCTGCTCGGTGGTGCCGTAGGCGACGATCGTCGGGCCGGCCATGCCGAAGCCGATCGTGTTGCTGCCCCTCGGCGGCGTCTCGAGCCCGGCGGCGGCGACCTGCTGCGCGGCGTACTCGCGCAGGCTCGTCGACACCCCGAGGCCTCCGTCGCCGGCAGGGAAGTTCACCCAGGCCAGGCCGTGGTCGTAGAGGACTCCGTAGCGCTCACCGGCGCTCATCCCGTCCGTCGTGGCGGCCTGTGCCGCCGCGACCGCCTCGTCGATGCGCCGCTGCTGGGCGCTCAGGGGTTCGGTGCTCAATTCTTCGGCCCTCCTGCGACGTAGATGACCTGGCCGGACACGAAGCCGGCGCCCTCGCTGGCCAGGAAGGAGGCGGTGTGGGCGATGTCCTCGGGCTTGCCGGTGCGGGCGACCGGGATCTGCTTCGCCGCACCCGCGGTGAAGTCCTCGAAGGAGATCCCGACCCGCTCGGCGGTGGCCTTCGTCATGTCGGTCTCGATGAAGCCGGGGGCGATCGCGTTCGCGGTCACGCCGAACTTGCCGAGCTCGATCGCGTAGGTCTTCGTCAGGCCCTGGATGCCGGCCTTGGCCGCGGAGTAGTTCGCCTGACCGCGGTTGCCGAGCGCCGAGGTCGAGGACATCGAGATGATGCGCCCGAACTTCTCCTCGACCATGTGCTTCTGGCACGCCTTCGTGATGAGGAAGTTGCCGGTGAGGTGGACGCCGAGCACCACCTGGAACTCCTGCGGGGTCATCTTGAACAGCATGTTGTCCTTGATGATGCCGGCGTTGTTGACGAGCACGGTCGGCGGGCCGAGGGTCGAGGCGACGGAGGCGACGGCCTGCTCGACGGCGGCCTCGTCGGTGATGTCGGCGCCGATCGCCGTCGCCTCGCCGCCGGCGGCGACGATCCGGTCGACGACCTGCTGGGCGTCCGCCTCATTGAGGTCGAGGACGGCGACCTTCATGCCGTCCGCGGCGAGCCGTTCGCTCACGGCGGCACCGATGCCGCGGGCTCCGCCGGTGACGATCGCTGTGCGCTGGGTCATGGGTTTCTCCTTCGAATGCTGGTGGAAGTCGGTGGTGCCGCGGCCCCGGCGATGGCCGGGACCGCGGCTGCGGCGGTGCTCAGGAGCGGTACTTCTTGAGCTCCTTGCGGGCGATCGTCATCTTGTGGACCTCATCGGGTCCGTCGACGATCCGCAGGGTGCGGGCGTGGGCGTACATCTCCGCGAGCGGGAAGTCCCCGGTCACACCGCCGCCGCCGTGCACCTGGATGGCCCGGTCGATGACGTTGAGGGCGGCCTTGGGGGCGGCGACCTTGATCTCCGAGATCAGGGTGCGCGCCTCCTTGTTGCCGACCTTGTCCATCATGTCCGCGGCGTGGAGGGTGAGCAGGCGGGCCTGGTCGATCTCGACGCGGGATTCGGCGATCCAGTCCTGGATGTTCGCCTTCTCCGACAGCTTGGTGCCGAACAGCACGCGGGACTCCGCCCGGCGGCACATGAACTCGAGGGCGCGCTCGGCCATGCCGATGGCCCGCATGCAGTGGTGGATGCGGCCCGGGCCGAGGCGGGCCTGGCTGATCGCGAATCCCTCGCCCTCGCCCTTGAGGACGTCCTTGGACGGCACGCGGACGTTCTCGAAGAGCACCTCGGCGTGGCCCTCGCGGTCGTCGTAGCCGAACACGGTGAGGTTGCGCTTGACGGTGACGCCGGGGGCGTCGATCGGCACGACCATCATCGACTGCTGGCGGTGGGTCTCCGCGCTCGGGTCGGTCTTGCCCATGACGATGAGGACCTTGATGAACGGGTGGCAGCCGTTCGAGGTGAACCACTTGCGGCCGTTGAGGACGTACTCGTCGCCGTCCTTCTCCATCGTCATCTCGATGTTCGTGGCGTCCGCGCTCGCGACGGCGGGCTCGGTCATCGCGAAGCCGGAGGCGATCTTCCCGTCGAGCAGCGGCTTGAGATACTTCTCCTTGTGCTCCTCGGTGCCGAAGAGCGTGAACACCTCCATGTTGCCGGTGTCCGGGGCGTTGCAGTTCGTCGCCTCCGGGGCGAGGTGGATCGAGCGGCCCATGATCTCGGCGAGCGGGGCGTACTCGAGGTTCGTCAGGCCGGGGCCCCACTCCTCGTGCGGGTGGAACAGGTTCCACAGACCGCGCTTGCGGGCCTCGACCTTGAGGTCCTCGAGGATCTGCGGCTGGGTGTGCGGGCTGTCGGCGGCCGCCATCTGCTCCTCGTAGACGGATTCGGCCGGGTAGACGTGCTCGTCCATGAAGGCGAGCAGGTCCTCGCGGTACTTCTTGGCGCGTGCGGTCTCTTCGAACATGGTCACTCCTGTGTGGGGTGTCGGGTGCGTCAGCGGGTGGGGTGGTGGGTGGCGGGTGTGTGTGGTGGACGGGTGCCCGGCGACGGGCCGCTCAGCTCGCGGATCCGCCGGCGAGTGTGCGTCGGTAGCGGCGCATGCCGCGCAGCCAGCGGTCGTAGTCGGAGCCCTTCATGCGGTACATGTCGAGCACCTCGGGGTGCGGGAGGATGAGGAAGGTCTCGGATTCGACCGCGGCGAGCACGACCTCGGCGACCTCGGCGGGCTCGAGCACCCGCCCGGCAGACGTCACGGCCTTGTTCGCCGTCCGGTCCGCCGCGTCCGCGGCGCGCTCCCCGCCGGTGAGCAGCGGGGTGTTGACGCCCATCGGGCACAGGCAGGAGACGCGGATGCCGTCGTCGCCGTAGGTGATGTTGAGCCACTCGGCGAAGCCGACGGCCGCGTGCTTGGTGGTCGAGTAGCCGGCCTGGCCGATCTGGGTGAGGAGTCCCGCAGCCGATGACGTGGACACGAAGTACCCCTCACCGCGGGCCTGCCAGCCGGGGACGAGGGCCTTGGCCGCACGGATGTGGGCGCGGACGTTGATGTCGAACACGCGATCCCACTCGTCCTCGTCCTCGCCGATCCCGGTGGGGCCGACGATGCCGGCGTTGGCGAAGTAGAGATCGACGGGCCCGTGGGCGGCCTCGGCGGCGGCGAGGAGCTCGGTGACCCCGTCGGCGGCAGCGACGTCGCCCTGCCAGGAGGCGGCGCCGATCTCCTCGGCGACCTGGCCGACAGTGGGGGCGATGTCCGCGATGAGCACGCGCGCGCCGCGGCGGATGAGCTCCTCCGCGAGGGCTCGCCCGATCCCGCCGGCGCCGCCCGTGACGACTGCGGTCTTCGAGTTCACATCCATGTGGTTCCTCTCCGATTGAAAACGGTGACGTCCTTGTGACCGACCTCACCATCTATCTATAGTTGAGGCAGGCCTCAATTTCAAGCCTGACCAAACATTCGTTCGTCACGAATTCATCGACACCGATCCAATGGAGGGCCGGATGGGCGCCAAAGCCGAGCGCACCCGAGCGAACCTCGTGCAGGCCGCGCGCGCCGTCTTCGCCGAACAGGGGTACTTCGACACCAAGCTCTCCGACATCACCGACCGCGCCGGCTGCTCGACCGGCACCCTCTACACGTATTTCCGCAACCGCGAGGACATCCTCGCTGCGATCATCGAGAGCGCCTACACCCCGGTCCTCTCCCCCGACCACTCCGGTGAGGTCGTCCTCGACCGGGTGTCGCGGATCCGGCGGGCCAACCGCGAATACATCGAGTCCTACCGGGAGAACGCCGACCTCATGGGGCTCATGGACCAGGTGGCGCACGTCGATGCCGGCATCCGCGAGGTGCGGCTGCGCCGGGCGCGGGCCTTCGTCGAACGCAACGCCCAGGGCATCGCGAAGCTCCAGGAGACGGGGGCGGTCGACCCGCACCTCGACCCGCTGCTCGTGTCCCAGGCGCTGTCCTCGATGGTGAGCCGGATGTGCTTCCACATCTTCGTCGATGATCGCGAGAACCCCCGCTTCCGCACCTCGCAGGGGATCGATGAGCTCGTCGACACGCTCACCACGCTGTGGGTCAACGCGCTCGGGCTCAGCGCCGAGCCGGACGCCGACGCCCGCATCTGCACCACCGGAACCCGCCCCACCGACTCGTCGGCATCTGCCGACACCCGTCCCACAGACATCACCGTCCCGACAGGAGTCTCATGACCGCACCCGCCCCCTCGACCGCCTCCGCAGCGCCGCGGAACCCCGTCGACGCCTTCATCGCCAATGCCGCAGCGGACCCGAGCGCCGTCGCGGTGCGCGGGCCGCGGCGGGCCGACCGGGTGGAGCTCACCCGCGCCGGCCTCGTCACCGCGATCGCCCGGGCCGCCGAGCGGTTCTCCGCCGCCGGTCTCGCCGCCGGGGACCGGATCGTCCTCATCGCCCCGACCTGCCCGGAGTTCCTCGCGGAGTTCTTCGGCGCGCAGGCGCTCGGGATCGCCGTCGTCGCGGTGAACCCGCTGTCCACCCAGCGCGAGCTCGACTTCTTCATCACCGACTCCGGCGCCCGGCTCGTCCTCGCCCACCCGGCCGTCGCCGAGGCCGGACGGGCATCCGCCTCGACCACGGGGACCCGCTTCGAGACCATCGAGCTGCTCGCCGGCGACCCCGAGCCGGTCAGCGATCCGGCGGACTTCGCACCGCTGCCGCGCGACCCCGGCGATCTCGCCGCACTGCTCTACACCTCGGGCACCACGGGCAGGCCCAAGGGTGCGATGATCACCGTCGGCAACCTGCTCGCCGTCGCCGAGGTCGGCCGGCAGATCTCCGGCATGGGGCCCGAGGACCGCTCGGGCACCGCGCTGCCGCTGTTCCACGTGTTCGGGCTCGCCTCGGTCGCGACGGTGTCGCTGACCAGCGGCGTGCCGCTCACCCTGCTGCCGCGGTTCGACGCCCGCGAGCTCTACGACACGATCATCGACGACCGGCTCACCGTGGTCGCCGGGGTGCCGACGATGTGGAACGCGATCCTCCGGGTCGAGTCGGACCGGGTGCCCACGACGCTGCGTCTCGCCCTGTCCGGCGGCGCCTCGATCGCCGTCGAGCTCATGCGGCAGTTCGAGACCCGGTTCGGGGCGCAGATCGCGGAAGGGTACGGACTCACCGAGACGAGCGCCTTCGGCACCTTCAACCCGTGGAACGGGCGGATCGTCCCCGGCTCGGTCGGGATCCCGGTGCCGCAGCTCGAGGTGCGGGTCGTCGGCCCGGACGGCGCGGACTGCGCCGTCGACGAGGTCGGCGAGGTGTACCTGCGCGGCACGATGGTCATGGCCGGGTACTGGAACAATCCCGAAGCGACCGCGGCGGCCTTCGACGAGCACGGCTTCTTCCGTACCGGGGACCTCGGCCGGCTCGATGCCGACGGCTACCTCTCCATCGTCGACCGGATCAAGGACCTCATCATCCATGGCGGCTACAACGTCTACCCGCGCGAGGTCGAGGAGGTGCTCTACGAGCATCCGAAGGTCCTCGAGGCCGCCGTGATCGGCAGCCCCGACGAGCACTACGGGCAGACGGTGACAGCGGTGATCACCCCGATGCCCGGGCAGACGCTGACGGAGGCCGAGGTCGAGGCCTTCTGCCGTGAGCAGCTCGCGGCCTACAAGATCCCGCGGATCATCCGGTTCGTCGACGCCCTGCCGAAGGGCCCCACGGGGAAGATCCGCAAGCGGGACATCACCCCCTGAGACCGCAATTTCAGGAGGTTCCTGAGAGCAATTCCGCCGTTCTCCGCAATCTCAACCGACCCGATCGAGATCGCAGAATCCTGCGGATCCGTTCACAGGAACCGCCTGAAATCGAGTGGTCAGGTCTCGTCGATGTCGAAGCGGTCGACGTTCCCGGCCCCGACCCGGCGGACCACCGGGGCGCCCTCGGTGAAGTCGACGACGGTCGTCGGGACGACCCCGGGCACGCCGGAGTCGATGATGATGTCGACCTCGTTGCCGATCTCGTCCTGCACGTCCGCGGCGTGGGTGAGCGGGTCCTCCGCTCCGGGCAGCAGCAGGGTCGAGGACAGGATCGGTTCGCCGACGTCCCCGACGAGCGCGAGTGCGGTGCGGTTCTCCGGGATGCGTGCGCCCACCGAGTGCTTCTTCGGGTGCATCATCCGCCGCGGCACTTCCTTCGTGGCCTTCATGATGAAGGTGTACGGCCCGGGAGTGAGCGACTTGATCGTGCGGAACGCGGAGTTGTCGACGATGACGAACTGCCCGAGCTGGGCGAAGTCGTCGCACATGAGCGTGAAGTGGTGCTTCGAATCGAGCTTGCGGATCCGCGTGATCCGCTCGATCCCCTGCTTGTTCTCCAGCGCGCAGCCGAGCGCGTAGCACGAGTCGGTGGGATAGGCGACGAGCCCTCCGGAGGCGATGACCTCGGCGACCTTGCGGATCAGGCGGGGCTGCGGGTTGTCGGGGTGGATCTCGAGTATTTCAGCCATACGTCATGGTAACCGCAGATGCCGCCCGCGTCAGGGGGTCCGCGGGTCTCCCCCGGCCGGGCCGTCTCCGCCGTCGGACCCCTCGCGCCGGTCGCCCCGGGTGGATCCGGTTCCGTCCCCGGATCCCGCGCTCTCCACGCCCTCCGGATCGTTGGGGTCGACGGACTCGTCGGCGACCTGTTCGGGCGGACGGAGGAAGGGGGCGCGCATGACGAGCTCCTCCGGCGCCGGCTCCTCGACATCGGGCCACGCGCCCGAGGCGCCCGTCCCCGTGGCCGCGGCACCGTCCACCGCGGAGCTCTCCGCGGAGCTTCCCGCAGCGCCGCGGTCGGCCACGTTCCCATGCGCGGGCTCCGCCGGTTGGCTGTCCGGTGCCGCCGCCCCCGCGCCCGAGGCGCCCGCAGCACTCGCACCGGTGGCCGCCCGCATCCGGTCGAACTCGCCGGGGTCGCCCGGCACCACGACGGAGCGCCCGGTGATCCCCTGGGCGGCACGGATCGGGCGCACCGGCAGGCTCGACCCGGTGGACAGGTCGGAGGCGATGAGGTTGTTGACCCAGCGGGCGCGCGGGTCCGCATCGACGAGGAGCGCCTTGAGGAGCAGGGTCGCCGGCAGCGCGAGCAGTGCGCCCATCCAGCCGAGCACCCAGTACCAGAACAGCAGGGAGAGGAACGACATGAACGGGGTGACACCCACCGATTCGCCGGTGAACTTGGGCTGGATGATCGACTGGATGACGAAGTTGAGCACCGAGTAGGCGATGACCACCCACAGCGCGTCCCACCAGCCGCCGCTCACCAGCGCCATGAGCGCGGGCGGGACGAGGCCGATGACGAAGCCGATGTTGGGGATGTAGTTGGTGAGGAACGCGAGCACGCCCCACACGAGCGCGAGCGGAACTCCGATGATCCACAGCGCCACGAGGTCGAGGACGGCGACGATGAGGCCGAAGATCGTCGCGACGACCCAGTACCGGCGCACTCCGGCGGCGAAGATCTGCATCGCGCGGCCGAACCGCGGACGGATCGCCGAGGTCACCTGCAGGCGCCGCGGGAACGACATCGAGTCCATCGCGACGAAGAACACCGCCATGATCACGGTGATGAGCGCGGTGAGGACGAGGCTGACGTTCGACAGCAGCGAGCCGACGGTGGAGAACAGGGTGGATACGTCGAAGGCGGCGAGCTGCTGCTCGACGAACCCGCTCGTCACCCCGAGCGTCGACAGCCAGGCGAGCGCCTCGCCGTAGGTCGCGGTGATCTCCTCGGTGTACTCGGGGATGACCATGACGAGCTCGGCGATCGACCAGGCGGTGAGGCCGAAGAACCCGAGGAGCACGACGAGCACGACGACGACGGTGACCATCGCGGCGAGGAACCGCGGCACCCGGACCCGCACGAGCCAGCGCTGCAGCGGGTAGGCGACGATGACGAGGTTCATCGCGAGGAACACCGGGGCGACGATCGACTGCAGCGACTGGAAGAAGTGCACGCCGTAGGCGAGCCCGGCCACCCCGAGCACGACGACGAGGTAGCGCGGCCAGAGCGCGCCCGCGGCTGCCTCCGCGCTGCTCGCCGGAGCGGTGAGCGGCTCCCCGCCGGGCCCGAGGTGCCCTGCCGGGTTGCCGGACGCGGTGCTCACCGCCGCTTCCGCTTCTCGCGGATGCGCATGCCGATCTCGAGCGGGGTGCCCTCGAAGCCGAAGGTCTCGCGCAGGCGCCGGGTGATGTAGCGGCGGTAGCCGGGCTCGAGGAACCCGGTGGTGAAGAGGACGAACTTGGGCGGCCGGTTCGAGGCCTGCGTGCCGAACAGGATGCGCGGCTGCTTGCCGCCGCGCACCGGGTGCGGGTTGGCCGCGACGAGCTCACCGAGGAAGGCGTTGAGCCGGCCGGTCGGGATCCGGGTGTCCCAGCTGTCGAGCGCGCGCTCCATCGCCGGCACGAGCCGGTCGGCGTGCCGTCCGGTCTTGGCGGAGATGTTCACCCGCGGCGCCCATTCGACGTGCTGGAGGTCCTGCTCGATCTCGCGCTCGAGGAAGTGCCGGCGGTCCTCGTCCATGAGATCCCACTTGTTGAAGGCGAGGACGAGCGCGCGGCCGGTCTCCGTCACCGTCTTGATGATGCGGACGTCCTGCTCGCTCAGCGTCTGGTCGGCCTCGAGGAGGACGACGGCGACCTCGGCGCGCTCGAGCGCGGTCTGCGTGCGCAGCGCGGCGTAGAAGTCGGCACCGCTCGCCTGCCGGGCGCGCTTGCGGATGCCGGCGGTGTCGACGAAGCGCCACTGCCGCCCGCCGAGCTCGACGAGCTCGTCGACCGGATCGCGGGTGGTGCCGGCGACGTTGTCGACGAGCACCCGCTCGCTCCCGACGAGCCGGTTGAGCAGAGAGGACTTGCCGACGTTGGGCCGGCCGACGAGGGCGACGCGGCGCGGTCCCCCGACCTCGGAGAGGGCGTCGATGCCGGACACCTCTGGCAGCACGTCGACGAGGACGTCGAGGAGGTCGGCGACCCCGCGCCCGTGCATCGCGGAGACCGGGTGCGGCTCGCCGAGGCCGAGCGACCAGAGCTCGGCTGCGGCGAGCTCGCCGCGCTCGTCGTCGACCTTGTTCGCCGCGAGCACCACGGGCTTCCCGGCCCGGCGCAGCATCCGCACGACGTGCTCGTCGGTGGCGGTCGGGCCGGTGGTGGCGTCGACGACGAACACGACGGCGTCGGCCATCTCGACGGCGACCTCGGCCTGCTCGGCGATCCGGGACGCCATGCCCTTGGCATCGATGTCCCAGCCGCCGGTGTCGACGAGGGTGAGCGGGCGTCCGTTCCACTCCGCGGAGTAGCTCACGCGGTCGCGGGTGACGCCCGGGACGTCCTCGACGACGGCCTCGCGGCGGCCGAGGATGCGGTTGATTAGGGTGGACTTGCCGACGTTGGGACGGCCGACGACGGCGAGCACGGGAGCGGGCCCGGTGACCTCGGGGCCGGTGTCGCCGTCTTCGTAGGCGCTCAGCAGCGCCCGGTCCTCGTCCTCGAGCTCATAGGATTCGAGGCCGGCGCGCAGCGAGGAGGCGCGCTGCTCGGCCTCGTCGTCGGCGATCCCGGCGACGCGGTCGGCGAGGTCCTCGTCGGGGCGGGCGAGGAAGTCCTCGGCCGCGGAGGAGGTGCCGGAAGAGGTGCCGGCGGAGCCGCCGGTGGGGTCTGATTCAGTCATGTTCGGCCTTCTCGACCAGACCCATGACGGCTGCCACGGACTGCTCGAAATCGATGTCGGTGGTGTCGAGGGTGTGGACGCCGTCGGCGGCGGTGAGGAAGCTCGTGGTCTGTGCGTCCTTCGCGTCGCGGTCGACGATCTGGGAGCGGGTGGCCTGCACGGCCGCGGCGTCGGCGCTGCCGTGGAGCTCCTTCGAGCGGCGGGCGATGCGCACGGACTCGTCGGCGGTCATGAGGATCCGGACCTCCGCCTCGGGGGCGACGACGGTGGTGATGTCGCGGCCCTCGACGACGATCCCGGGTGCGGCGGCGGCGATGATCTGCCGCTGGAGCTCGATGAGCTCGGTGCGCGCCTCGGGCACGGCGGACACGATCTGCGCGTTCGCCGACACCTCGGGCTCGCGGATCTCGGTGGTGACGTCGATGCCGTCGATCGTCACCTCGGCGATGTCGGGGTCGGTGGAGATCTCGAGGTCGGCGCCGCGGACGAGCTCGACGACGTCGCCGGGGTCGGCGGTCCCGCGGTTGAGGCACAGCCACACGACGGCCCGGTACATCGCACCGGTGTCGAGGTAGCCGTACCCGCTGCGCCGGGCGACCTCGCGGGAGACGCTCGATTTGCCGACGCCGCTGGGCCCGTCGATGGCGATGACTGTCATTCTCTTCCTTCGGTGTCGATTGCCGCCTCCGGCACCCACCAGCCGCGCGCGGCCAGTCCTTCGGTGAGGGTGACCTGGGCGGACGGGATGACGGAGATGTCCACACTGCCCAGCTTAATGCCGGTGGCGTGGTCGATGCGGATGTCCTCGACGTTGACGTCGAGCTCGCCGACGTCGGCGAACAGGCGGGCGAGAGTGCCGGGTGCGTCGTCGATGAACACGGTGACCGAGGAGTACCGGGCCGGGGCCTGGCCGTGCTTGCCGGGGATCCGGTCGTGGCCCTCGTTGCCGGCGGCGAACAGCCCGGCGATCGTGGCGAGCGCACCCGGTGCGAGGTCGAGGGCGTCGATGAGCGCATCGAGGTCGGCGCGGACATCGGCGAGCACCGTGCGCACCTCGGCGGCGTTGCCGGCGAGGATCTGCGTCCACAGCCCCGGGTCCGAGGCGGCGATCCGGGTGACGTCGCGCAGCCCCTGCCCGGCGAGCGCCACCCCGTCGGCGGGCATGTCCTTGAGCCGGCCGGCCATGAGCGAGGCGAGCACCTGCGGGGCATGGGACACGCGGGCGACGGCGGAGTCGTGGAACTCGGGGTCGAGGTGGACGACGGCGGCGCCGGTGGCCTCGGCGAGCGCGACGACGGCGGCGAGGCGGTCGGCCGGGGTGTCCTCGTCGGAGCACACCACCCAGGGGCGGGCGAGGAAGAGGTCGTCGCGGGCGGCGATCGCCCCGGACCGCTCCCGGCCGGCCATCGGGTGGCAGCCGATGTAGCGGGCGAGCACCGGGTCCCCGGCGAGCGCGCGGGCCTCGGCGAGGACCGCGGTCTTCACGCTCGCGACGTCGGTGACGGTGGCTTCCGGCCAGGTGTCGAGTGCGGCGACGATGGTGCGGGCGGCGACGTCCGGCGGGGTGGCGACGACGACGATGTCCGCGGTCGAGGGCTCCGCGGCGGTGCCGGCGCCCATGTCGGCGGCGAGCCGCACGGCGGTCGGCGACTGGTCGGACAGCGTCACCGGGTACTCGGCCCGGCGCAGCGCGAGGCCGAGCGAGGTGCCGAGCAGTCCGGTGCCGATGATGTGGACGTGGGGCAGGGTCACAGGCGGACGGCTTCCGTGAGCGCGCCGACCTCGTCGGGGCGCAGGTCGCGGACCTTGCCCTGGCGCTGCTCGGCGAGCGGGATCGGGCCGAACTGGGTGCGCACGAGGCGCTGCACGGGGGTGCCGACGGCGTCGAACAGGCGGCGCACGATCCGGTTGCGCCCGGAGTGGAGGACGACCTCGACGAGCGCGTAGCCGGGGGTGGAGTCGACGAGCTTGAAGGAGTCGACGCGGGAGATCCCGTCCTCGAGCTCGATTCCCTCGCGCAGGCGGGCGCCGGCGTCCTTGGGGACGGGGCCGCGGACCTCGGCGAGGTAGGTCTTGGAGATCTCGTAGGAGGGGTGGGTGAGCCGGTTGGAGAGCTCGCCGTCGTTGGTGATGAGGAGCAGGCCCTCGGTCTCGTAGTCGAGGCGGCCGACGTGGAACAGGCGCTCGGGGCGGTCGCGCAGGTAGTCGGCGAGGCAGCGGCGGCCCTCGGGGTCGCTCATCGCGGTGACGACCCCGGCGGGCTTGTTGAACGCGAGGTACACCTTGTCGGTGTGGGCGGTGATCGGCATGGTGTCGACGCTCACCGTCTGGGTGGCGGGGTCGATCCGGGTGCCGAGCTCGCGCACCGTCTCCCCGTCGACCGTCACGCGGCCCTCGGTGATGAGCTGCTCGCAGGCGCGGCGGGAGCCGAGGCCGGCCTCGGCGAGGATCTTCTGCAGGCGCACGCCGTCGGGCCGGTGGGCGTCGACGGCGGGAGCGGGAGTCTGCCGCCCGCGCTCCTTGCGGCTGGGGCGCTTGGAACGGTGACCGGGCGACCGGGGATCTGAGGCATTCATGGGGTCCATTGTCTCAAACTCGCACGCCTCCCGCCGACCACGCCCGCGCCCCCGCGCCTCGCCTCCCGCTACCGAGGCCCCGATCGCGCGCTGAGGTGTCGAACGAGTGCGGTTTCGGGCCGAGATCCGCACTCGATCGACCCCTGACGCGCAGTCGGCCCGTCAGTCGACTGTCGGGACGTCGTCGCCGGCGGGCAGGTAGGGGGCGATGTCGGGCAGCTCGTCGAGGCTCTCGAGGCCCATCGACTCGAGGAACACCCGGGAGGTGACGAACTGCACCGCGCCCGAGGTGGAATCCGCCCCGGATTCGACGATGAGTCCGCGCATGAGCAGGGTGCGCACGACGCCGTCGACGTTGACGCCGCGGATCGCGGAGATCCGCGCGCGGGTGACCGGCTGCCGGTAGGCGATGACGGCGAGGGTCTCGAGGGCGGCCTGGGAGAGCTTCGCGGACTGGCCTGCGGTGATGAAGTCCGCGACCGTGCCGTGGTGGTCCGCCCGGGAGTAGATGCGCCAGCCGCCGGCGGCGCGGCGCAGCTCGAAGCCGCGGCGGCGTGAGCCGCGGCGGCCGTCGTAGTCGGCGGCGAGCTCGGTGAGCGCGGCGAGCGCCTCGTCCGGGGTGGTGCCGAGCGCTTCGGCGATCTGCACCGGTTCGAGCGGCTCGTCGACGACCATGAGGACGGCCTCGAGCGCGGTGAGCAGGGCCTCATCGACGGCGGCCTCCCCGGCCGGTGTCCCCGCTCCGGGCGCCGTCCCGGCACCCTCGACCGCAGTCCCCTCGCCCGTGCGGTCGGCCTCGGATCCGGTGTCAGTCATCGGCGGTCTCCCATTCGTCGGTGTCGGTGAGTGCGGCCGTCCCGGCCCCGCCCGCGGTGCCTCCCCCGGCGTCCGCGACTCCCGCCTCCGGCTCCACCCCGCTGATCCGCAGGGCGCCGAGCGGTTCGGGCTGGTCGAAGGCGCACAGCCCGGCCTTGAACAGTTCGAGGAGCGCGAGGAAGCGGGCGACGATGACGAGGGTGTCCCCGGCATCGGCGACGAGCTCCGCGAAGTCGAGCGTGACGCCGGGCTGCAGGCGGGCGAGGATGAGCGAGCGCTGCTCCGGCACGCTGACCTGCGGCAGATGGAGGTGGTCGATCGACACCGTCGGGGGCGTGCGGTCGCGCTGGAGGACGGTGGCGAAGAGCGCGGCGAGCACGCGCGGGGTGGCGGTCCTCTGCAGCGGCGGCAGGATGTTCGCGAACTCCGGCTCGAGCGGCACCGAGCGGGCCGTGCGGGTCGCGGCGGTCGCCATCTGCACCGCGAACTCCGCGGACACGCCCTTGAATGCGCGGTACTGGAGGAGCCGGGCGAAGAGGAGGTCGCGGGCCTCGAGGAGCTCGAGGTCGAGCTCGTCCTCGACCTCCCCGCTCGGCAGCAGGCGTGCGGTCTTGAGGTCGAGCAGGGTGGCGGCGACGAGGAGGAAGCTCGAGAGCTCCTCGAGCCCGGTCCGGCCCTTGAGCTCGGAGACGTAGGCGAGGAACTCGTCGGTCACCTCGGACAGGGCGACCTCGGTGATGTCGAGCTTGCGCTTGCCGATGAGGCCGAGCAGGAGGTCGAACGGGCCGGAGAAGTTGTCCAGCTCGACGACGAATCCGCCGGTGCTCAGGGGGCGCCTCCGCGGGCGATGAGCTCGCGCGCCAGGCGGCGGTAGGCCTCCGCCCCGGTGTGCGAGGGGGCGAAGGAGGTGATCGGCTCGGCGGCGACGGAGGCGTCGGGGAACTTCACGGTCCGGTTGATCACGGTGTCGAACACCTTGTCGCCGAAAGCCTCGACGACGCGGGCGATGACCTCCTGCGCATGCAGCGTGCGGCCGTCGAACATCGTGGCGAGGATGCCGTCGATCTCGAGGCCGGGGTTGAGCCGGTCCTGCACCTTCTCGATCGTCTCGACGAGGAGCGCGACGCCGCGCAGGGCGAAGAACTGAGTCTCGAGCGGGATGATGACGCCGTGTGCGGCGGTCAGCGCGTTGACGGTGAGGAGGCCGAGCGAGGGCTGGCAGTCGATGAGGATGACGTCGTACTCGCCGGCGACCTTCGCGAGCGCCCGGGCGAGCACCTGCTCGCGGGCGACCTCGTTGACGAGCTGCACCTCCGCGGCGGACAGGTCGATGTTCGCCGGGAGGATGTCGATGCCCTCGACGTTGGAGCCCACGATGACGTCGTGCGGGTCGACCCGGGAGCTCATGAGCACGTTGTAGATGCTGAGCTCGAGGTCGTAGGGGTTGACGCCGAGGCCCACCGACAGGGCGCCCTGCGGGTCGAAGTCGACGAGCAGCACGCGGCGGCCGTAGGCGGCGAGCGCCGCCCCGAGGTTGATCGAGGAGGTGGTCTTGCCGACCCCGCCCTTCTGGTTGACCATCGCGATGATCCGGGCCGGCCCGTGCGCGCTCAGCGGTGCGGGTTCGGGGAACTCCCGGGTCGGACGACCGGTGGGACCGAGGCGGTCCTCGGCCCCGGGGATGTCGAGTCTCTGCTGCGAATCGGCCACGCGGATGGTCACCTTTCTCGTGATCGGCTGCTGTCCACCCTATCGCGCCCGCGGGTGGGAGGTGGCATACACCTCGCGCAGGGTCTCCGAGGTCACGCGGGTGTAGATCTGCGTCGTCGTCACCGAGGAGTGGCCGAGGAGCTCCTGCACGACGCGGATGTCCGCGCCGCCCTCGAGGAGGTGGGTCGCGAAGGAGTGGCGAAAGGTGTGCGGGGAGGCGTGGGCGGCGAGCCCGGCCCGCTCGGCGGCGGTGCGGATGGTCTGCCATGCCGACTGCCGGGACAGCCGGCCGCCGCGCTGGTTGAGGAACACCGCCCCGGCGCGCTGCCGCCGCTCGGGGTCCCCGCTCCTCCCCCGGGCCGCGCCCTCGGAGCCGGCGGCCCGGGCGGCGCTCATCTGCGGCCGACCGCGCACCAGCCAGGCGTCCAGCGCCCGCGCGGCGTGCGCGCCGAGCGGCACGAGCCGCTCCTTGCTCCCCTTGCCGTAGAGCCGCACGATCCGGTGCTCGAGGTCGAGATCGTCGATGTCGAGGCCCACGGTCTCGCTGATCCGGGCCCCGGTGGCGTAGAGGAGCTCGAGCAGGGCACGCGAGCGCAGCTCCGCGGCGGAGTCCCCGACGACGGTGGCGAGGAGGGATTCGACCTCGGCGATGCTCAGCGCCTTGGGGAGCCGCTCGGTGGCCGAGGGCGGGCGGACGTCGACGCCGGGGTCGGTGCCGGTGAGGCCCTCGGCGTGGAGGAAGGCGTGGAGGCGGCGCACCGCGACGGTGATGCGGGAGCGGCTGCGCACCGCGAGCCCGGTGTCGGCGAGCCCGGCGACGAAGGTCCGCAGGTCCTCCGGGGTGACCGCGGTGTAGTCGCGCGCGTCCTGCGCGGTGAGCCAGGTGAGGTAGCGGCCGAGGTCGCGGGCGTAGGCGTCGAGCGTGTTGCGGCTGAGCCCGCGCTCGAGCTCGAGGTGGGCGAGGTAATCGGCGGCCGGTCCGCGCAGGCCGGGGACGGCCTCGGGCAGGAGTTCCGCCCCGCGGCGCGCCATCAGCGGTCCCCGGGTCCGCTCAGGACGGCTCCCGGGAGTGCACGGCGCGCGCCGGCCACGGCGAGTCCGCGGGCCGGAGCCCGGTGAAGCCGCGCTCCCGGGCGAGGTCGGCCTGGAGGATTCCGATAACGGCGGTCGCGTTGGTGATGCGGCCCTCGACGACGGCGGCCTTCGCCTCGCTCAGCGGCACCCAGCGGGGCACGATCCCGCTCTCCTCGCCGGAGCGGTCGAACTCCTCGGCCGTGGCGGACAGGCCGCGGGCGAGGTAGATCCGCAGCGTCTCGCTGATGCCGCCCGGGGAGGACAGCTGGTCGGCGAGCAGGTGCCAGTCGGCGGCCGCGAGGTCGACCTCCTCGGCGAGCTCGCGGGCGGCGGTGAGGTGAGGCGGTTCGCCGGACACGTCGAGCAGGCCGGCGGGGATCTCCCAATCGCGGGCACGGATCGGGTGGCGGTACTGCTGGATGAGCATGATCCGGTCGTCGGCGTCGAGCGCGACGACCGCGACGGCTCCGGGGTGGGCGACGAAGTCGCGGGTCAGCGGCTCGTCGGACTCCGGGAGCCGGAAGGTCTCGCGGACGACGTCCCACACGAGGCCGGAGTACGCGACCTCGCTGCTGAGGATCTCCGGAGCGCCGAATGCGTCGCGGAGCTCGGCCTCTGCCATCGGCTCAGAGATCCCGCTGGCGGTCGAGCGCGGCGCGCACGAGCCCGGCGAACAGCGGGTGCGGGTCGGTGGGCCGCGACTTGAACTCCGGGTGCGCCTGAGTGGAGACGTAGAACGGGTGGACGTCGGCGGGGAGCTCGACGAACTCGACGAGCTGGCCGTTGGGCGAGGTGCCGGACACCACGAGCCCGCTCGCCTCGATCTGCTCCCGATAGGCGTTGTTGACCTCGTAGCGGTGCCGGTGGCGCTCGGAGATCTCCTCGGCGCCGTAGGTCTCTGCGATGACGCTGCCGGGCAGGAGCTTGGCGTGATAGGTGCCCAGGCGCATGGTGCCGCCGAGGTCGCCCTCGCCCTCGACGAAGTCGAGCTGCTCGGCCATCGTCGCGACGACGGGCTCCGGGGTGCCCGGGTCGAATTCGCTCGAGGATGCCTCGGCGATGCCGGTGACGCTGCGCGCGTACTCGATGACCATGCACTGCAGGCCCAGGCACAGGCCGAGCAGGGGGATCCCCTCGGTGCGGGCGTAGGTCAGGGCGCCGAGCTTGCCCTCGATGCCGCGGATCCCGAACCCGCCGGGCACGCAGATCGCGTCGAGGCCGCCGAGGTGCTCGGCCGCCCCGGCGGGGGTCTCGCAGTCGTCGGAGGCGATCCAGTGGATGTTGACCTTCGCGTCGTTGGCGAACCCGCCGTGGCGCAAGGCCTCGGTCACCGACAGGTAGGCGTCGGGCAGGTCGATGTACTTGCCGACGAGGCCGATCTCCACGGTGTGCTTGGGCCGGTGGACGCGCTCGAGGAGCCGGTCCCAGGTGTCCCAGTCGACGTCGCGGAAGCCGAGGTCGAGGCGGCGGATGACGTAGACGTCGAGCCCGCCGTCGTGGAGGACGCGCGGGATGTCGTAGATGCTCGGGGCGTCGACGCAGGACACGACGGCCTCGAAGTCGACGTCGCAGGAGGAGGCGATCTTGTTGCGGATCGAGTCCGGCAGCGGGCGGTCGGAGCGCAGCACGATCGCGTCGGGCTGGATGCCGATCGAGCGCAGCGCGGCCACGGAGTGCTGGGTGGGCTTCGTCTTGAGCTCGCCGGAGGGGCCCAGGTAGGGCACGAGCGAGACGTGGATGAAGAACACGTTCTCGCGGCCGATGTCGTGGCGGATCTGGCGGGCGGCCTCGAGGAACGGCTGGGACTCGATGTCGCCGACCGTGCCGCCGATCTCGGTGATGATGACGTCGGGGGCCTCGCCGTCGGTGCGCTCGGCCTGCGCCCGCATCCGGGTCTTGATCTCGTCGGTGATGTGCGGGATGACCTGCACGGTGTCGCCGAGGTAGGCGCCGCGGCGCTCCTTGGCGATGACGTTGGAGTACACCTGGCCGGTGGTGACGTTCGCACTCGCGTCGAGCTCGGTGTCGAGGAAGCGCTCGTAGTGGCCGATGTCGAGGTCGGTCTCCGCGCCGTCCTCGGTGACGAACACCTCACCGTGCTGGAACGGGTTCATGGTCCCCGGGTCGACGTTGAGGTAGGGGTCGAGCTTCTGCATGGCGACCGCGAGGCCGCGCTGTGCGAGAAGATGCCCGAGGGAGGAGGCCGTGAGCCCCTTGCCGAGAGATGAGGCGACACCGCCGGTCACGAAGATATGACGGGTGCCGTGCTGTCCGCTTGTGCTCAATCGATTCACCACGGAACTCGATCCTATCAGCTGGGAGGGGCGGGTGGGGGTCAGCGCCGGTTCGGGAGCGCGTCGGCGGCGTAGACGTCGAGCAGCTCGCCGGCGAGGTAGCCGTGGCCGCTGATGTCGATGACCCGCCGCTTGGCGGCGATCGCGGAGGCGCCGCGGGCGGCCGGGCTGTCGGACAGGTGGGCGATCGCGGCGAGCAGGCCGTCGGTGTCGTCGGTGTCGACGTGCACGGCGGAGTCGCCCCAGGCACGAGCACCCCGCGGGGCACCGAGGTGGATGGCCGGGCGGGCGAGCTGCATGACGCCCTCGGGACCGATCGCGGACATCCGGTCGCCGGCGACGACGATGTCGGAGCCGGCCACGACGTCGACGGTGGCGACGACGTCGGCGAGGATGATGTCCGCGCGGCGGGGCACGAACTCGCTCGCGATGACGCTGCGGAGCCGGCCGGCGCCGGTGAAGACGGTCGCCCAGCGGCGGTCGGGGCGGTGCTCGCTCAGCCGGACGGCCGCCTCGAGCGCGGTGGTGAGTGCCGGGTGGTCGACGAGCTCGAGCGGCACGGCGACGAGGAAGGTGCCGGCGCGCACGCCGAGCGCCTCACGGATCTGCGCACGGCTCCGCACGGGCTCGTAGACGGTGCGGACGTCCGGGTTCAGCAGCCGGGCGCGGGACACCACGGGCACGTCCTCGGCGAAGTGCTCGACGACGGGCTCGGTGGTGCCGAGCACGACGGCGGCGGTGCGTGCCACGACCCGGGCATCGGCGGCGGCGAAGGGGCTGCGCGGCTGGAAGCGGCCGACGGTCGCGACGAGGGCCGGGCGCAGGGACTCCGGCAGGCCGGTCATCGCGAGGCCGGCGATCGCGGAGGCATGGAGGCCGTGGGCGTGGACGACGTCGATGTGCCGGTAGTAGCGGTGGAGCGCATAGGCGCGGCCCGGATCGCCGGGGCGGGGGCCGGTCTTGACGTCGATGTCGAGATGGACGAGCCGCGGGTCGTCGACGGGCAGGTCGAGGGCTGAGAAGGTGCGCCGGTCGGAGGCGACGGCGACCTTGTAGCCGGCCTGCAGGTGCCGGGCCACGGCGAGTGCGGCGACCTCCTCGACGACGCCGTCGGTGCCGGTGAGCACGTGGAGGATGCGGAGGTCGGCGGGCAGCGCGGGGACGCCTGCGGGGTCGGCCGACTCCTCCGGGGTCACCGGGGTCGTGTCGGCAGAGGTCATCGCGGTCGGGCTCATCGTCATCCTCACGGTCGTCGGGTCTGCGGTTCAGCCTACCGTCCGAGGACGGCGCGGTAGTGGTGGAGGAGGGTGGTGGCGACCTCGGGCTCGCGCGGCAGGTCGACGGCGGCGAGCGCGGCGCGCCGGCCCAGCCGGGACCGCTCCGCGGGATCGGCGAGCAGGGTGCCGAGGGCGGCGGCGAGCGCCTCGGGGTCCCCGGGCGGGACGAGGAGGCCGGCGTCGCCGAGCAGCCCGGGCACGCCGCCGACGGCGGTGGCGACGATCGCGCGGCCGGCCATCATCGCCTCCTGGATGACGAGGGCGCGCGCCTCCCAGCCGCTCGTGAGGACGAAGACGTCGGCGGCCTGGTTGAGGGCGGCGATGTCGGAGCGCTGCCCGAGGAAGCGCACCGGCAGCCGCTGCTCGGCGACCGTCTGCTCGAGGGCGGCGAGCTCGTGGGCGTCGGCGCTGCCGGCGATGAGCAGGTGCGCCTCCGGGTGCTCGGCGGTGATCCGGGAGAACGCGTCGAGGAGCAGTCGGTAGTTCTTCTGCGGGGCGATGCGGCCGACGGCGAGCACGAGCACGGAGCCGCGCGGCAGGCCGAGCTCACGGATCTTCTGCGAGCGCAGGAGCGCGATGTTGACGTCCTCGGTGAAGGCGGCGTCCGGGGCGGCGACGGGAGCGAACACGGCCGTCTGCGCCCCGCAGGCGCGGGCGCGCAGCACGAGGTCCTCGCTCGCCCCGACGGTGAGGTCGGCGCGGCGGGCGACGTAGCGCTCCACGGCCTTCTCCGCCAGGCCCCGGGCGCCGGTGCCGGCGGCCTGGTTGTGCCAGGTGACGACCGACACGGGGCGCTCGCGGCGGCGGATCCGGCCGAGCGCGGCGAGCGTGACGAGGCCGGCGCGGAAGCCGTGGGCGTGGACGATGTCGGCGCGGAAGGCGGTGACGAGGCGGGACAGGCGGCCGAGCGCGGCGGAGTCGCGCGGACCCACCGAGGTGCCGAGCTCGAGCGGGGCGAAGCGGACGCCGGGATGGTCGGTGAATCCGAAGTGGGATTCGGTGGCGGCGGGGCCGATGACGCCGACGGCGTGCCCGGCCGCGGCGTACTCGCGGGCGAGGGCGGCGACGTGGGTGCCGACGCCGCCGGTCGAGGTGGCCAGCACGAGCAGGATCCGCAGGGGTCCTCCATCCGCTGCACCGGCGGCGCTGTGCGCGCGGGCCTCACCATGTCGTGCCACCACCGCTCCCCTCGTCGACGTCGGTCTCCAGCCTATTCGATCCGGGGAGCGGAATCCGACCCGGCCGGGTCCGACCCGGGACGGTCCGCATCGGAGGGGTGCGGGCGCGCGGAGCCCGCCGCACCGCCGGGCCGGTCTTCGCCCCGGCCGGCCGCCAGACGCAGCCCGGCACGCAGCAGCCCGCGGTCGACCGCGAGCAGGCCGGCGCCCATGACGGCGAGCCCGGCGAGCGCGGCGAGGACCCCGGCGAGCACGGCTCCCACGGTGGGCGGCAGGCCGGCGAACGCGGCGAGCAGGAGGTGGGAGGTCCACGCGGCGCCGACCGCAGCGGCCACGGCGAGGACGAGCGTGCGCAGCGTGCCGCCCACGGTGCCGCGCACCGCTTCCGGCCCGGCCGCCCGGCGCAGCAGGACGACGAGGAGGACACCGGCGACGATCATGCCGAGTGCGTGGCCCGCGCAGACGAGGAGGAGGGTCGCCTCGCTCACGCTCAGCGCTCCCCCGGCACCGGCCGGGCCGGCCGCGGCGCGGGAGCCGGCGAGGCCCGGCAGCGTGATCCCGCCGGCGACGAGCCCGGGCAGGACCAGCCCGCCGAGCGCCACGGTGCCCGCGACGAGGAGCCAGCCGGTGGTGGTGCCGATCGCGGCGTACCGGGAGTGCTCGAGGGAGTAGAACACGCGCGAGGCCCAGGCGACCATGCACCAGCCGGGCACGGCGAGCGCGATGAGCGTGATCCCGGCGGCCATCGTGCCGAAGGGCACGTCCGGGTTGCGGGCGGCGGCGTCGAAGGAGGAGAAGAACGCGGCGAGCGGTGCGGCGGCGGCGACGAGGACGACCGAGCCGGCGAAGCCGACGCGGATGATCATCCCGGTGGTCGTCGCCACCGTCGCGGCGACCTCCGCGGAGGCCTCGGCCACCTGCCGGCTGAGGGTGGGGAACACGACGGTGGCGATCGGCACCGCGAGCACCGCATAGGGCAGCAGGTACACCGCCTGGATGTAGCTGAAGACGACGAACACGCCGGTGCCGCCGACGGTGTTCGACACGACGAGGGTGATGAGCACGGACACCTGCTGGGCGAGCAGGGCGGTCATCCCGGCCGTCGCGAGGCGTGCTGCACGGCTCGCGACACCGGCGGGGAACCTCCAGCTGGGGCGCAGCCGCACCCCGGTGCGGGCGGTCGGCAGGGCGAGCGGCAGGGCGAGCATCGCGACCCCGGCGGTGGTGCCCCAGCCGAGCAGCGCGAGCGCACTCGGCTCCGCGGTCTCCGGCCCGCCGGCGACCGCGCCGTAGGCCAGGTAGGTGGCGATGACGACGAGGCTGGAGAGCAGCGGCATGAAGGCCGGCCAGAGGAAGCGCCGGTGGGCCTGGAGCACCCCGGTGAGGACCGCGCCGATCGCGTAGAGCACGAGCTGTGGGGCGAACATGAGGAGGAAGTGGCCGGCGAACCGGCCGGTGTCGGACTCCGCCTCGACGAACACGCCGGCGAGCTGCCGGTGGAACACCGCGACGAGCACGGCCAGCGGCAGGGTGAGCGTGATCGCCCAGGTCAGCAGCGCCGAGGCGATGCGGGACACGGCGCGCGGGTCCGCCCGGGCGAGCGGCGCGGCGAGCAGCGGCACGACCGCGCCGGCGAGTGCGCCGCCGGCGACGACCTCGTAGAGGATGTTCGGCACCTGGTTGGCGGTCTGGTAGGCGGTGCCCACCGCGCCGGCGCCGACCGTCGGGGAGAACACGAGCCAGCGGGCGAACCCGACGAAGCGCGAGAGCAGGGTGATGACGGAGACCGCGAGCGCGGCGTTGGCGAGGAGCCGGACCCAGCGGGAGGTCACGGAGCGGCGGGGGCGGCCGGCGTCCGGCCCCAGGCGTCGAGCTCGCGCAGGACCGGGGTGGCCTCGATGACGCGGGTGAACGAGACCTTCTCGCTCGCGAGGGTGAGCGCGACGAGCAGGGAGAGGACGCCGAGGAGCTCCCCGCGGGAGCCCTGCAGGGCGGTGCGGGTGCCGAGTGCTGCGCCGAGCGCGTTGGCGCCGGTGTCGCCGAGCATCGTGCGTCCGGCGAGGTCCTCGCCCCACACTGCCGCCGCGGTGCCGAGCACGCCGCCGGAGAGCACCGCGGCCGGCCCGTGCAGCGGCCCCAGGACGGTGACGAGTCCCGCAGCCTTGAGGGCGCGGCCGGGTCGCAGGTCGAGGAGGTTGACGAGGTTCGCGCTGCCGGCGATGACGCCGCCGGCGAGCACGGTGTCCACGCAGCGGCCGAACACCGCCGAACCCGCGAGCGGGCGGGGCTCCCGGACGACCGCGGCGGCGAGCAGGGATGCGGCGGGGATGCCGAGGACCTTGAGCCCGCCGGTGGTGACCTCGCCGCGGGCGAGCGCGCTGAGGTGGCCGCGCAGGCCCTTCGCGGACCCGGTCTCCATGAGGTCGTCGATCCCGCCGAGCACGCCGGCCGCGGCGGTCGCGGTGACGGCGGCGAACCGGTGGGCGGGTCGCGGCAGGGCGAGCGCTGCGACGGCGAGCCCGGCGGCGACGGCAGGCCCCTCGATGAGGGACACGCTCGCCCCGGAGTGGTTGGGGCGGTCGAGGCGACCGGCTCGGTCGAGCAGCGGGCGGGCGGCGGTGAGCGCACGGGCGACGCCGAACCCGGCGGCCGCGCCGACTCCGGCGAGGACGAGGCTGCGGATCACTGCTCGGCCCTCGGCACGACGGACTGCGCGTTGTCGGCGAAGCCGAAGGCGCCCGGGTTGCCGGCGATCGCCTGTTCGAGGGCGAGCGCGGCGATGACGGGGCCGGCCGTGACCTCGAGGCCGTCGGCGGTGGTGATGCCGGAGTCGTCGGAGCGCAGTGCGGAGAGCAGGCCGCGCTCGGCCGACGCGCGGGTGCCGGTGACCACGGTGGGTGCACCGGAGGCGAGCGCGGTGGCGAATGTCGCGCCGGTGGAATCCGGTTCGGACTGCGGTGGGGCGGTCGACTCGGTCGCCTCGGCCTCCGCGGAGGTCTCCGCGGCCGGCGGGGCGACGAACATCACGGCGGTCGCGGCGGCGTAGTCCGAGCCGGTGAGCCGACCGTCGTCGGAGAACGCGGTGACGACCTGGGCGGCCTGGTCGGCGGTGTAGACGGTGGGCCCGGCGTCCTCGGGCGCCGCGGTGGGCTCCGCGCCGCGCGGCGCGGTGCCGGATCCGGGCTGCGCCGCGTCCGCGGGTTCCTCACCGCTGCCGCCCGCCGTCCCGGCACCGGCGGTGAGCGCACGGGCCAGGGCGGTGGTGAGCGCCTCGGCCGCGCCGTCCGGCAGGCTCGGGTCGATGCCGCGCAGCGTCTCGATGAGGTCCCCGGCCCCCTCGGGGTCGAGCGCGGTCTCGGCGAGCGACACCTGCATGACGACCTCGGCGCCGGCCTCGGTGAGCCGCTCGTCGAGCGCGGTGAGCGCGTCGGCATCCGCCCCCGGGGAGCCGACGAGCGCGACCTCGGCGTCGGTGAGGGAGTCGGCAAGCAGCTCCGGGGCGGAGGCGACGACGAACTGGTCGAGCTCCTCGGCGGAGGCACGCTCCGCGTCGAGCTCGGAGCGGAGGTTGTCCCGGTCGGTGCGCAGTGCGTCCACCTGGCTCTGCAGGGAATCGCCGATCGGCTCCTTGAGGGGCCCGGCACCGAGCACGATGCCCACCGCGAGCGCGAGGAACACCGAGATCAGCGAGACGAGGTGGTAGCGGAAATCGATCACAGCGGGAGTCTTCCTGGGATGAGGGGGGCGAGGCCGGCGGCCGCGACGTCCGCGGTCGCCGAGCCCAGTCCGAACAGGCTCTGGAACCAGCGTGCGATGCCGTCGAACTGGGCGGCGATGAGCCCGAACACCGTCTGCCCGGCGGCGGTCGCGGAGAGCGCGACGAACACCGCGAGCAGGCCGGCGAGGGCGAGCACCCACAGCTGGGTGTTGGAGATCCGCTGCCGGTAGAGCAGCGACACGCCCTTCGCGTCGACGAGCTTCGAGCCCACGCGGAGGCGGGTGAGGAACGTCGAGGCCATGCCGCGGCGGCCCTTGTCGAGGAACTCGATGACGGTGTCGTGGGTGCCGACGGCGACGATGAGCGGGGCGCCCTTGTCGTCGGCGAGGAGCATCGCGATGTCCTCGCTCGTGCCGGAGGCCGGGAAGAGCACGCACTCGAGATCGAGCTCCTGGAGCCGTTCGACGCCGGGCGCGCGGCCGTCGCGGTAGGCGTGGACGACGAGCTCCGCGCCGGAGGTCAGGGCGGCGTCGGACACCGAGTCCATGTCGCCGACGATCATGTCCGGGGTGTGACCGGCCTCGAGGATCGCGTCGGCCCCGCCGTCCACCCCGATGAGCACCGGGCGGTACTCGCGGATGTAGGGCCGGAGCATCGCGAGATCCTCCTTGTAGTGGTAGCCGCGCACCACGATGAGGGCCTGCCGGTCGGTGAAGTCGGTGCGGACGTGCGGGACGACGATCTCCTCGTCGAGCAGGTCCGAGTCCTTGCGGATGTATTCGATGGTGTTCTCGACGAAGTCGACGAGCACGGTGTTCATCCCCGCCTCGGCCTCCCGCATGGAGGTCTCGATGCGGCTGAGCGTCTGCACCTGGCCGGCGGCGACGACCTCCTCACCGCGGAGCAGCTCGCCGTCGTGGAGGGTGAGCTCCTCGCCCTCGGCGACCGCGGCGAGCACCTCCTCGCCGACCCCGTCGACGAGCGGGATGCCGGCCTCGACGATGATCCGGGGCCCGATGTTCGGGTACCGCCCGGAGATCGAGCGGGCGGCGTTGACGACGGCGGCGGGCCGGCAGGCGACGAGGGCCTCGGCGGACACCCGGTCGATGTCGGCGTGGCCGATGACAGCGATCTCCCCGGCCTGGAGGCGCTTGGTGAGGTCCTTGGTGCGCGGGTCTGCGCGCACGACGGCCGGTCCGACGAGGGTGTCGGTGGGAATGGTCTCTCGGCCCTTGCGCAGTCTCATGGTGCCCTCATTCTGTCACGCCGTCCTCGGCGAACCCGGCTTTCTCCGCGGTCGAGGTGTCGAGCAGCTCGGCGGCGTGGGCGAGGGCGTTCTCGGAATCGGCCATGCCCCCGAGCATGCGGGCGAGCTCGCTGAGGCGCCCCTCCCGATCGAGCGTGCGGACCCCGGACACCGCGCCGTCGGCGGCGTCGTCCTTGACGATCGTCAGGTGCTGGTCGGCCCAGGCGGCGACCTGCGCGAGGTGGGTGACGACGATGACCTGCGAGTGCTGGGCGAGGATCGCCAGGCGGCGGCCGATCTCGATCGCGGCGCGACCGCCCACCCCTGCGTCGACCTCGTCGAACACGAAGGTGGGGAATGCGCTGTGCCCGGCCTTGACGACCTCGATCGCGAGCATCACCCGGGACAGCTCGCCGCCGGAGGCGAGCTTGCCGATGTCGCCGGGGGCGGCGGCATCGTGGGCGGTGAAGAGCATCCGCACGGTGTCGGCGCCGAGCGCGTGCGGGGCGGCCGGGGCGATCTCGAAGCTCAGCCGGGCGCGCGGCATCGACAGGGCGGCGAGCTCGGCGCCGACGGCGGCGGCGAACTCCGCGGCGGCGTGCTCGCGCGCGGTGCGCAGCGTGTCCCCGGCGGCCTCGACCGCCGCGGCGGCGGCCTCGACGCGGGCGTCCATGTCGCCGAGCGAGCTCTCGGAGTTCTGCAGTTCGAGGAGCTCGGCCCCGGCGCGCTGCTCGAACGCCAGGACGGCCTCGACGTCGGGGCCGAACGCGGCGAGCGAGCCGAGCTCGGCGCGGCGGGCCTCGGCGTCCTCGAGCGACATCGCACCGAGGTCGTCGAACTCCTGGAGGTAGCCGGAGAGCTCGGCGGCGGTGTCGGCGAGGCGGAGGGCGGCGTCGGTGACGGCGGCGGCGAGCGGGCTCAGGGTGTCGTCCGTCGCGGCGGCGCGGGACACCTCGGCGGCGGCGCGGTTGATGAGGTCGGCGGCGTTCGCGGTCTCCTCCCAGTCGCTGCCGACGAGCAGGTCGTGGGCGCCGGTCACCGCGGACTTGAGGTCCTCCGCCGCGCCCAGGCGGGCGGCGAGCGCGGTGAGCTCGACGTCCTCCCCGGCCTGCGGGCGGATCCGGTCGATCGTCTCGAGGCTCGCGGTGAGGTAGGCGATCTTCTCGGCGCGCTCGGCCGCGGTGGCGTGGAGGCGCTCGTGCTCGGCGGTGAGCGTGCGCCAGCGGGTGTAGGCCTCCCGGTAGTCCGCGAGCGCCCGGGCCACCGGCTCTCCCCCGGCGGTGTCGAGGAGCTCGCGCTGGGTCGCGGCCTGCCGCAGGGTCATCTGCTCGGACTGGCCGTGCATGCTCACCAGTCCGTGGCCGGCGTCCTTCAGGACGCCGAGCGGCACGGTACGCCCGCCGGCGGTGGCCCGGGCCCGGCCGGCGCGCGGGATGATGCGGGCGATGATCGCCTCGTCCTCGGCCTCTCCCCCGGCCTCGACGATCCGCTCGGCGACCGATGGGTCGGCGCCGCTGAGGTCGAACACGCCCTCGACGACTGCGCGCTCGGCCCCGGCGCGCACGACGTGGGACTCCGCGCGGGCGCCGGTGAGCAGGTCGAGCGCGGTGACGAACATCGTCTTGCCGGCCCCGGTCTCACCGGAGACGACGGTGAGCCCCGGGGACAGCTCGAGGCGGGCGGCGGGGATGACGCCGAGGTTCTCCAGCTGGAGCGCGACGATCACTGCGGGTTCCTCACCGGTCCCCTCCAGCCGGTGACGGGCAGGTGGAACTTCGCCACCAGGCGGTCGGTGAAGGGACTCGTGTTGAGACGGGCGAGCGCGACCGGGGTGCGGGCGCGGGCGGCTTCGATGCGGGCGCCGGGCGGGACGTCGATCTCACGTCGGCCGTCGCACCACAGCACGGCACCCACGCCGGGGGCCGAGGGCAGGAACTCGACGCCGAGGCGCGCCGCCGGTGAGACGACGAGCGGCTTGGCGAAGAGCGCGTGGGCGCTGATCGGCACCATGAGGAGGGCCTCGACGTCGGGCCACACGATGGGGCCACCGGCGGAGAAGCCGTAGGCGGTGGAGCCGGTGGGGGTGGCGAGGATGACGCCGTCGCAGCCGAAGCTCGACACCGGGCGCGAGTCGACCCCGAGCACGAGGTCGATCATCCGGCAGTCCTCGCTCTTCTCGATCGTGGCCTCGTTGAGCGCCCAGGTGCGGTGGATGACGGCGTCGCGGTCGTAGACGGTGATGTCGAGGGCCATCCGCTCCTCGACGATGTAGTCGCGGGCCGAGGCGCGGTGGACGGCCTCGGCGAGGTCCTCCCGCTCGCTCTCGGCGAGGAACCCGACGTGGCCGAGGTTGACCCCCATGATCGGCACGCCGGAGCGGTGGAAGCGTTCGGCGGCCTTGAGGATGGTGCCGTCGCCGCCGAGCACCATGACGAGCTCGCAGCCTTCGGCGAGGCAGTCGAGCTCGGCGTCGGGGACGACCTGGATCTCCGTGTCGGGCACCCCGGTGTAGGCGACGAGCGCGCGGTACTCGGTCTCGAGCATGACCGGGCGGATGCCGTCGCTGTCGAGCGTCCGGCACACCTCGAGGGCGGCGGACCGGGCGTCAACGCGGTGCGGGTGGAGGACGACGACGATGGTGCGGCTCATGTGTCCTCCTCGCTGATCCGGCGGCTGATGTCGGCCGCCGTGACCTGGGGCTCCGGCGGCACTGAGGACGATCCTACCGACAGGGGCGCGCGAACACACACGAAGTACTCCCGGTTGCCGGTGGGGCCGGGCAGGCGGGAGGGCGCCCAGCCGAGCACCGCGCCGCCCAGACGGGTCACCGCGTCGAAAACCCGGACGACGGCGGCTGCGCGGTCGTCCGCGCAATGGGCGACCCCGTGCTTGTCGAGCGCGGCGCGGCTGAGCTCGAACTGGGGCTTGACCATGAGGAGGAGCAGACCGCCGGGGCGGGCGACGGCGAGCAGTCGGTCGAGGAGGAGGGTGAGGGAGATGAAGGACACGTCGGCGACGACGAGGTCGACGGCGGTGTCGGGGGCGAGCCAGGACGGCTCGAGCTCACGGAGGTTGTGGCCCTCGAGGGAGTGCACGCGGGGGTCGGAGCGGAGTGCGGGGTCGAGCTGCGCGTGGCCGACGTCGACGGCGTGGACGCGCCGGGCCCCGCGGTCGAGCAGCACCTGGGTGAAACCGCCGGTCGAGGCCCCGGCGTCGAGGCACACCGCCGCGCGCGGGGCGTCCTCGCAGTCGAGGTCGGTGAGTGCGCCGAGGAGCTTGTGGGCGCTCCGGGCGACCCAGGGGTCCGCGGCACGGACCTCGAGGCGGGATCCCGGGTGCGTGGGGTGGGATGCTCGGGTCACCGCCCGGTCGTCGACGAACACGCGGCCGGCGGCGATCTCCCGGGCGGCGCGGGTGCGGGAGCGGACGAGGCCGCGGGCGACGAGCGCGCGGTCGAGGCGGGCCGGACTGCCGGTTTCCGCATCCGACCGGCCGGGATCCGGCCGGGGCGGGCCGGGATCCGCGCCGGGCGGGCGGCTGCTCACAGGGAACGCAGCCCCTCGTCGAGGTCGCTGAGCAGCGCCTCGGCCGCGGCGAGGGACTCGGCCGGCTTAAGCGCGCGGAGACGGGCGAGCTCGGCTTCCCAGGCCGCGGTGTCACGCCGACCGGCGACGCTCGCCGGGGTGGGGCGGGGGGAATCCGACACCGTGGGGCGGGGGGAATCCGACGCAGAGGGGCGGGGGGAATCCGACACAGCGGGGCGGGCGGACTCCGCTGCAGCGGGGCGGGCGGACTCCGCTGCAGCGGGGCGGGCGGACTCCGACACAGCGGGGCGGGGATCGTCAGCCATCGGCCCTCCGCGGGAATGCGGGGTCGATCTCCCATGCGGTGTCCGCCGGCTGCTCGGCGAGCAGTGCGAGGGCGGCGGCCGCCGCGTCGAGCGCCGGGCCGGTCGAGCTCAACACTCCGCCGGACAGGGTGACGACGGCGTCCCCGCAGCGTGCGGTGTGCGCCTCGACCGTCGCTGCGGGGGCGGGCGCGAGGAGATCACCGAGGGTGGCGATGATGCGGTCGGGGCGGTGCTCGGCGGGTGCGGTGAGCGCGTCGTGGATGTCGTGGATCCCGGTGAGGACGAGTGCGGAGGTGTATCCGGCCGCCCGCCCGCCGGCGATGTCGGTGTCGAGCCGGTCGCCGACCATGATCGGGTGGGTGCCGCCGATCGTCGCGGCGGCCGTCTGCAGCATGAGCGCAGCCGGCTTGCCGGTGACGCGGGGTTCGCGCCCGGTGGTGTCGGCGACGATGCGGACGAAGGCGCCGTTGCCGGGCAGCAGTCCGCGCTCGGTCGGCATCGTGAGGTCGCGGTTCGTCGCCCACCAGTCGACGCCGGCGGCCACGGCGACGCAGGCCTCGGCGATGTCGTGCCAGGTGATGTCGCGGAAGAAGCCCTGGACGAGGGCGTCGGGCCCGTCGTCGGCGGACTCGACCACGGTGAAGCCGGCTTCGCGGACGAGGTCGGCGAGCGCGGTGCTGCCGATGACGAGCACCCGGGTACCGGCACCGAGCTCGGATTCCATCGCCCGGGCGGCGACCCCGGCCGAGGTGGTGACGATCGCGGGCCGGGCGGGCAGGCCGAGCTCGAGGAGGTGATCGGCGATGTCCGCGGCCGCCCGGGACGCGTTGTTGGTGACGTAGCCGAACGGGATGCCGCGGGATTCGAGCTCGGTGAGCGCCTCGACCGCGCCGGGGACCGCGTGCGGTCCGGCGTACACGACGCCGTCGAGGTCGAGGAGCACGGAGTCGAAGGACGGGGTGCGGGGATCCATCGGCATCAGAGATCGAACAGCGGCGCGGTCATCTCTTCGTCGTCGTCGGTGCGGCGGCGACGGTCCTCGTCGGTGTCTGTCTCACCGTCGGTGTCCTTCTCGCTGCCGGTGTCGGCGGAGGTGACGGTGTCAGTGTCCTTCTCGCTGCCGGTTTCGGCGGAGGTGGTGGCGTCGGTGTCGTTCTCGCTGTCGGCTTCGGCGGTGGTGTCGGTGCCGGTGTCGGCGGAGCCCGCGGCGGCTTCGTCGGCGACCTCGGCAGGTGCCTCGGAAGGCGCCTCGGGCGCGGTCTCGTGCGGTGCGGAGCCCTCGGCGAGCGCCTCGGCCTCGCTGTCGGAGGGAATCGGCTCCGTCCCGGCGGGTGCCGCGTCGTCGTCGAATCCGGCCTCGGCGAGGATCTCGTCGACCTCGGCCTCGATCTCCTCCTGGAAGCTGCGCGGTGCGGAGTCCGGGTCGAACTCAGCGCTCGGGGGCTCGGGGCCGTCGGCCTCCGCAGTCGGCTGGGCCGATGGCGCGGCACCGGTCGCCGGGATGTCCTCGGTCGCCGCGGTGGCGGACTCGGCTGTGTCCGCGGCAGCGCCGGGTTCGGTGTCCGGGTCCGTGATCTGTGCGGTGTCGGCACCGGCGCCGGTGTCGGAATCCGCAGCGGTCCCGGATTCCACAGCGGTGTCCGTGCTCTCAGCGGCGACCGTGCTCTCAGCGGTGTCGGGGACCACGGGCTCGTCCTCGATCTCCTCGATGGTGAAGATCTCGACGTCGGCGTTCGGGTCGGGCTCCTCGTCGCCGAAGAACGTGTTCGTCGCCTTCGCGGTGCGGCGGGCGAGCTCCTCGTACTTGTCGGCGGTCTCGGGGTCGCCGTCGATCCGCAGGATGTCGGCGTAGGCGGACATGAGCCGCACCGTCGCTCCGGAGGCGTTGCCGGTGAAGCTCTGCTTCTCGAGCAGCGCACGGGCCGCCCGGACGTGTCCCTTGTCGGTGTGGGCCCCGGCGGCGACGATCATGAGCTCGGTGTAGAGCTCCGGCGGCACCGTGGTCGGGTCCACCTCGTCGACGAGCTCGAGGGCCTTGTCCGGCTTGCCGCGGCCGCGCTCGGCGTCGGCGAGGAGTGCGAGGTTGTCCGTCGAGCCCGTGATCCGGCGGTGGGTGCGCAGCTCGCGCACGGCTTCGTCGTACTTCTCGAGCTGGTAGGCGACGAGTCCCATTGCCTCGCGGACCGCACCGATCCGGCCGGCTCGGTTGAGCGCGAACTTCGCGTGCTGGTAGGCGGCCTCGGGGTCCACGTCGAGGAGCCGACCGGCGGCGACGAGGTGCTTCGACACCGACTCGGCGTTGTCCTTCTCGAGCGGTCGCAGCTGGGACCTGACGGGGCCGGCGAGCTCGCGGCCGGTGATGCCCTCGGGCAGCGCGGGCTCCGGGATGCGTTCGCGGCGCGGGAAGTCGCGTTCGGCGTCCCGGCGGGGACGCCGGTCGTCACGGCGATCATCACGCCGGTCGTCACGGCGCGGTCCGCCGCGCTGGGATCCGCCGCGCTGGTCGCCGCGGTCCTCGCGCCGGAAGTCGCGGTCGCGGTCATCACGGCGGTCGTCGCGCCGGTAGCCGCGGGGTCCGCCCTCCCGGCGATCACCCCTGCGGTCGTCCTGGCGGTCGTGCCGGTGGCCCCCGCCGCGGGCGTCACGGGAGTCGCCGTCCCGGTGCGGACGCCGATCACCACGGTCATCACGGCGGAAGTCACGGCCGCGATCCTCTCGGCGACGGTCGTCACGGTGGCGGTCATCGCGGCGGAAGTCCCTGCCCTCGCCGTCCCGGCGGGGACGCTGATCACCGCGGTCATCACGGCGGTAGCCACCGGATCGGCCGTCCTGGCCTCCGCCCCGGCGGTCATCGCGACGGAAGTCCCGGCGGTCGCCACCGCGGAAGTCATGAGAGTCGCCGTCCCGGCGCGGACGTCGATCACCACGGTCATCACGCCGGAAATCACGGCCGCGATCCTCGCGGCGACGGTCGTCACGGTGGCGGTCATCGCGGCGGAAGTCCCTGCCCTCGCCGTCCCGGCGGGGACGCCGGTCGTCGCGGTCGTCACGGCGGTAGCCGCCTCGGGAATCGCCCCGTTCATCCTTGCGGAGATCCCGGGAGCGGTCGTTCCGGCGGACGCCGCCGCGCTGCCCGCGGTCGTCGCTGCGGAAGTCCCGGCCGCGGTCGCCACCGCGCGGACGGCCCGGCGCGCGATCGTCGCCGCGCGAGCGCTGCTCGTCCCGGCCGCCGTGCGCTCCCGTGCCTCGGCCCCGGCGGTCGCCGCCCTGGTCGTCCCGCCGGAAGTCGCGTCCTCGATGATCCCCGCGACCTCCCTTGTCCCCGTCGGCGCCTCGGCGCTCGGAACGGTATGAGCTGTCGTCAGGATGCGGCACGGTTCTCCCTATGCGGATATGGGGTGGGATTGTCGACCCCCATTCTAGACCCGTGCTCGGACAGCCGGAGAATTCACCAGCCGTCCACGTGACGCTCGCCTCACACCCGCCTCTCCTTCCTAATCTCGGACGAGTCGCCTCCGGCACGGAGGCGGGCCCGCGCACCGCCGCCGGCCGCACCGACCCACCGAAAGGCCTCCATGCCCCGCGCTCTCGTCTCCGGACTGCTCACCACCGCTCTCGTCGGCATCACCGCCCTCGCCCCGGCCGTGACGGCCCATGCCGCAACCGCTCGGGCCGCCGGCGCGATCGAGCACTCGGCGGCGGATCCCGCACTCACCCTCGATCCGGTCGGCGTGCACCGCACCGGACTGTTCGAGGAGAGCGCCGCGGAGATCGTCGTCCACTACGCCGCCCAGCAGCAGACTCTCGTCGTCAACGCCGCGGCCGGCACCGTGAACGTCCTCGATTCGAGCGACCCGGCCGATCCCCAGCAGCTGTTCGAGCTCGATTCGGCCGGCATCGCCGCCGCCGACGGTTCGACGGTGCCGGCCGGCGGCGTGGCGAACTCGGTTGCGGTCCGCGAGGACGGCCTCGCGGCGATCGCCGTCGAGCACCCGACGAAGACCGAGGCCGGGTGGATCTCCTTCTTCGACCTCTCCGGTGCGAAGCCGGCGGCGCTCGGCGCGGTGCGCACCGGCGCCCTGCCCGATTCGATCACCTTCTCCCCCGCCGGGGACTTCGCCGTGGTGGCGAACGAGGGCGAGCCGGCGGACGACTACTCCGTCGACCCGGAGGGCTCGGTCGGCGTCATCGCCCTGCCGGATTCCGTCGCGGCCCCGGAGCAGGACGATGTGCGGCTCGCCGGGTTCCGCGCGTTCGAGGGCGATGCCCTGCCCGACGGCGTGCGGGTCTTCGGCGGCCGCGAGGACGCCGGCACCGGCACCCCGGAGTTCCCGGTGGCAGAGAACCTCGAGCCCGAGTACGCGACGGTGATCGGTGAGCGCGCCTACGTCTCTCTGCAGGAGGCGAACGCACTCGCGGTCGTCGACCTCGCCTCGGCCTCGGTCGAGCGTCTCCTCCCGCTCGGCACCCAGGACCTCTCCGCGGTCGACACCGATGTCTCCGATCGGGACGGTGGGATCGGGTTCGGCACCTGGCCGGTGCAGACGTTCATGATGCCCGACACGCTCAAGTCGGTGTCGATCGGCGGCAGCGACTACCTGCTCACCGCGAACGAGGGCGATTCCCGCGACTGGGACGGCTACTCCGAGGAGATCCGGGTCAAGGATTACGGCACGGACGGCATCGCCCCGCTGTGCGAGTCCGTCGCGGCGGAGGCCGGGATGGGCATCGAGGAGCTCCAGCGCGACGAGAACCTCGGACGGCTCAAGGCGACCACCGCGAACGGGCTCAGCGCCGACGGCTCGTGCTACGAGCAGATCCACGGCTTCGGCGGCCGCTCGTTCTCGATCCTCGACACCGACGGTGCCGTGGTGTTCGACTCCCGGGACGAGTTCGAGAAGCTCACCGCGGAGGCCGTGCCGGACTTCTTCAACTCCGACAACGCCGAATCGGGCTTCGACGACCGCTCCGACGACAAGGGCCCCGAGCCCGAGGCGATCGAGGTCGGGTCCATCGGTGAGAAGACCTTCGCATTCATCGGTCTCGAGCGGGTGGGCGGGGTCATGGTCTACGACATCACCCGGCCGGACGACGCGGAGTTCGTCACCTACTTCAACAACCGGAACTTCGGGGTGGAAGACCTCGGTGCCGACCTCGACGCGGCCGGCGATTCCGGGCCGGAGAGCATCGTCTTCGTCCCGGCCGCCCAGATGGAGACCCCCGCCGAGGGCGTGGCCGGCATGCTCGTCATCGGCAACGAGGTGACGGGCACGACCACCTTCTACCACGTGAAGAGCGACCTCGTCGAGGACCGGCCCGGCGACGACCCGAGCGCCCCCGGGACCGAGCAGCCGAGCACCGGACCCACTCCGACGGACGACCCGGCCCCGACCGGTTCCCCGACGGACGACGCGGAGCCGACTGCGACGCCGACGAGCACGCAGGCCCCGGCTCCGGGTCCCGACGGCGGTTCCGATGACGACTCCGACGATCGGGCGGGCGGCGGACCGCTGCCGCGCACCGGCACGGACGCGGCGATCCTCGCCGGGATCGGCGCTCTCCTCGCAGCCGTCGGCGCCGCAGCCGTCTGGCTCTCCCGCCGCGCCCGTTCCTGACCCAGACCTCGATTTCCGAAGGTTCCTGAGAGCGGGGCACGGGGCGAGGAGCGCACCGCCTCCAGCGAACTGCGCGGTATCCGAAACCGAGCGCGCAATTGTGCGCTCGGTTCGGGATACCGCGCAGTCGGGTGTGGTCCTGCAGTCAGCCGACCTCGAAGGCGTGGGCGAGGGCCTGCCAGGCGGCGTCGAGGTCGCTGCCGGGCGGGAACCGGCCGTCGACCTCGAGGATCGCGAGCCCGTGGGCCGCCGCCCACAGCGCCTGCGCCCGCACCGGGTCCCCCGTGGCCTCGAAGAATGGTGTGCCCGCCCACTCCTCGAGCCCGGGCGGGAGTGCTGAGCGGTCGAGCGGACCGGTGGTGGCGAGTCGGTAGAGCTCGGCGGAGCCGCTCGCACTGCTCCGGTACTCGGTGAGCAGGGCACCGACCGCCGACTCCTCGCCTTCCACGGCGGCGCTGCGCACCGCCTCCCAGCAGCGCGTGCCGATCTCGATGAAGGCGTCGGTGAGGAGGAGGGTGCGCAGCTCCTCCTTGCCGGAGAGATGCTTGTAGAGCGAGGGCGCGCGGATCCCGAGGTCGTCGGCGAGGATGCGCGTCGACAGCGCCTCCCACCCGGCGTCCTCGACGAGGACCCGGGCGCGGGCGACGATCGCATCGACGCGCGCGGTCCGCTCCGGAATGACCGGCGGATCGGAGGACGGGGCCGGAGCGTCCGACGTGGTGGCCTCCTCTGGATCCATGGTCACGGCCGGGACTGCTGCAGCTGCGCGGCACGTTCGCCGATCGCGGTGTTGACCGCGACGAACTCCGGCTCCATCGCCCTGAGCATGCCGGTGGTCCACGGCACGAGGGCGCCGACGAAGGTCTCCTCCTGCGTCAGACGGGTGCCGCCGTCGGGGAGCGGTGAGAGGACGAAGGAGTGGGTGCCGTCGGCGAGCCCGGGGACCGCCGTGCTGCCGCGCCACGTGAGCTCGCGGCCGGGATCGGCGACGAGGACGCGCGGCGTGAAGCGCATGGTGCCGTCACCGAACACCACGGTGTTGTCGAGGCGCTCCCCCTCCGCGACGGTGCCGCTGCTCTCGATGATCGAAGGGTTCCACTCGTGGTAGGCAGAGGTGTCGGCGAGCACGGCCCACACCTCTGCCGGAGATGCCGCGAGGTCCGTGGTCGCGGTGACGCGTACGGGGCGCAGGGCCCCGTGAACGAACGACCCGGCGACGATGCAGACGATGGTGGCGACGATGACGGTGATGATCTGTCCGGGATTCATGATGCCCCCTGGGCTGGATGCGAATGCAGCTAACACTGTTACCTTAGCGTGCGGCTAACACTGTTAGCAATACCTGTGAGCACTTGATTCCAGCAGGTTTCCGACACTGGATCCGCCGTTCTCCGCACGGTCGCGGCCCGCCCGCGCGGAGCATTGCCTCCCCGATCGGATGGGAAGAGGGGGCGGCGCGCGGGTTCAGGGAGCGAGGTCGGCGAGGATCTCCGCGGCCGAGGCGCGCCTGCAGTGCGCGTATCCCGTCCCCGCCCAGGCGTTGATGCCGTCGGGGTCGGTTGCCGCCGCCCGAAGTGGGCTGGTGAGGAAGTGGACCTCGGGGTAACCGATAACGGAGTGCCGGGTCATCCGCTCGATGAAGGCGTTGCGCAGTCCGCGGGCCGGGCGGCCGGAGAACACCCGGGTGACGACGGTCTCGGTGGAGCGCCCAGCTTCGAGCGCCTGCCGGTGGAGCGGTCTGGTGCCGGCCTCCGCGGCGAGGAGGAACGCGGTGCCCGCCTGCGCCGCATGCGCGCCGGCCTCGAGCACACGAGCCACGTCAGCGCGCGTCGCGAGTCCTCCGGCGGCGATGAGCGGCACGGACGTGAGACCGCGCACGGCATCGAAGAGTGCCTCGAGTGGCAGCTCGGAGGGTTCGGCCCGCTGGTCGTGCTGGGCGCGGTGCCCACCGGCCAGCGGTCCCTGGAGCACGAGAGCGTCGGGGTCGAGCGCGAGGGCCGCCTGCGCCTCGGCGACGGTCGTCGCGTTGAGCACGACCGCACTCCCGGCCTCCTGCAGCGCGTGGACGTGCTCCGCGGTGGGGAGTCCGAAGGTGAAGGACACGACGGGGACGGGGTCGGCGAGGAGCTCCTCGAGCTTCGCGCCGTACTCGTCGTCGCCGGCGGGCCGGACCTCGGGCTCCGGGACTCCGAGCTCCGCGGCGAACGGGCGGAGCGCGCGGGCGTAGGCGTCGAGGTCGCCCGGAGCAGACGGGTGCACCTCCGGCACGAAGACGTTCATCGCGAAGGGGCGGTCGGTCAGACGGCGGACCGCAGCGATCTCATCGACCATGTCCGCTGCGGTGCGGTAGCCGGCGGCGAGCGAACCGAGTCCACCGGCTCGGCTCACCGCGGCGACGAGCGCCGGGGTCGAGGGTCCGCCGGCCATCGGCGCCTGGATGATCGGGTGGGTGAGGTCGGTGAGGCGGAATGTCATGAGCGGAGTCCTTCGAGGTAGGCGGGGAGTGCGTCCTGGATGTCGCCGCGGATGACTTCGTCGGCGGCGGAGTCGAACGGGGTCGGCTCCGCGTTGACGATGACTCCGGCGGCGCCGAACTCGAGTGCGAGCGGGAACAGGGAAGCGACCGGTTGCACGAACAGGCTGGTGCCGACGGCGATCATGAGGTCGCAGGATACCGCGGCGGAGGTGGAGGCGTCGATGACGTCTGCGTCGAGCATCTCCTCGAACAGAATCGTCGTGGCGCGGATGATGCCGCCGCACATCGGGCACGGCGGATCCTCCTCCCCCGCACGGACCCGATCGATCATCTCTGCCATCGGACCGGCCGCCCGGCAGTACTCACAGCGCCACCGGCGCACGTTGCCGTGGACCTCGTAGACGAGTTCGGGGCTCGAGCCGGCGGCCTGATGGAGGCCGTCGATGTTCTGCGTGATGATGCCGGAGATCTGCCCGGAACCCTCGAGCTCGGCGATCGCACGGTGTGCCGGGGTGGGTTCGACGTCCCAGACGGCCGAGGCGGCACGCAGCTGCCAGGCGCGCTTCCGGATCTCCAGGTCGCGCAGGTACCAGGAGAGAGTGGAGGTCTTCTCGGCCTCGGGGTCCCTGGTCCACACTCCCTGGGGCCCGCGGAAGTCGGGAATGCCGGCTCCGGTGCTGATCCCGGCGCCGGTGAGGAACGTGATCAACGGTTGAGTGCTCATGCATCCATTGTCGCCCGAGTCCAGGGTCGCTGCCCAGGCGTGCAGCGCAGGATGCGGGCCGCGCCCGAAGGCCCCATTGAATGAGAAAAGGCACACCCGGGCGTGGGTGCACCTGAGGCAAGGCCCCCGAGCCCGGGGTCTCCTATCGGTGGGTGGTGCTTCGTGGGTGAATGCGCGAAGGCACACCCCGACCGGGGTGTGCTTGGTGGTGAATGGGCGAAGGCCCCGGAACACTGGGTTTCGGGGCCTTCGCTCGTGAAGAATA